>JBBSAT010000309.1:0-9515 GCA_038252025.1 Polyangiales bacterium | reverse complement strand
GCATCGCAGCGGAAGATCCCTTCGCGACGCTCCCGCCTCCGAGCGAAGGTGACGACATCCACTTCGGCCCTTCGGGCGTCGAGATCCACACGCGGCAGGGCGACTCGATCTCGCTGGACCGCGACGGAATCCGGGTCGATCGAGACGCGGTCCAGGCCGAAGAAGACGACGTGGCCGAAGACGACGACGTGGAAGGCGACGAGACCGACGAACACGAGACCGACGAAGGCGACGAAGGGGAGACCGAAGCCGCGCTGGCTCCCGTGCCGCCGCCGGCGCCGCATCCCTCGCACGCTCGCCCCGCCCGCGACTCTGCCGTCGCGCGGGAAGCGCGCCACGCCGTGATCGACGCGTGCTGGCGAGACACGTTCGAGGGAGAGACCCCGCCGCCGAGCGCGCGCTGGACGTTCGACTTCCAGCTCGACGGCGCGAACCGCGCGACCAACGTCCGCATCACGGGGCCGACCGGCGGTCCGTACGCATCGTTCCGCGCGTGCGTCGTCACGCGCGTCGGCCGCTTCACGAGCCCCGACGGCACGGACCACGTCGCGGTGACGTTGCCGTGAGAGCCACGTCCCGGAGCGCTGTTCGGCACGTGATAGGTTGGCGCCCGTGACGGCGCAGCCTCTGGCTACTCCAGAGACCTTTGGTCCCTACCGCCTCCTCGAGCAGCTCGGGCAGGGCGGTATGGCCGTGGTCTATCGCGGCGAGCGCGTCGGCGAGGCGGGCTTTCGCAAGAAGGTCGCGATCAAGCGCATCCTCCCGCAGTACCGCAGGGACCCTTCCCTTCTCGAGCGCTTCGCGGCGGAGGCGCGGACGAACGCGCGCCTCGATCACCCGAACCTCGTGCAGGTCATCGACTTCGGGATCGAGCCCGAGCCCTACCTCGCCCTGGAGTTCGTCGAAGGCGTCTCGCTCTCCCAGATCATGCAGCGCCTGGTGGAGCGGAAGGAGAAGCTCGAGCTCGCCGCAGCGCTCTTCATTGCCGCAGAGGCCTGTAACGGCCTCGACCACGCGCATCGCAAGCGCGGCGACGATGGCTCGCCGCTCGGCATCGTCCACCGCGACGTGAGCCCGCAGAACGTCCTCGTGTCGAACGAGGGCGCGGTGAAGGTCTCGGACTTCGGGCTGGTGAAGGCCGCCGACAACGTGCTCAAGACCGCGAGCGGCGTCTCGATCGGCAAGATCAGCTACATGGCGCCGGAGCAGAGCTCGGGCGATCCGATCGACGCGCGCGCCGACGTGTTCTCGCTGGGTGTGATGCTCTGGGAGCTGCTCACGCTGCGCTCGCTCATCCCGCCGGACGATCCCGCCGTTGCTGCACGGCTGCTCCAGTCCGGGCTGTGGGACCCACCGAGCAAGTTCAACGCGCACGTGCCCGAGCGGCTCGACCGCATGGTGCTCTCGTGCCTCGCGATCGACCCGACCAAGCGCATGCCGAGCGCCCAGCAGCTGAGCCAGGAGCTGCGCGAGCTCCTCCACGAGACGGCGGCGGGCTACGACCGGCAGCAGCTCGCGCGGCTGGTGCAGTGGCTATTTCCCGAGAAGGGCTGGGCCCTCGCCGAGCCCGATCAGCCGGCCGCGCAGCCGTCGGCGGAGGAACGCCTCTCGATCCCGATGGCGACGCCGGCGGCCGTGGCTCTACAGCGAGCGGCCGACGCGAGCTCGATGCCGCCGCCGCCGAGACCTCTCGCGCCGGGCCTGGGCATGCAGCCGACGCCGATGCTCACGCCGGCCCCGCAGCGGAGGAACCGGCGCGTCGCGCTCATGGTCGGCGCCGCATTCACGGGAGGCTTTTTCGTGCTCGCGATCGGCGCGGTGGTCCTCGCGGTGTACTTCACGCAGAACAACGAGCCAGAGAGGGTGCCGATCCCGATCGCCATCCCCGTGATGCCCGTCCGCCCGACGGGGCCGATGACCCCGGCGCCGACCGTCCCCGAGCCCCCGCCGCTCTCGGTCACTTTCACTTCGCTGGTGCCGGACGCGCGCGCGTTCCTCGGCGCGCTCGAGGTCGGGCCGCTCCCGATCACGATCCGCATGTCCGACGTCACGGGCGAGCCGCTCATCATCATGGCGACGGGCCATCGTCCGCGCGTGATCCGCGCCGAGCTGCTCTTCGAGCTGATCCGGACGCATCCCGAGTACCCGATCGATCTAGAGACGACCTCGACGCCCGATCTCGTCGCGTACGTACGCTACGACGGACAGGGGATCGCGCACCTCGCCGACGGAGAGGATCTCGGCCCCGTCCCCGGCGTGATCATCATCCCGGTCCGGCGGGACCAGCCGCCGCCGAGCAGCGTCTCGATCTGGGACGACTCGGGCACCGAGACGTACACGCTGCGAACGACCGCGTGCACGGTCTCGGACGTGTGCCTTCTCAATGCACTACCACCGTAGTAGACGCGGCCTCAGGGGGTGAGCTGCTCCCGAGCGATGCTCGCCCTCGCCGCGCGCGGCACGAAGCGCACGCGCACGCCGCGATCCTTCGGCTGCAGCGTGACCGAGGGAGAGAACTCGAGCTCCTCGAAGGGAAGCAGCTCGACCTGGAAGCGCGTCGCGATGATCGCCAGCATCAGCACGGCCTCCATCATCGCGAAGTGGTTTCCGATGCAGACGCGAGGGCCGCCGCCGAACGGAAAGTACGCGAACTTCGGGCGCGTCTTGACCACCTCGGGGAGGAAGCGGTCCGGATCGAAGGCCTCGGGGCTCGGCCACCAACGAGGATCGCGATGGACGATCCACTGGCTCACGACGACCTGCGTCTTGGGAGGAATCGTGCGACCCGCGAGCTCGATCGACCGGGCGACCTCACGGCCGGTGACCCATGCCGGCGGATAGAGTCGCATCGCTTCCTTCACGATGCGATCCGCGTAGACGAGCTTCGGCACGTCCTCCTGTGTCGGGAGCCGACCGCCGAGCACGCTCTCGAGCTCCGCGTGCAGGCGCGCTTCGATCTCCGGATGCTTTCCGAGGAGATAGAAGACGTGAGAGAGCGCGAGCGAAGTGGTCTCGTGACCGGCGAGGAAGAGCGTGATCGTCTCGTCGCGCAGCTGTCGATCGTCCATGCGCGAGCCGTCCTCGTCGACGGCCGCGAGCAGCGCGCCCAGGAGATCGTCGCGGGTCTCGCCGCTCTTGCGGCGCGCGTCGATGATGCGGAAGACGATCGCGTCGAGCCTGGCGACGGCCTTGGTAGCCGCGCGGTTGCCCGGCGTCGGAATCCAGATCGGTAGACGGAGCACCACCTCGGGGCTCTGCGCGAGCAGGTGGTTCATCACCCCCATCGACTCGCCCACCGTCTTCACGTCCTCGTCGCTGATGCCCGCGCCGAAGAGCACCTCGGCGACGACCGCCATCGTCAGCCGAGACATCACTTCGTGGAGCCGGACGACCTCTCCCGGGCGCACGCCGCGAAGCTCGCGATCGGTCACCTCGCTCATGGCGCTCGCATATCCGCGGATGCGCTTGGGCGTGAACGCGGTCGAGGAGAGCCGACGCTGGCGCTTCCAGAGCTCCCCGTCCGAGGTCAGGAGCCCCTCGCCGAGCACCCGCCGGAGGTACACCGCGAACTCGTCGCGCACCAGGCTGGCGCTGTGCGAGACGAGGAACGCCTCGATGTCGTCCGGATGGTTCAGGAGCAGCCACGGCGCGCCGAGCATGGGGATGTCGACGACGTCGCCGTGATCCTCGGTGAGCCGCTGGAGGAGCGGCAGCGGCGCGCGGAGGAACCCCAGCACGTTGCGCAGGCCGAACCGCGAGCTCCGTGCTCGAGGCCCGAGAGCCCCCGTCTGTCTCACGGTCGAGCGCGCAGTGTGGTTCTCGACGTTGCTCATCGGACAACGTTACGCGCCCGGGCGCGAGACCGGTGCTCGCATTTGGCGGGCAGGCTCAGAGCGTGACGGGCGACATGCGATAGGCCTCGAGGTGTCCCGCGCCATCGCCCGGAGCGCACGAGCTGATCCAGACGCGGTCGTCGACGACGAGCGGCCGCACGTAGCGCTGGCCGGGCCCGCTCAGCTCCGCGCGGCCGAGGACCTCTCCGTCGCGCACGCGGATCGCGAAGAGCTGTCCGTTCACCGTGGCGTCGCCGACGTCGTACACGACCACCACGGGCTCGCCGAGGACCTCGGTGAGCACGGGCCGCGAAGAGTGCCGCCGGAAGCGAGCCACGGCTTCGGCGCCCGAAGGCGCGCTCCAGACGCGTGTGAGGTGCGGCGCGCCGTCCTCCATCGCGAGCCGGACGGCCACCACGCCGCCCGCGTGCGTGCGATCGAACTCGAACGTCGGCACGAGCAGGAGCGGGGCGCCGTCGAGGGTCGTGACGACCGGCTCGGTCACGATCATCCCGGCCCACTCGGCCGGGCAGATGTCGCCGGGCGCGCCGCACCAGTCGGCGATCTGGAGGCGATCGTAGAGCGTCCCGAAGTGGTCGGCGTCGAACACGTAGACCGCCCCATCCTTCGCCGCAGCGACCACGACCTCGGGCCCACCCGGTAGGTCGACGACCACCGGCGTGCTCGCGCCGAAGTCCCAGTCGATCTGGCCCCAGCACTCGAACATCGTCATCCCGTCGCACCGGCCCGAGGCGGGGCGGAGCGGAGGATCTTCGGGCTCCATGCGCGGCACGAAGAGGTCCTCGCAGCTCTCGACGCACGCGAGCGCGGGCTCGATCGGATCCCAGCTCGCGCAGCTCGCGTCGGTGCAGCCGTGCGAGAAGCCGAGCCCGCGTCCCGTGCGCAAGACCCCGTTCGCAAACTGGCCGCGGTTCGGATCGAGCATGCCGTTGCCCGTCGGGACGAGGAGCTCGAAGCCATCGCTCGTGCTGCGCACGCCGACGCCGGCCGGGGCCCAGACACCGCCCCCACACACCATCTCTTCGGAGCCGCTGTGGCCGACGACGCCGCAGTCGTCCTCCGCCGTCGTGAGGAGGTACGAAGAGATCGCCGCGCCAGCGCCGCCGCTGGCCCAGGCGTCGAGGTCGAGCTCGAAGATCCAGCCGTGCCACGGCTGTACGTCGCGGATGTTGCCGTAGGTGAGGTAGACGAGACCGCGCTCGCGATCCGGCGCGTCGACGTGAACCAGCGCTGCGCGAGAGAACGAGTGCGCGGCGAGGAACTCGACGGTGCCGGTGCCGTCCCACGTCGGGCGCGTCCCGCTGGGGGTGACCGCCGGAAAGCTCGGGTCGAGCGCCCGCGCCTCGAGGTCCACGACCACGACGCGGTGCGCGTCGCGATCGAACGTGCCGGGGACCACGTGCTGATAGGCGATGACGAGGTGGCTCTCGTCGCTCATCACGGGAGAAGACGTCACGTTCGCCACGCGCCCGTCGGGCACGGGGAGCGCGATCGTCCACGCGAGCGCGCCGCTCTCCACGTCGAAAGCGCGCACGACGCCGTCCATCGCGACGCCGAGCACGAAGTCCTCGCCCCGTGAGCGCACGAGCAGCGGCGAGGCCCCGGTGCAGCCCACGTCGTCCGTGCGGACGTCGCGGCTGAGCGTGATCGAGCCGACGGGTGGTGGTGGCGGAGGCGCGCACGCGGCGAGACCGGCGAACGCGAGGGCGAGAGCACCGCGGCTTCGGACGTTCATCTCACGGCCTCCGCGCGGAGGGTACCGCGCCCGGTTCAGAGAACGACGCGCACCGTGAGCGCGTCCGACGATCGATGTGCGATCTCGAGGCGGGGGTTCGTCCCGGTGCAGGTCCGCAAGAGCGCCCGGAGGCTGCCGAGGGTGAGGAGCTCGTACAGCGGCTCGGCGAAGAACGGGAACGCGCCGTAGCGCACCTCCACGTCGTCGCCGACGTCGACGATCTCGACGGTCGCGTCCCCTCGCCGGATCTGCCGCCACATCGTCGGCACCTGGCGAAGGACGAAGCGCGGCGTCGAGATACGGAGCAGGACCCGGAAGAAGCGCGAGACGCCGATCTCCGTGCACGCGTCGATGATGTCGACGAAGGCGGCGGTGTCACCGCGCGTCAGCTCCAGGTCGATCGCTCGAAGCGCGCTCGCGAGGGCCTCCTCGGAGTACCACTGAGAGGTGAGCGAGCCTTCCAAGGCGCCCCGATGCTCGCTGGGCATCCGATCGAGCATCCGATCGAGATCGCCGCGCGAGCGCTTCGCGTCGAGCCACGCGCGCATCGAAACGAACCATGGACCTTTGACCTCGGAGCCCGTCACGAGGCGAATCGTACACGCTCCGGACGAGGCGGTGCTCGCACGTCTCCCTTCCAGGTTCGCGCGCCCGGGCGGAGGGAGTAGTCTCCCTCGCGATGCGGCTCGTGCGTCCCCTCGTCCTCTTCGTCGCCCTCTCCTCCTGGTGTCTCGCGTTCATGGCTGCCGGTCAGGTGCGCGCGCCGAGCGACATCATGGAGGTGAGCGAGATCCGGCCCGGCATGACGGGCTACGGCCTGACGGTCTTCCGCGGGACCGTGCCGGAGCGCTTCGACATCGAGGTCGTCGACGTGCTCCACGGGTTCCGGCCCGATCAGGACCTCATCATCATCCACTGCACGCACCCGATCCTAGAGGACGCGAACACCGTGGGCGGGATGAGCGGGAGCCCCATCTTCATCGACGATCGGCTCATCGGCGCGTACTCGTACGGCTGGCCCTTCGGTCGGCATCCCTATGCGGGCGTGACGCCGATCCAGAACATGCGACGCGAGCTCCTGCGCCCCACGCGGCCGGGCAGCTTCCCCGGCGCGACGCCGCTTCCCCCGTCGGGCGAGCTCGGGACGGATGCGCACGCGCCGCATCGCCCGCGCCTCGGCGGCATCACGCCCTACCTCGGAGATCACCCGCGCTCCGCCTTCGCTGCGCTCACCGAGATGGCTGCGCGGGTCGCACCGCGCGCCGAGGGCGCGACGTGGACGCCCGCCTCGACACCGATGCTGGTCGGCGGCCTCGACGAGGGCGCGATCGCGATGCTCGCGGCGGCCTACGCGCCATACGGCATCGAAGTGCTCCAGGCGGGCGGCACCGGGACGATGTCGAGCACGCCCGCGAGCCCGCCGCACTTCGTCGATGGCGGCGCGCTCGCCGTCACGCTCGCCCGCGGCGACATCTCGAGCACGGTCGTCGGCACGGTGACGCACGTCGAGGGCGACCGGCTGACGGCGTTCGGTCACCCGATGATGGAGATCGGCGAGGTCGGCTATCCGACGGCGGTCGCGCGCGTCCTCCACATCCTCTCGACGGTGCAGCGCTCCTTCAAGATCGCGGAGCCCATCGCGCCGCTCGGCGTGCTCGTGCAGGACCGGCAGTCGACCATCGTCATCGACACGTCGCTCCAGCCCGCGATGATCCCGGTGCACCTCCGCCTCCACGGCATCCCGTCCACCGAGCGCAGCGAGTGGAATTTCGAGCTCGCGAGCCACCGCACCGCCGTCGGCACGCTGCTGACGACGAGCCTGCAGAGCGCGGTGAAGAGCGTCGCCGGTGATGCGGACTTCGTGACGTTCGATGCGGCGAGCCGCGTGACCTTCGACGGCATCGCGCAGCCGATCGACGTGCTCGACCACGGCTTCAGCCCGACCGGCGCGCAGCAGACGAGCGCGCTCTCGCAGCTCCGGCTCTTCGATCTCGTCGAGGCCGCCTACGCCAATCCCTTCGTGACCACGCGGCTCACGTCGGTGGACGTGGACCTCACGCTGCGCTTCGAGCGCGAGACTGCGGAGATCGTGGACGCGAGCGTCGCGAGCACCGAGGTCGATCCAGGCGAGGACGTCCGCGTGCGCGTGGTGCTGCGCGCCTGGGAGGGCGACGAGACGAGCCGCATCGTCACGCTGCACATCCCCGAGAGCGCAGCGGGCGAGTCGCTCACCGTGCTCGTCCAGCCGGGCAACGACGTGGATCTCGAGCGCCCCGAGCCGCGCGATCTCGCAGGGGTGCTCGAGGCCATCCGCCATCGCTACGGCTCGAGGACGCTCGTGCTCTCGACGCGCATGCCCGCGCGCGGCCTGCGCACGCCAGGCCACGTGGTCTCGTCTCTTCCGAGCTCGGTGCTCGACGCGCTCCAGCAGACGGGCGACAGCGACCGCGCGCGCCCCATCACGACGCACCGTCGCATGGAGGTCGAGACCGACTACGTGCTGAGCGGCGCGGCGCACCTCGATCTGACAGTGCGAAGGCTCGAGCGCGAAGAGAACTGAAGCGGCGAGCCGAAACGGTCGAGCAAACCTTGCCCGACTGACGCTCCGCGACACCTGAAGATCGCTGGTTTTCCCGGTTTTGTGCGGGCACGGGCAGTGCTCTGAGGGCCTCGCTCGGCGTCACGTGACGCTCGACCACGAGGAACTTCATGAACAGACGACTTCGAATCGCGCCCTGGTATCTCTTCGCTTGCGGCCTGCTGGCGATCACCGGCTGCAGCACGCCGACGCCCGTCGGCGACGTCGACACCGGTGTCGGCGGGACCGACGGCGGCACCACCGACGACGGCGGCGGCGGCGGCGAGGACGGCGGCGGCAGCGTCGACGGTGGCGGAGGCGGCGCGAGCTGCGCGACGCAGGCGACCGGGTACTGCACGCAGTACTCCAGCTGCTCACCCGAGCTCTTCATCGCTGCGTACGAGGACATGGCGACCTGCGTCGAGGTGCAGACGGCCAGCTGCGAGAGCGCGGGCACCATCCCGATGACGAACGGCGTCGCCGACGCGGCCGCGTGCCTCGCGGCGCGCATGGCGAGCTGCGACGCGTTCCTGAACCCGGTCGGGCCGGCCTCCTGCCTTCCACTCCCCGGCGACGTCGCGCAGAACGGCGACTGCGGGATCGACGCGCAGTGCGCGATGGGCACCAACTCGGACGGCGCCCCCGTGCGCCTCTACTGCTACGGCGCGACGAGCCTGCTCTGTCTCGACGGCAGCTGCGCGGCGCCGGATCGCGCGATGAGCGGGCGCAACACGTGCTCGAACTCGACGACCGGTCGTGACAACTGCGACGTGCTCGCCGGCTTCGCGTGCGCGGCGGAGTTCGACATGACGACGACGGACCACCTCGACGCGCGCGGCCGCACCTGTCTCATGGTTCAGTACGGGACGGCGGGCGCCGACTGCGCGCCGGGCAGCGATCACCTCTGCGCGTCGGGCTTCACCTGCCACGCAGCGACGAGCCACTGCATGGCGGTGCTGTCGGCCGGCTCGGCATGCGATCCGGCGGCCTCGCTCTGCGACACGCGCCGTGGCCACCACTGCGGCGACGACGGGCACGGCAACAACGTCTGCCTGACCGCGTCCTTCGTGCACATCGGCGCGCAGTGCGGCCTGGTCGACGGTGTCACGCAGACGTGCAGCGCGTACGCGTTGTGCAGCTCGGCGACTCCGTCCGTCTGCGAAGCGCGTCGCACGCTCGGCGCGACCTGCACCGCGACGCCGGACAACTGCCGCTTCGGCCTCACCTGCATGGGCGGCACCTGCCAGGCGCCGACGCCCGGCACCTGCCCCTGACCACGTCCGCTGACCCTCCCCCTCCCTTCCCTCTCCCTTCCAGGGAGCCTCCCTTCCCTCTCCCTTCCAGGGAG
>JBBSAT010000308.1:0-9525 GCA_038252025.1 Polyangiales bacterium | reverse complement strand
GTCGAGGAAGCCCGGGTTGAGCTTGTGGAGACCGGCGAAGAAGTACTGCACGGCGATCACGAGGCCGAGCCCGCGGACGGCCATCGCATCGACGCGTCGCGCGAGCGACCGTCCGGGGACGAGCGCACCGCCAGAGCGGGCGACGAGCATGACGAGCGCGACGACGACGAGCCCCGCGAGCATGGTCGTCATGTGGTTGCGGATGCGCCATGGATACGTGAGGTAGTGAGCCGCGTAGAGAGCCGCGACGGCGAGGAACGGTCCGCGTCCCGGCCGCACCGCCAGCACCAGCACGGCGAGACCGAGCGCGAGGGCGAGGAGGAGCGGGACGACGGGCGGGAGCGCGAGGTGCCAGCCGGGCGTGATCGACGCTCTCTCCGACGCGCGCAGGGTCCAGGGCTCGTCCTCCCCGAGGAGCTGGATCGCGTGCCCCACGATCGCGGGCACGAGCAGCGCGAGGAACGCACGGAGGCGGATGTCCGCGATGGGAATGCGCATCACGGGTGCGGCGGCCGGTGCGGGATGTCGGTCTCGAAGAGTCGGATCGGGATCCACGCGTGCGGCGAGCCGATCTCCGGCTCGGCACACGCGTCGTCGTGGCGGATCACCGGGTGCTCGCCGTCGGTGCGACGCGTCGACATCGCGACGCGATGCCCGCGCGCGCAGAGCTGGGAGACGGCGACGCGCACGGCCTCGGTGTTTCGATCGCGGCCCGGAGCCGAGAGCCAGCGCCCGATCACGGCCATACGAGCGTCGGTGGGCGCCGGAGTGATCTCGACGTCCGTCACGTCGAGGTAGGCCCAGACGTCGGAGACCGCGTGCTGCGGCACGAAGAGGTGGCTGTTCCACGTGTCTCCCCACTCGAGGCCGCAGAACATCGTCTGGCAAGAGTCGTCGCGGAGCCCGACGTACGGCAGCGCATCGTTGGCTGCGAGCAGCAACGCCCACCCGATCACGACGGCGCCGAGCCGGCGCTCCAGCCGCCGATCCCGTGTCACCAGAGCGTGTAGATGAACGGCGTCGACGCTTGGCCCGTGAAGATCACGAGCCCGAGCAGCCCGAGCACGAGCAGCAGCGGGACGATCCAGTAGATCTTGTTCTCGGACGCGAAGCGCACGATGTGCCCGAGCAACTTCCCCGCGTAGCGTAGCCGTCCCATCCCGAGGCGGAGCATACCCGGGGATCGGTCAGTCCGCGGCGAACGTTCGCTTGTGCGACGCGCGGTCCGCGAACCCCGGCTGGGCCTCGGCCCGGAGCACGAACGGGCCGAGCGAGAGCACGTCCATCTCCGTGCCCATGAAGCAGCGATAGGCGTCCTCGGGCGTGCAGACGATGGGCTCGCCTCGCACGTTGAAGCTGGTGTTGATGAGCATCGCGATGCCCGTCTTCGCCTCGAAGGCCGAGAGCAGCGCGTGATAGCGCGGGTTCGTCTCCTGGCTGACGGTCTGGATCCGGGCGCTGCCGTCCACGTGCGTGATCGCGGGCACGTCGCTTCGCGTGCGGTTCACCCACTCGAGCAGATCGGTCGAGCGGTCTTCGCTCCCGGCGACGCGCCGTTCTTTCTTCACGTCCGCGACCAGCAGCATGTAGGGCGAGGGTCGGTCGAGCTCGAAGTAGTCAGCGGTCCGCTCCTCGAGCACGCTCGGCGCGAACGGGCGGAAGCTCTCGCGCTGCTTGATCTTCAGGTTCATGACCGACTGCATCGCCGACGATCGCGGATCGCCGAGGATCGATCGGTTGCCGAGTGAGCGAGGGCCGAGCTCCATCCGGCCTTGAAGGACGCCCACGACCTTCTGCGCGGCGAGCGCCTCCGCCAGGTGTGCGGCCCAAGCGTCGTCGTCCTCGAAGGTCTCGTAGGGCCAGCCGCGCGCGTCGAGGAGCGCCTTGATCGAATCGCTTCCGAACTCGGGCCCGAGATACGCGCCCTGCATGCGGTCGTGCACGCCGTCGACCTCGCGAGGCCCGTCGAAGAGGCCGTGCCAGACGGCATAGGCCGCGCCGACGGCACCTCCCGCATCGCCCGCGGCGGGCTGGATCCAGAGGTCGTCGAACACGTTCGCTCGGAGAAGGTGCCCGTTGGCGACGCAGTTCAGCGCCACTCCACCCGCGAGGCACGCATGCCGCTTTCCCGTGAGCGCCCGCGCATGCCGCGCCGTGCGCAGCACGATCTCTTCCGTGACCTCCTGGATGGAGCGCGCGAGATCCATCTCTCGCTTGGTGATGCGATCCTCGGGCTTCCGTGCCGGGCCGCCGAAGAGCTCGGCGAAGCGGGCGCTCGTCATCACGACGTCGTCGAGGTAGCCGAAGTAGTCGAGGTCGAGGCGGAAGCTGCCATCGTCCTTCAGGTCGACGAGGGTCTCGAAGATCTTCTTCGTGTACGTGCCCTCCCCGTAGGGCGCGAGGCCCATCAGCTTGTACTCGCCGCTGTTGACCTTGAACCCAGTGAAGTAGGTGAACGCGCTGTAGAGCAGCCCGAGGCTGTGCGGAAAGCGCTGCTCTTCGAGGAGGCGCAGCGTGTTGCCCTCGCCGACGCCGATGCTGGCGGTCGCCCACTCTCCGACGCCGTCGAGCGTGAGGACCGCTGCCTCGGGGAAGGGCGAGGGAAAGAACGCGCTCGCGGCGTGCGAGAAGTGGTGCTCCGGAAAGCACATGCGCGGATCGCCAGGCACGCCCAGCCGGCGAAGCGCGTCGAGGACCTTCGGCTCGATCCAGAGCTTGTCCTTCAGCCAGATCGGAAGCGCGCGCGCGAAGATCCCCAGCCCGCGCGGCGCCGTGGCGAGGGTCGTCTCGAGGATCCGATGGAGCTTCAGGATCGGCTTGTCGTAGAACGCGACCGCGTCCAGCTGCTTGCTGCCCGCTTCGGCCAGGCAGTAGCGCACCGCGTTCTCCGGGAACGCCTCGTCGTGCTTGATGCGCGTGAAGCGCTCCTCCTGCGCGGCGGCGACGATGCGGCCGTCCTCGAGCAAGCACGCCGCTGCGTCGTGGTACCAGCAGCTGATCCCGAGGATCCGCATCAGTAGGGCCGCTCGAGGTCGGCGCGCCGATCGGCGTCGCTCTTCACCGGACGAGAGATCCAGTACGTCTTCGCGGATCGATCGAACGCGCGCCCCATTCGGTCTCCGCGCCCGCGACGTGCCAGCAGCCCGAAGGGAACGAAGAAGAGCAGGAACACCGGCGTGAGGAGCAGCCAGGCGAGCAACGAGCCGATGAGCTCACCGAGCCGCTCCACCGCGTTCGTCAGCGCCACGTAGCCCCGCGTCGGCGAAGCGAGGGCCAGGACGAGCGTGAGCGAGCCGAGCGTCACCGCGATCGAGGCGCCGACCCAGCGTCCGAAGAAGAACAGCACGCCAGCGGCGCAGAGCGCCACCAGGCCGCGCAGCACGCCGCCTCGCTTCAGCTTGGTCGTCCGCGCGGCGTCGGCCGCGTCGCGATCGATCGGCGGTGTGATCGCGGCGGCCGCCTCGGGTAGCCCGTGCACGACGTGATCTCGGAGGACCGTCACTCGAGCGCCTCCCGGACGGCGTCGGCGAGGACGCCGCCGAAGATCCGGCTGCCGGTCTGGCCGTAGTGGAGGTTGTCCGTCCCCATCCGCAGCTCGGCGGGCTCGTGCCCCGTGCGGAGCGCGTCGAGGGGATCATGGACGTGGAAGCCCGCGCTCTCCCCAGCGCCGCGCACGAAGTCGTGCACCCCCGCCCACGGGTAGCGCTCCCACTCCTCGAGGACGGGCGAGATGACGAGCACGGGAACGGCCCCGTCGGCCCGGATGGCAGCGCCGAGCCGGGTCAGCGCCGCGGAGAGGCGCGCCCGGCGCGCTTCGTCGTTCGCCACGATGAGGTACTCGTCCACGTAGTGACCGGAGAAGCGCCAACGCTCCCACATGCCGAGCGCCCGAGCGAGCAGGCGGAACGTCGCGCCGCGCTCGCGCCTCGAGATCACGTCGTCGATCGTCTCGCGCCGCACGGGCGCCTCGCGCGCGAAGAACGCGTCCTGAGCGTCCTTCTCCGCGCGATCGCTCCCGGTGGCGAAGCGCTCGAAGGGCCCGCTCATGATCAGCATGTCGTTCATGCAATACACGAGCACCACGACACGGGGATGAAGCGGGCGAACCGCCACCTCGTACCAGCGCGCTTCCTGCGTCGTCGCATAGCCGGTGACGCCTGCGTTCAGCACCTCGAAGCCTGGCCCGAGCGCTTCCTCGGTGCGTCGCGGGATGGAGGCCTCGATCGAGAGGAACTCGCTCCAGACGAGCGAGTCGCCGAGGATGGCGACGCGCGTGCGTCCTTCTTCCGGCTCGGGCGCCGTCTCGCGGTCGTCACGAAGGCTCGCGGCGTTGAACGCGGCGGGCCCGTACTCCATCTCGAGCTCGCTCGAGGGCACGGGCTCGTAGATGAGCTCGGCGTCGTCCGAGCGCCTGTAGAGCGTGTCGTTGAGCCTTCGATACCGCACGTACCAGTCGTCGTCGCCAGGGTCCGGCGCGCCGTCTTCGCTCATCCGCAAGCGATAGACCCCCTCGGCGCCCGCGAGCGCGATGGACAGCGACGCGAGCACGAGCAGCACGCGACCGACGACCGGCCCCTTCATCGGGCCGCTTCGACCGCCGCGCGCACGGTCGGCTCGATGTCGTAGGCGAAGATCGCGTGCGCGCGCTCGTTCGGATGCCGGTCCGCAGGATGCACCCAGAGCTCGCGCGGATCCTGTCCCGTGAAGCCGCGCAGCGTGTCCCGCACGAGGATGTGCCTCTCCTCCAGCGCGGCGACGATGGTCTCGTGCGTCGACGTGAACGGGTACTCGCCGTCGAGCCCGATCATCAACGGCCAGAGCGCGACCACGAACGTGCCGCCGCGCGCACGCATCGTCTGGTCCATGTGGACCATGTGCGCGAGCGTTCGATCCCAGCCCTCCTGGTTCGGCGCGAGGACCATCTCGCGATACCAGCGCGTCGTCTCGTCTCCGACGCGCGCGGACTCGATGCGATCGCGGACGAGCGCGAAGAGGCGCGGCTGCCAGGCCGGCGGCATCCCGTGGCCCTCCGTGAACATCCGGCGTCGATCGAGGATCCAGTCGTCGAGGTACTGCTGCCGCGCGTGGAAGGCCTCCGACTGCTCGGGATCGTTCAGCACCATCGCGTAGACGACGACGTTGGGCTCCTCGTGGAGCCGGAGGTCGAACCACTCGCGCAGTCGAGGAAAGTCGTAGCCGCGCCGGCCACAGTCGAGGAGCTCGACGTCGGGCATGCGCGCGCCGAGGCGTGCGACGAACGTGTCTTCCTCGCGCACGCCCTGACCTTCGGTGAACGAGTCGCCGATGACGAGCACGCGCGGCCGGGACGGGTCGGGCGGCCCGATCGCCTCGCCACGACAGAGCTCTTCCCCGAAGCGGAGCGGCACGCCGAACGGCGTCTGCTCGAAGCGCGCGTCCACCTCCGGCAGCGCCTCCCGAAACGGCGCTCGCTCGCTCTCGATCCGAAGATCGAGCGGGAAGTACGCGCGCGGGTCGTCCGCGTAGAGATCGAGCGCGACGCGCTTGTCGACGCTCTCGAGGTTCGCCGTCTGCGCGAACCGGGCGGGCGCGATGCCGAGCGCGCGCAGCGTGAGCTCGGCGGCGAGCAGCGACACCAGCACGCTGGCCAGCGCGAGCGCCAGCCGCCCGGCGCGCGCGCGTGCTGTGGGCGTGGGCTTCGCCATGGGCGCGGGAGACTAACAGCTATCTGTGAGACGCTCCGCGTCCATGACGACCGAGAGCGCCCCGAAGACCGACACGAAGGCGAACGACAAGGCGGAGAAGCCCGACAAGCCCGACAAGCCCGTCCCGCTCGAGGTCTCGATCGAGACCACCCACGAGATCCAGATCGACGGCGTTCCGCGGCGCTACGTTGCGACGGTCGCGACGACGCACCTCGCGAACGAGGACGGTGATCCGGTCGGCGAGATCTTCCACACCGTCTACACGCTCGGAGAGATCCCGAACCCCGCGCGACCGATCACGTTCTGCTTCAACGGGGGTCCCGGCAGCGCGTCGGCGTGGCTCCACCTCGGCGCTTGGGGGCCGATGCGGATCGATCTTCCCGATCCGCACTTCCCGCCTCCGCCGCCCTATCGCCTGATCCCGAACGCGGAGACGCTCCTCGGCTTCACCGATCTCGTGTTCGTCGATCCGGTGGGGACCGGCCTCAGCCGCCCGGTGGGCAAGGGCAAGCTCGAGGACTTCACGGGCGTGGCCGAGGACCTCGCGTCGATGAGCGAGTTCATCCGCCTCTTCCTCACGAAGCACGGACGCTGGAACGCCCCACGCTTCCTCGCCGGCGAGAGCTACGGCGGCACGCGCGTCGCGGGGCTCTCGGGCCACCTCTTCGACCGAGGGATCATGCTCAACGGCATCATCCTCGTCTCGGCCGCGCTCGACCTCCAGCACCTCGAGTTCCAGATCGGGAACGACCTGCCGAACGCGCTCTTCTTGCCGTCGTACGCCGCCATCGCGGCCTATCACGGCGTGCTCGCCGAGAAGCCGGCCGATCACGACGCGCTCCTGCGAGAGGTCCGCGCCTTCGCGATCGACGAGTATCTGCCTGCGCTCGTGCAGGGCTCGGGGCTCGATGAAGAGCGCCGCGCGCGCATCGTGGAGAAGCTCGCGAGGTTCACGGGCCTTCCGCCGGCCTGGATCCTCCAGAATGATCTGCGCCTCGTCGACGCACGCGTGCTGAAGGAGATGCTGAGGAGCCGAGGACTCTCCGTCGGGCGGCTCGATGCCCGCTATGTCGGGCCGGAAGCCGACCTCGGCTCGTCCGAGATGGTCGCCGACCCCAGCTACGCCGCGGCCGGTGGTGCCTTCACGGCGCTCATCAACGACTACCTGCGCGGCCCGCTCGGCGTCACGGACCCGCGCGAGTACAAGCTGCTCAACATGAAGGTGAACGCGGCGTGGAAGTGGCCCGTTCCGAGCGCGAACATGTCGGGCGGGTACGTCAACGTCGTGAAGGAGCTGCGCCGCGCGATGCTCGCGAGCCCTCACCTCCACGTGCTCTTCTGCAACGGCCTCTTCGACCTCGCGACGCCCTTCTTCGCGAACGAGATCGCGAGCCGTCACCTCGGGCGTGAGGCGTCCATCGTGGCGCACGTGCGCACCGAGACGTACGCGGCCGGCCACATGATGTACTTCCACGCTGGCGCCCGCGCGAAGCTGACAGCCGATATCGCCGCCTTCGTGCGAGCGGCTACTTCTCGAGCGTGACCGTCCCGAGCGCCGCGGGCCCGAGGAGCACGAGGGGCGCATCGGGGTCGAGGCGCATGGCGGTCATCAGGATCTGGTAGAGCGTCTCGAGCAGGAACTGCATCAGCGTCGCGCGGTCGACGTCGCGCCGATCGAGGTAGTCGAGGCTCGCCGCTTCGACCAGCCCGATCCAGGAGCGCGCGGCGAGCTGGAACACGGGCCGGGGCTCCTCGAGGCCGAGGTTCGACACGAAGCGCCGGACGAATTCGCTGCGCGTGCGATCGACGATCGCCGCGACCTCCGGGTCGGTGCCGATCCCGCCTCGCATCAACGCGAGGTAGGCGCCGGCGTGCTGCTCGACGAAGTCCAGGTACGCCTCCATCGACCGTCGCGCTTTCTCCGGCGGAGGCAGAACGCCGTCGAGCTTCGTGGCGGCGAGCATCTCGTTCGCGGCCTCTTCGACCGTGGCCACGTAGAAGCCGCGCTTGCTCCCGAAGTAGTGATAGAGGAGCCCCTTCGAGATGCCGGCGGCAGATGCGATGTCGTCGATCTGAATGTCGTCGTAGGCCCGCACCGAGAACAGCTCGCGCCCGAGCAGGAGCAGCTGCGCGCGCCGGTCGCCCGGAAGAAGACGTGCGCGCGGCTCCGGCTCCTTCGGGCGCGTCGTCTTCCTCTTCGCGGCGGCCCGGGCCTTCATCCGGCGGCATCATCCCCTCTCGTTGACTCTCGTTCAATCGCTTGCTAGGTCTCTTGAACTCGATTCAATAGGCCCGGGCCACGGAGGCGCGTGATGACGACGGCGGCGATGGACGAGAGCATGGTGAGCGCGGCGGAAGGTGCGGCTCCGCTTCGCGCGAAGGAGAAGCGCGCGATCCCGGTGCGCGCGATGGGCTTCGCTTTCGCGGATCAGGTGCCGCGCTTCTGGTTCTTCGGGAGCCCCCAGATCACGCACATCTCGAACGCGCTCAACTCGCTCTTTCCGGCGGGCGAGCGCTTCTTCATCCGCAGCGTGAAGTACTACGTCGATCAGCTCGACGACGACCCCGAGCTGCTCGCGCGCGTGCGCGGCTTCTTCGGCCAGGAGGGCCGTCACGGCCACGAGCACGAGCGCTGGAACAAGATCCTCGCCGAGCAGGGCTACGACATCGAGAGCTTCCTGGAGGAGCACGGAAAGCTCGCCTACGGGAAGCTCGAGCCGCGCATCTCGCCGGCGATGAGGCTCTCCGTGACGGTCGCCCTCGAGCACTTCACCGCGACCATGGCGCGGAACGGCCTGCGCGGAGACTTCCTCGACAACGCGCACCCTGTGATGGCGGATCTGCTGCGGTGGCACGCGGCGGAAGAGATCGAGCACAAGTCCGTCGCGTTCGACGTCTTCCAGAAGGTGGACGGGCGCTATCACGTGCGCGTGGCCGGGCTCTTCGTCGCGCTCGCTGCGCTCCTCGCGAGCTGGCGGGCGGGCACGAAGCACCTCATGCAGCAGGAAGCGAAGCGCGGCACCGATCTGGAGGCGCTCGGCGCATGGCTGAAGGTGAACCCGCGCATCCAGGCCGAGGAGGCGCGCCGCACCCAGATGTTCCGCGAGGCGATCCTCGACTACCTCCGCCCGGACTTCCATCCCGATCAGGTCGACGACTACGCGCTCGCTCGCGACTACCTCGCGAGCGTCGGCCGTCTCGACGGCTGAGCTTCTCTCGAAAGCGCTCGCGCGTAGTACCGTTCGCGCGTTGAGCGACGGAGCACGTCCGAAGGCCTGGCGCGTGGATGCGCTCGACGTCGCGCGCCTGACCGCGCTCCTGGCGATCTGGCTGATGATGATGTTGCTCGTGCTCTTCCTGTCCGACGGCTGGGAGGACATGTCGCTCGCGCACCGCGACTTCTATCCGCTCTACAGCGCGGGCACGCGGATCTGGGCGGGCGAGTCGCCCTACCTGCGGAGCACGCAGCCCTTCGTGCATCCGCCGCTCGCGATCCCGCTCGTGGCGCTCTTCGCGCTGGCGCCGCTCCGTCCCGCGTTCCTGGCCATCCTGGCGGCGGGCGCTGTCGCGTTCCTCGGCGCGCTCGCGATCCTCGTGCGCGCGTGCGGCGCGACCGGGAGAGATCGCGCGACCGCGATCGTCGTGTCGGCCAGCGCGCCGTCGTTCTACTTCGCGCTCTTCCTCGGGCAGCTCTCGGGGCTCTACCTGCTCTGCTTCGTCGGCTGCCTCGGCGGCCTCGCGCTCGGTGCAGACGTGCTCGCCGGCGTGTGCGCGGGGCTCTTGCTCATCAAGCCCCCGCTCGCGCTCGCGCTCGTCTTCGCGATCGTGGCGTCGAGATCGC
>JBBSAT010000307.1:0-9541 GCA_038252025.1 Polyangiales bacterium | reverse complement strand
GTAGCTGATCGCCTTGCCGCCGAACTTCTTCGCCGCGACGCTGCTGATCGCTGCCGTCGTCGTCGTCTTGCCGTGATCGATGTGACCGATCGTGCCGACGTTCACGTGGGGCTTGGTGCGGTTGAACTTCTCTTTGGCCATCGCGGGCTAGCTCCTTGTCACGAATCGCTTCGAGGTGACGCCGCCGCGAAGCGGCGTCCCGGCGGGGGGACAGAAAACAGTTCAGCCCGGAACGAGATTCGAACTCGCGACCTCCTCCTTACCAAGGAGGTGCTCTACCCCTGAGCTATCCGGGCGGGGTGAAACAGGAACGGAACAGACACTGGAAACCAAGCGGGAGACCGGGTTCGAACCGGCGACGTTCAGCTTGGAAGGCTGACGCTCTACCAACTGAGCTACTCCCGCGGTCAGGTGGGCCGCCACCTGGGACGGCTCACCACGGACGCCGACGTCCGATCACTGGAGGGTGGTGGATTTGAACCACCGTAGGCAAACGCCGGCAGATTTACAGTCTGCTCCCTTTGGCCGCTCGGGCAACCCTCCGAAATTACTTCTATTTTCGCGATCCGCGACCGTCGACGTTCAAGACCTTCGAGCTCTTCGAGCGAGCCCTTTCGAGAAGCTGGCGAAGGGATTTGAACCCGCAACCGCCTGTTTACAAAACAGGTGCTCTACCGTTGAGCTACGCCAGCGGGCAGCGTGGCCAGGGCTCGTGGACCAGGGCTTCGCGGGCTGCGCCCAACGGCGAGAGATTCGCCGCCCAGCAAACAGACCACGCCCCGCGCAGGAGCGCGAAGGGGCGCTTATCTACGCTTGGGCCTGGGGGCTGTCAAGCGAGATCCGGTCCACCCGCAAGGCGCTGTTTTCATGGAGTGTTTCAGGGGGCGGCGTCCGGCGTCGGCGCGGGAGCGCCGCGAGGATCCCCCAAGGCACCGCCTCGATCCCGATCGGGCAGGACGCCGCTCGCGAGGAGGTTTCGTGCGCGATCCAGCTCCGCCCGCGTCCGTTCAGCCCACTCCGTGCTGACGCCCGTCCGCTCCACCATCAGCAACGTGAGCTCCCAGTAGCGAATCGCGTGGCGCACCAACGGCTCGACGCGCGCGCGGAGCTCGGCACGGTACTCGTCGCGGTACAAGGCGAGGGCCGCGTCCGACAGCGCGCTCGAAGGAGGAGGGACCGGAGCGGCGGTCATGTCCGCGTAGAGCGTCTCGTACATCGAGCCGATCCGATAGCCCGCCGCGGCCGCCCAGTGCGCGTCCGTCAAGCGGATGGTGTCGAAGTACGCGCGCTGCGCTGCAAGAAGAAGCTGCGCACGGCGCTCGAGGACCTCGTGTTGAGCGGTCACCTCCGTGGAAGGAAGCGCGAGCGCCTCCGAACGGCCGCGAAGCGTCTCGGCGAGCACGTAGTTGGCGGCCGCCGCAAAGTACTCGTCGGCGACGACCTCTTCGCCGCGACGCGTCCTGTAGTAGCTGAGCGCATCTTCGGCGGCGCGCTGGGCATCCTCGAGGTGGCGCATCCCGAAGAGCGCCTGCGCGCGACGCGCCATGCCCTCGAGGCGCTCGTCGGACGCGAGGTCCTCACGAGACAAGAGCACGTCTGCGCTGGCGAGCGCCTCGTCCCACCTCTCGCGCGAGGTCAACACGCCGGTCACTTGCAGCCGCGCGTGTCGCGCGTCGGGCGAATCGGGAACCAGCTCCAGAAGGCGGAGGTAATGCGCGGCCGACGCATCGAGCTCGCCAGCCTGCTGCAGACAGAGCCCTGCGTTGTAGAGGGCCGGGGAAACGAAGCGGCTCGCGCCGAACTGCTCCACGAGCCGGTCGTAGCGCACGACGGCGTCGCTGCAGTGCGCATCGGCCTGCAGCGCGGTGCCCTGGCGGAAGAGATCCTCGGCCGAGTATGTGTCGAACTGATACTGGCCGCTGGCATCGCGCGACGCGACGATGCGCGTCTCCTCGAGGAGGTGCGCGGTCGTTCGCCGCGCGGAAGCAGCCCCACAGCCGGCGAGTAAGAACAGAGAGAGAATGGAGAGCGTGGTCGCGTTTCGCATGAGTCGCCTCTCCGAGCCCGACACTGGGCGCGCTCCGAGGTTCCGAGCCTCGAAGCGAGGGAGAACGTGATCGGGCGGATCGTAACAGAGGGGCGCCGAACGAGCGTAACAGCGTAACTTCCGACCCGCCCGAGGGTGTAACAGCGTGGCTACTGTTACACCTTCCGAGGGCGCGCAAGGCCGGAATTACCGCGAATTCGAGGTTCTGCGTCGCTGGCACGACCGCTGCTGTAGGGCCTCTCCGCACGCTGGGTGCAGGAGAGGCTCATGGAGACGAACACGGTGTCGATGTCGCTCGCGATGGACTGGTCGGACGAGGTGCTGCTCGCCCGAATGCTCGAGAGTGACCGAGCGGCGTGGCGAGAGTTTCATCGACGCTTCGATCGTCTCGTGTACCGATGCATCCACAAGGTCACCGGACGCTTTCCGAGCTCGGTCGGAAGCGAGGACGTGCGCGAGATCTACGCGCAGTTCCTCTTCGGTCTGACGCACCGCGAGATGCACAAGCTCCGTACCTTCGACCCGGAGCGCGGAAACAAGCTGAGCTCGTGGATCGGGCTCCTCGCGACGAACTCGGCGTGGGACTACCTGCGCACCATCGCGCGTCAGCCGCAGTGCACCGAGCTCACGGCCGCGGAGAACCTCGGCGGGCCGGACAGCGACCCGTACGAGCACCTGCTCGAGAAGGAGCGCTGGGGCTGCGTGAACGACACGCTGCGGAAGTTCTCGGCGAAGGATCAGACGTTCGTGCGCCTGTACTACATGGACGGGCTGACGCCTGAGGAAGTAGCGGAGGAGATGAGCATCTCCGTGAAGACCGTCTACTCGAAGAAGCACAAGATCCGCTGCCGCCTGGAGCGGGCGCTCTCGCCGATGCTGCGAGACGCCATGGAGCAGGCGGCCTAGCGAGGGCTGGGGGAACGCGGGGGGCGGCGGCGGGCGGATCGATCTCGGAGATCGGTCCGCTCGTCGTCGTTTCGGGCCTATGCTCCGCGCGTGCTCGGGCCTGGGCTCGCCATCGCATCGTATCTACTCGGATCGATCTCCTTCGGTCTGATCGCCGCCGCGCGCGCCGGCGTCGATCTCCGGGCGGGCGGAAGCGGAAACGTCGGGGCGACGAACGTCGGGCGCGTCCTCGGCAAGCGCACCGGCCGCGTGGTCCTCGTGCTCGACGCGCTGAAGGGGGCCGCCCCCGTCACGGTCGGACGATTTGTGCTGCATCTCGACGACGAATGGGTCGCGGTGTGTGGGGCACTCGCCGTCCTCGGGCACTGCCTGCCGATCTGGCACGGGTTTCGGGGCGGCAAAGGCGCGGCGACCGCCGCCGGCGTGCTGCTGCCGCTCGTCCCGGTCGCGGGCGCGGCCGGAGTCGCGACGTACGTGGCTCTCAAGCGAGTGTCGAAGCGCGCGAGCGTCGGCTCGCTGGCGGGCGCGGCGATGGGCGCGGTCACGGCGACCTGGGCCACATCGGGGCCGTTCGTCTGGATGGCCTGGGTGATCGCGGTGCTCATCGCGCTGAGGCACGTCGACAACATCCAGCGTCTGTTGCGAGGAACGGAGCCGGAGTCGTGAGGCAGGCTCTCGTCTTCGTCGTGTTGCTCGGCTGCGGCGCATCGAGCAGCGGCGCGACGATCCGGCCTCCCGACCTCGACCCGAGCGACTCCGAGATCTCTGGAGTGACCGTGATGGTGCGCCCGCGCGCCGGCTCCGGCCATGTCGTCGCGGCGCTCTTCGTGCGCGTTCGCGCCGAGCCTCCCGCGCTCGCCACCACGGCGGCGCTCGTGCTCGAGGAACGGAGCCGCGGACGCCTCGTCGCCCGGGCGACGGCGGATGGGATCGCGCTCCGGGCGGCCTCGACTGCGACTGAGCTCGAGAGCGTCGTCGCTGCGCTCGGGGCAGCGATCGCGGCGAGGGATGTATCGCCTGAGGAAGTCGCACGCGCGGTCGAGCGAGTCCGTGCGCGCCGCGCCGGCCGTGCGCGAGACGATCGCGCGACGGCGGCCCGCCTGGCGGTCGCTGCAATGTTCGGGAGCGAGACGGACGCGCTCGGCACGGGGAGCGACGACGATGCGCTGACGGCGGCGGCGGTGAACCAGCTGTTGCGAGCGCACTTCGGCGCCGAGCGCGCGCTCGTGGCCGTCGTGGGCGACGTCTCGCGGACGAGCGTCGATGTGGCGGTGAGCCGCGCGTTTGCGGATGCGGCACACGTCGATCCGCGCGGCTCGAGCTCCGCGCGGCTCGGGCGAGACGTTCGCGCCGAGATCTCGGACGAAGACGTCGTGGCGGTCGCGCGACGTGTGCCCGACATGAGCGGCGCGGCAGCAGTGCGCGCCTGGGTCGAGTGGGCGGATCCTGCCGCGAGCGTCTCGGCATTCCCGCTCCACGGCGCGGCGGTCGTGCTGGCCGTGCGGCGCGGCGGCGCTCGGGACGCGGAAGCGCTCGTGGCTCGAATGCAGCGCGCCTCCGAGCTCGACGAGGGATCGTTCGGCCGGGAAGCGACCGATGCCGAAGGCGAGCTGCTCGGTCTCGGTGACGCGTGGCTCGCGCGGGGCGAGGCGAGCGGCGACGGTCTCGGAGTAGGCCTGGTGGTGGCGGGCGGACGCGACGACGACCTCGATGGGTCGCGCGATGAGCGCGTCGAAGCGCTTCGCTCGGCGATGCTCGCATCGCTCGGGGACACACGCGCAGAGAGGGTGGGTCTCATCGACGAGGCGACGGCCGATCAGACGCTCGTGTCCGGCCTCCGCGTGCGGGTTCGGCGCGTGGTCGGCGGAACGCTCGCGGTGGCGATCGCCTTCGAAGGAGGCGCGAGCCTCGATCCGCGTGCCGAGCACGGCCGTGCCGCGCTGCTCGCGTCCATGCTCGGGCAGAGCTGTGAGCCCGACGCGGACCTGACGTGGGTGGACGCTCGCTCGATGGGGCTCGTGATCTCGGGTGAGCGAACGACGCTCGCGGCGACCGTCGCGCGCGCCATCGACTGCGTGCGCGGGGCCACTCGCGAGACCGGGCGCGCCGAAGGCGTTCGCGCAGACGCGATCGCGGTGCTCGATGACTCGACGAGACAGAGAGCCTGGGCGGCGCGGGCCATCGCACCGGGCACACCCGGGCTCGTCGCGCCGCTCGGGAGCGCGACCGGTATCGCGGCCGCGAGCGGGCTCGACGGTGCGATTCGTTCGATGTTCGTCCCGAACCGCGCGACGATCGTCATCATCGGCGACGTCGATCCTGCCCGCGCGGTGGCGGTGGCCGATGCCCTCGCGAGCGAGCTCGGGCCGAGGGGCGAGACGCGGCGCGCACCGCCGGGGGCCGTCGCGGACGCGGACGTGTTCGTCGCAGATCCGCTCGTCTCGGCGCCCGAGGTCATCGTGACGCTCCGGTCGGACGTAGGAGCCTCCGTGGCGGCTGCCCGCTCGACGGCACGGGCGCTCGCCGCTGCGCTCCGAGAGGAGGGCGCGGCGGTCCAGTTCTGGTTCGGCGATGCGGCCCGCGGCGCGAGCTTCGTCGCCGTCGGTGTCCGCGGCGACCCGGCGCTGCTCGACACCCTTCCCGGCCGCATGTCGTCACGCTACGCGACGCTCGATGCGAGATCGGGGCTGGACGAAGCGATCGCGTCGGAGGAGCGGCGACGAGCGCTCGCGAGCCCGCTCGATCTCGCGCGCGAGATCGCGAGCGAGGTCGAGGTGGGCGACCCGCTCGAGGTCGTGAGGGGGCTGCTCTCCGCCACGCCGCGGTACGTGATGCTCCGCCCGAGCGCGAGCCCGATGCATCCCAGCCGCCGGCGTTGACCGCTCGGAGGGTGCGTGGTAGCAGCGCGCCGTGCGTCCGAATGAATCGCCATTCAGTGCCGCAGGGGCGCCCGATGCGGAAGCGGCGCCCGCCGCGAGCGCGCCCAAGAAGCGAAAGCCGAAGGGACGGCGGACCGAGCGGGCGCAGCCCGACAAGCGCGAGAAGATCCTCCGCGCGGCGGTGAAGGTGTTCGCGCGGAAGGGCTTCTACGCCGCGCGCGTCAGCGAGATCGCGAAGGCCGCTGGCGTCGCGGATGGCACGATCTACCTGTACTTCGAGAACAAAGACGACGTCCTCATCTCCGTGTTCGAGGACCGCATCACGAAGCTCCTGGTGGTCCTTCGTGACGAGATCGCGAAGAGCAGCGGCTTCGAGGACGGGTTTCGCCGGATCGTCGAGCTGCAGCTCGGCCTGCTCGACGGACAGCGTGACCTCGCGGAGGTGATCACCGTCAACCTCCGCCAGAGCACGAAGCTCCTGAAGCAGTACGCGACACCGTTGTTCACGCAGTACCTCGAGCTGATCGCAGGGCTCGTCGCCGAAGGGCAGCGCGAGGGCGTCGTGCGCAGCGATCTGAACCCGCGGATCGTGGCGCGGGCGCTCTGGGGCGCCCTGGATGGCGTCGCCGTCACGTGGGCGATCGGTGGCGGAGAGGCCGGTCAGCTCGCGAAGGCGGCGGTACAGGTCGGGGATGTGTTCCTCGCGGGGCTCGTCGGCGACGCGAGCGCGCGCAGCGAGCGAAAAGCCCTCGCCACGAAAGCCTGACTCCAGTCTTGACTCACCGCGCCACGGCGCCATCATCGCGCGCGATCAACGAACGCGAAAACCAGTCCGGAGGCACAGCGTGAAGATCTTGGTCCCCGTCAAGCGTGTCGCAGACCCCGACAACGCCAACAAGATGAAGGTCTCCCCGGACGGCTCGCGCGTCACGTCGGATGGTCTCGAGTGGAAGCTGAACCCCTTCGACGAGTACGCGGTCGAGGCGGCGCTTCGGCTCAACGAGAACGGAGCGACGGGCGAGCGTCTCGGCGAGGTGATCGTCGTCAGCATCGGCGCGGAAGACGTGCAGACGACGCTGCGACAGCCGCTCGCGATGGGCGCGGATCGCGCGATCCTCGTGAAGGCCGACGACGCCGAGATCGACTCGCTCGTCGTCGCGAAGGCGCTCAAGGCCCTGGTCGAGGCCGAGAAGCCGGACCTGGTGCTCATGGGCAAGCAGGCCGTCGACGGTGACTCGAACACCGCGGGCCAGATGCTCGCGGAGCTGCTCGGCTGGCCGATGGCCACGTTCGCGATGTCGATCCACGGCGAAGACGGCGCGCTGCGCGTCGGGCGAGAGGTCGACACCGGCGTGCTGACCGTGAAGGTGACGCCGCCGGCGGTCGTCACGGTCGACCTGCGCATCGTGTCGCCGAACGGCGTGAAGAACGGCGTGACGCCGGACTCCCACGTGTACAACGAGGGCGCGCGCTACGCGTCGCTCAAGGGGATCATGGCGGCGAAGAAGAAGGCGATCGACGTGAAGTCGCTGGCCGACGTCGGCGCGGCCGATGGGGCGGTCGTCAAGTACACGAAGTTCGAGCTGCCGCCCGCGCGCTCCGGGCAGGTGAAGTACGTCGCCGACGTCGCGGAGCTCGTGAACAAGCTGAAGACCGAAGCGAAAGCCATCTGAGGCGAAGAAGGAGTACTGACGATGACCGACGTCCTCGTGGTGGCTGAGTTGCTCGATGGTGGGCTCCGGAAGAACACGCTCTCGGCCGTGCGCTTCGCGCGGCAGGTCGCGGAGGGCACGGGCGGCGCGTTCGACGTGCTGGCGATCGGAGAGGGCGCAGCGGCGGCAGCCAGCGCTCTCGAAGGCTACGGAGCGCGGAAGGTCCTCGTCGCGGAGATCGAGGGCGGGTACCTCGCGGAGAAGTACGCGCCGACGATCGCGGACGCGGCGCGCGGCACCTACGGCGTGGTCGCCGCGACGGCGAGCACGTACGGCAAGGACCTGCTTCCGCGCGTCGCAGCCCGCCTCGATGCGGGCGTCGCGAGCGACATCGCGGCCGTGAGCGTCGAAGGAGGAACGCTGTCCTACAAGCGCCCGATGTACGCAGGGAACGTCTTCGGCTGGTGCGCGGTGCGAAGCGACGTTCAGGTCGTGACGGTGCGGCAGACCGAGTTCGAGGCGGCGGAGCCGACCGGGGGCAGCAGCCCGACGGAGACCGTGTCGATCTCGAGCGATCCCGCGGCGGATCGCATCGAGTTCATCAGTCTCGAGTCCGTGAAGAGCGAGCGGCCTGAGCTGACCGAAGCGCAGATCGTCGTGTCGGGCGGGCGCGCGCTCAAGAGCGCGGAGAACTTCCACACGGTGCTCGAGCCCCTCGTCGATGCGCTCGGGGCTGCGATGGGCGCCTCGCGCGCCGCCTGCGACGCGGGCTACGTCCCGAACGATCTCCAGGTCGGCCAGACCGGCAAGGTGGTCGCGCCGAAGCTCTATGTCGCGGTCGGCATCTCGGGGGCGATCCAGCACCTCGCGGGCATGAAGGGCAGCAAGGTCATCGTCGCGATCAACAAGGACAAGGAGGCGCCGATCGCTCAGGTGGCGGACTACTTCCTCGTCGCAGATCTCTTCGCGGCGGTCCCCGAGCTCACGGCCGAGATCAACCGCGTGAAAGCGCTGGGCTGATCACGGCGCCGGAGCGCTCCCGGATCAGTCGATCGACACGGGAGCGAGCTGAGGCAAAGGCGTGGAGGTCATCCTCCGCGCCTTTTTGCTATGGTCCCGCCGCATGCGTCTCTCGTCGCTAGTCGCCCTCGCCCTCGTGCTCGCGCCCGTCACCGTCGCGCGCGCCGATGGTCCGTACGAGGGCTCGTGGCGACCGGGCCCGATGCACATCGAAGTCGGCGTGAACAGCTGGGGCGCGGACTGCCCGCCGCAGCCTCGCTCCACGACGACCCCGGGCGGCGGGCCCGTGCACGTGACGCAGAGCGGCGACCACCTGACGTTCCCGGACGGCCACACGACGCGCGATTGCTGGAGCGCGAACCCGGCGGTGCATCGGGTGTCGTCCACGTACTCCGACGGTACGTGGCGTATCGTGTGCCGTTCGCCTGCGGACGACTCGCGGCAAGAGACCGGGACGTACACCCTGCGCGCCGGGACAATCGATCGGATCGAGTTTCGCGACGTCACCGACTACGACTGGTCGCTGAACGAGTCGCACTGCACGGCGCGCATCACCACGACGCAGACCTTCGAGCGTGTTGGCGGTCCGGCTGTCGCGCCCGTGGCGACGCCCGTCCCCGAAGAGCACACGCCTGCGTGCACGCCGGGCGCGCCGGCACGGATCGCGATGCGGCCGGCGACTGCCGCCATCGGCCCGGGCGAGCGCGCGTGCGTCACGGCGCGCGTCGTGGACGCGAATGGATGCGCGGTGGGCGGCGCGACGCCGACGCTCGAGCTCCGCGCGCCCGCGGGTCAGAGCGGTGAGCTACACGCCGGATGCTTCACCGCGGCCGCCACCAGCGCCGGCGCCTTCGTGGTGACCGCGCGGGCAGGCGCGTTGTCGGCCGAGGCGACCATCCAGGTCCGCGTGCTGGACCTCTCGGACCTCATCGCTCGTCGAACGGAAGCCGGGGGCGTGACCGGCGAGCCCACCGCCATGGCGGGAAGCGACGCCCGGGTGGCAGCGCGCACGGAGACCCCGCGCGGCGGGATGCCGT
>JBBSAT010000306.1:0-9605 GCA_038252025.1 Polyangiales bacterium | reverse complement strand
GGGGTGCCGAGTCTCGGGGTGCCGAGTCTCGGGGCGCCGAGTCTCGGGGCGCCGAGTTTCGGGGCGAGAAGTCTCGCGGCGCGGCATCCCTCGGCCCGTCCGGCCGTCCTCGCGGCGGCGCGTGCCGCGGCGGGGGCGCGTCGCGGCGCACGGGACGATCGCGCGCGCCGCGGTCGTTGTCTCGTGGGCGACGCTCGTCCGACGGCGGGGCGATGACCCGAACGTTCCTCGGCTCGGGGCCTCGCGTGATCCCACTCTCGACGAGGAGGCGCGCGATCGTGCGCTCGACGTTGGCCGACTCGGACAGGCGCGCCGCCAGCGACGCCGTGCGCGGGTCGAGCTCGGTGTCGGAGTCCTCCTCGGTCAGCAGCTCGATGAGGTGATCGTCCTGGCGAAGCCGGATGGAGGCTGCCGTCGGAAGAGGCTCGATGCGGAAGCGGACGTTCGCGCGGGCGATCACGCGGTGCGCGCGCTGGAGCTCGCGTGGGGCGACCAGGACGGCGCTCGTGCCCTTCTTGCCAGCGCGGCCGGTGCGGCCCGAGCGATGGGTGTAGGAGTCCGGATCGGTCGGCGGCTCCATGTGCAGGACGAGGCCGACGTCCGAGACGTCGATGCCGCGCGCGGCGACGTCGGTAGCGACGAGGATGCGGAGCGAGCCGCGCTTGAAAGCGGCGAGCGCGCGCGTGCGCTCGTTCTGGGCCATCTCGCCGGAGATGGAGGCCACTGCGAAGCCAGCGTCGCCGAGCGCGTCGGCGATCTCCGAGACGCCGGCCCTCGTGCGGGAGAACACCAGTGTGCGAGAGCCCTCGTGCGCGAGGAGGATGTTCACGAGCGCGTCGAGCCGCTGCGAGTGATCGACGAGGACGAGGATGTGCTGGATGTCCGCGTTCGCGGCTCCGAGGCGCGTGCCCTCGACGTGGAGCGGGTTCGACTGCACGCGATCGGCGAGACGCCGGACCTCGGGCGGGAACGTCGCGGACACGAGGTGCGTGCGACGGCCCTCGGGGATCCGCGCGAGGATCGTCTCGAGGGCCTCGGAGAAGCCCATGTCGAGCATGCGATCCGCCTCGTCGAGGACGACGGCCGAGACCGTGCTCGGATCGAAGGAGCCGTGCTCGAGGTGATCGATGAGGCGGCCCGGCGTGCCGACGAGGATGCTCGGACGCGCGGAGAGCGCGCGATGCTCGTCTCGGTAGCTCGTCCCACCAGTGACCGCGACGACGCGCGCGCCGAGCGGTGCGTAGAGCCAGGCGAGCTCTTCCTCGACCTGGCGACCGAGCTCGCGCGTCGGTGTGATGATCAGAGCGCGCGGTCGCGCGATGACCTTGCCGTCGGTGCGCGGCTCCGGCGTCGTGGCGAGAGCGCGCAGGACGAAGCCGATCGCGATCGTCTTTCCCGACCCGGTCTGCGAGGTGATCCGAAGATCGCGGCCCGCGGCCTCGGGCGCGAGCACCGCGTACTGGACCGGCGTGAGCGTCGCGTAGCCCTTGTGCGCGAGGGCGGAGAGGATCTCCGGGCCGAGCTCGGGGGGCAGGGTCGGCTCGAGCTCTTCGGGCTCGGTCTCTTCGGGCTCGGTCTCTTCGGGCTCGATCTCTTCGGGTTCGTCGCTCACGCCGCGCGGCACTAGCAGGCGGAGCGCGGCGGGACGAGGTGAATCAGAGCCTGGAGGTCTCCTCGAGCTCCTTTCCGCGCGTCTCTGGAAGAAAGCGGAGGATGAGCGCGAGCGCGACGAGGGGCCCGATCGCCGTGGTGGCGACGGCCGTCCCCCAGCCGAGATCCTCGGCGAGGCGGCCGACCGCGATCGGCGCGAGCACGTAGCCTATGCGTCCGAGCAGGTTGTTGCTCCAGGCGAAGGCATCGCTGCGGAGGTGAGTGGGAAAGAGCTCGGTGTTGTAGGCATTGAGCACCGGCAGGACGGCGGACGCGCCGAACACGGCGAGCGCCACCGCGACGAAGAGCAGAGGGCGCGACGAGAGCGTGTACGCGCCGAGACAGCCGACGCTCGTCAGCGTGAAGACGATCGCGGCGCCGCGACGGCGGCCGATGCGGTCGAGCGCACGGCCGATGGTGAAGACGAACGGCATCGCGAGCACGGCGGCGCCGCTGATCATGAGGCCGACCTCGTGCTCTTCGAAGTGCAGCTCTTCCATCGCGTGCTGCTTCCAGAACGTGATCGATGTCTGGGTGCAGAGGTAGACGAAGAACCAGATCCCGGCGAGCGTCAGGACGCGGCGCGCGTAGGGGGTGCTCCAGATCTTCATGAGCGGAGCGGGAAGCCGCGCTTCGGGGCTCAGTGTGCTGAAGCGGGTCGTCTCACGGATGCCGCGCCGCGCGAACGCGAGGACGACGAGCGGCACCGTCCCGGCGAAGTAGACGCTTCGCCAACCCCAAGGTAGGCGGATGAGGACCGGGACGAGCCCTGCGCAGACGATGGCGCCGAGGCTGGCGAAAGCGCCGATGACGCCGATGATCGAGCCGCGTCGTGCCGCCGGGAATTCTTCGGCCGCGTAGACCGTGCTCACGACCCACTCGCCGATGAGGAAGATGCGCGCGACGAGCTGAAGGAGCGCGAAGAAGACGACGTTCGGCGCGAGGCCCGACAGAAACGAGAAGAGCGTGTAGCCCGCGATGGTGAGGTCGAGGACGGGCTTACGGCCCCAGCGGTCGGCCTGCCGTACGAGGACGTACGCGATCACGGTCCCGAGGTTCACGACCGCGACGAGCATCCCCGTCTCGAATTCGCTCAGGTGCATGTCCTCGCGGATCGAGGGCAAGAGCTGAGCGATGGCCATCTGGTCGAAGCCCTCGAAGAAGGTCGCGACCCCGAGGAAGAGAAAGAGCTTCTTCTGGTAGCCGCTCAGCGGCTCGTGAGTGGGCACGAGGCGAGAGCATAGCCGCGCGTCGCGATCTTCAGTGGACCTCGTGCTGTGTCTCGGGGCGCTCGATCGAGAGCTCCGCGAGGACGCTCGCCTCGGTCTCTGCGCCGCGCCGGTGGGAGGCGAGCGTGTCGTCGTGCTGGGCCTCGAGGCCCTCGTGCTCGGCCGCGCGACGATCGAGCGCGCGGACGCAGCCGACGAGCGTGGCGAGCTGGGCCCGCATCGCGCGCTCGAGCGTGGCGCCACCCGCGAGCGCCTCGACGCGGGCCTCGCCGAGCTCGACGAGCCGGGTGAACGTGGCCTCGATCGCCTTGCCCTCGGCGCGGGTCGGACGGTGGAGCGCGGTGCCGAGCCTGCGGCGCAGCGCGACGGCGCGGAGCACCATAACGCGGCTCGCCCCTCGGCTCTTGCGCGCGATCGAGCGCAGCGCGCCGCCGATCGGATCGTCGGCGGAGACGGCCAGCGGGAGCGCCATCACGAACGAGGTGACGAGCAGCGCGCCGAGGAGACGCTCCGGGCCTGCGTGGTCCGCGCTCGCGAGCGCGAACGTGCCTATCGCGCCGGCAAGAGCCGAGAGCGAGAGGATGAGCACGCGGCCGAGCGAGGTGAAGGCGCGGATCGCGCGAGGTCCGATGATGAGCGCGACGAAGGCTGCGCCCGCGGCGGTGGGCAGGAGCTCGCGGAGGAGCGCGTACGCGACGGCGGCGCTCGCGCCGGCGAGGACGGCCGAGAGGCTCGGACGCGTGGCGAGGAGCGAGGTGACGACGCCGAGCGCGACGAGCGCGATGGCGGAAGGGATGGGGGAGCCCTGGCGGAGGGCCTCCGCCACCAGGAGCGAAGCGCAGAGCAGCGCGGCCGGTGCGACGAGGCTCATGGGGCGGAGGTCGTTCATGATCAGAAGGCCTCGGCAGCGTCGATGCGCGTGGAACGAGCGCGGAGGCCGCTCGCGCGACCCGTGGCGCTGTCGGCGGAGTCGGACTCGTAGAGCGCGCGCTCCTGCGTTCGGGACGCTGCGCGGTGGGCGAGCATGGGGGCGGCGCGCGGTGCAGCAGCCTGCGCGGCGGCGAGCGCGGCGAGGTTCCGGTCGGTCATCGCGAGCGCGTCGTCTCGACGACCCTCGCGCCAGGCGGTGAGCGCCTCGTCCTGTTGCGCGTCGAGGACGGTCGCGACGGCATCGCCCCAGATCTCGGCGTCGCGCGCGGAAGCGACCTCGGTGTCGGTCGCGACGCGCGAGACGCTCGCGATGCCCGAGAGCGTGTGCGGCGCGCTGTCACGCGTGCGGTACTCGACGCGGACGGCGGTGAGCGCCGAGCTTCCGACGGCGCCCGCCGTGGACGAGAGGTGCAAGACGACCTTGCGGCGCTCGCCGGCGAAGAGGGTCCCGATCGGGATGCGCACCGTTCCGCCGCTCTGCTCGGCGACGGCGCCGTGGGCGCGAACGAGGGAGAGGCCGGGCGGGAGCTCGATGCTCGCGACCACGGAGTCGGCGACGGTGCTCGTGGCTTGCTCCAGCTCGCGCGTGAGGAACGGAGCGAGCTGCTCTTCGCGCTCGAGGAACGCGTAGTTTCCGCGGCCCGCCTCGGCCACGCCGTTCATGAAGCGCTCGTCGTAGTCGATGCCGATACCGAGCGCGCTGGTCGTGAGGCGGTCGGAAGCGCGCGTCGAGATCTGCGCTTCGATCGCGGCGAGGCTCTGGCCCGAGCCGTCGATGCCGTCCGACATGAGGACGAGCCGGCGCACGAGGCCGGAGGGCGCGCTCGCGAGCGCGGCGACGCCGAGGTCGATGCCGAGCGGGATGTTCGTGCCGCCGTCGGCGTAGACGCCGCGGATGAGCGAAGGCAAGGACGCCCGGAGCGCGCCGACGGGCGCGAGCGGCTGGAGCACCTCGGCGCTGTCGTCGTAGACGACGACCGAGAGGTAGTCCTCGTCGTGCATACGCGAGAGCAGCGCGACCACGGCCTCCTCCGCCTGGCGCATCTTCTCGCCCATCATCGAGCCCGAGTGATCGAGGACGACGGCGAGGGCGACGGGCGAGCGCGGCACGGCGCCTTCCGGAGCGAGGCCGGTGAGCCGGAGCTCCGCGTAGACGTCGGGCGAGCCGCTCGCGAGGAGCGCGCCTTCGCCGAACGCGAAGACTCCGTCGATCGCCGGCCCATCGAGCTCGGCCTGCGCGCTGCCCGTGACGATGGGCGTGGGCGTCGACGGCGAGACGAGGGGCGAGGGTTCCCGGGGACCGGCCGCGGCGGGCGTCGGCGGGCGAAGGAGCAGCACGGCCCCGAGCGCGGCGATCACCGAGAGGATGGCCAGCGTGGCCTTCTTGGACTGACGTCGACCGAAGCGGATTCGCATGAGAGCCCTCCCGAGCCCGCGAGGTGAAGGGCGGGCTCGAGAGGGTCAGAGCAGGGGGCGCGCCAACGACAAGCCGGCCGAATTCAGCCGATTTGGCGCGCGCTATCTATCAATCCGAGATGAGCGACGCTACGAATCGTCGCTTTCAGGGGCGCCCCAGAGCTCGGAGCTCGGGGCTCGCAAGGCGCCGCCCTCGAGCGTCGTGCCGCCGGGGCGGTCCCGCGCGAGGAAGAGAGCGCCGTCGAGGTCGACGAAGTCCGCTTCGCCCGCGAGCAGAAACGCGGGGGCGAGCGCGAGCGAGGTCGAGACCATGCAGCCGAGCACGACGTCGAGGTCGAGCGCCTTCGCGGCGTGCACGGTGCGCAGGGCCTCGGTGAGACCGCCGGTCTTGTCGAGCTTCACGTTCACCGCGTCGTAGCGATCGGCCAGCGACGCGAGGCCGTCCGCTGCGTGCGCGGACTCGTCGGCGCAGATGGAGACGGGGCGCGGCAGATCCCGAAGCGCGCCGTCGGCATCGACCGCGAAGGGTTGCTCGAGGAGGACGACGGGAAGCGCCTCGAGGAGGTCGAGCAGCGCGAGATAGCGCGCCTCGTCGAGGCCTTCGTTCGCGTCGAGCCAGAGCTGCGCGTCGGGGCGCGCTGCGTGGATCGCGAGCAGGCGGGGACGGTCGAGCGCATCGCCCGCCAGCTTGATCTTGAGGAGCGCGCCGGTGCTGGCGGCCGCCGCGCGGGCCATCGCTTCGGGCGTGTCCAGCGAGAGGGTCAGCGCGGTCGGGACCGACGCGGCGGGGCTGATGCCGAGGAGCGACGCGACGCTCCTCCCGACCCGCTTGCTGCGCAGATCCCAGAGCGCGAGATCGAGGGCGTTTCGCAGCGCACCGGGCGGGAGGATCTCGAGGAGCGCCTCCGGCTCGCGGACGTCGGAGAGCCGCGCCTCGTGCGACCGGGCCTGCTCGAAGACCGAGGACGCGCTCTCGCCATAGCGCGCATAGGGGACTGCCTCGCCGCGGCCGACGTGCGCGCCCTCGGTGATGCTCGCGACGAGCACCTCGGCGTGCGTCTTCGCGCCGCGCGAGATGCGGAACGCGTGACGGAGCGCGAAGCGCTCGACGCGCAGCTCGATGCGTGTGCCGATCAAGACGGGAGCGCTCATGCAGCGGCCTTGCGCTTGGCCATCGTGCGGTGGCCGAGGAGCCCGCCGAGGAGGACGCCGAGGGGCGCGAAGGTGGCGAAGCCGAGCGCGAACCAGCCCGGCATCCCGGCGACCTGATCCATCGACGACATCGCGAAGAGGCCGAGCACGCCGGCGAGCACGCCCGCGTGAGCGACCGGCGCGCGACCGGCGATCCGTGATGCGATGAGGCCAGCGATCGCGCCGTTCATGAGCTCGCCTGCGAGGACGAGCGCGAGCCCGGCGGTCGTCTGCGCGCCGCCCTCCTCGGTGGGATAGAGCGAGGGAAACAGCGCGCCGATCATGGTCATGAACAGCGTGAGGAGGAGCGGATAGAGGATGATGCCGACGATCACGGCGAACGCGCTCCGCACCGGCGAGACGGGAGGCGTGGCGCGGGCGACCTCGGCGGGGGCGGCGGCAGTGGGCTCTTCCGTGGGAGGCTCGGTCACGCGGCGGGATATACGGCACCGTGCGGGGCGCGCTACCGTGCGCGCCGCCGATGGAAGAATCGATCCTTCTCGCGTTCAACGGCCTCCGCTCTCCGGCGCTGGATCCGATCGTGTCGTTCCTCAGCGACTGGGGGTTCTACGGATTTCTCTTCGTGCTCGTGAGCGTGTTCGCGAAGACGAGGCTCAAGACCCACGCCATCGCAATGCGCGACGGCTGGCTGACGTTCTTCGTCTCCCTCTTCGTGAGCGAGACGGTCATCAAGCCGCTTATCCAGCGGCCCCGTCCGTCGGCAGTCGCTTCGCTTCACGACACGCTGCACGTTCTCGGGAGGACGCCGCCTCCCACGAGCTTCTCGTGCCCGTCCGGCACGGCGACGGCGTGTGCGGCCGGAGCGGCGTGGATCTGGATCCGGTTCGGACCGCGCGCAGGAGGCGTGGCGGCCATCTTCGCCGCGGCGCTCTCGCTGACGCGCCTCTACGCGGGCCTGCACTGGCCGAGCGATCTGGTGTTCGGCTGGGCGCTCGGCGCGGCGGTCGCCGTGGGCGTCGATCGCTTGGGTCGCTGGATCGACGCGCCCGAGAAGGTCAGCCGATCGTCTTGAACGCGCCCGTCTGCTCGGAGCGCCCCGCGTGGCCCTGAGCGCCGATCGCGAAGCTCGCGTCCTCGCGGCGCATCTCCTCGAGCAGCTCGAGGCACTCCGGGCGACCCTTGAGGTGGTTCAGGAGCAGGCCCGAGCCGTCCGTGAAGGTCTTCTCGTAGCCGAGCGCCTCGCGCACGCGCGTGGCGATGCGCTCTCGGCCGGCGGCGAGATCGTTCTCGAGCGCGTCGCCGTACCGCTGCAGCTGCGCGCGGAGCTCGTCGATCTGACGACGTAGATCCTGCGCGCTGCGCTCCTTCTGCGTGGCGCGGCGCTCGTGATCGGCGAGGACCTCCGTGAGGACCTCGGCCTTGCTCCGGCTCGCCGTCGCGGCCTCGAACGAAACGCGCCAGCGGGCGCCGTCGCCCGCACGCTCGAAGCCGACCGTCTCCTTGAACGACGTCTCGTAGAGCACGCGCTCCTGGTCGACGCGCGTCTTGACGCGTCCGGCGCGATCGCGCTCCGCCGCCGCATCGCGCAGCGTGCGCGACTCTTCCTCTGCGAGCTCCTCCACCTTGCGGCCGATCTCGGCGCGCAGCGCACGACCGCGACGCTCGACCGCGTCGAGCTTGCGCTGGTGGCTCGCGAGCTCGCCTTCGAGCCGCGACGCGCGCGCGGAGACCTCCCAGAGCTGGTCGCCCGCGTGCTGAAGCTCGTCCGGAACGCGACCGTTCGGATACGCGCGCGCGAGCATGCGGGAGAAATATGCGGCGCGACGGCTCCACTCGACGACGCCCGGCGTAGGCGCGGGCGGAGGGGGAGGCGGCGCCGCCGCGGGCGCGTCGTTCGGCTGGAGCTCGTAGGTCGAGGGGAGCGTGCGCTGGAAGGCCTTCAGCTCTTCGGAGAGGTGGTGGCCGTCGCGGAAGCGGTTCTTCGGATCTTTCTCGAGCAGCTTGAGGATGATCTTCTCGGCCTGCTCCGGGATCTCCTTCACGAGCGAGCGCGGCTTCACCGGCGGCTGGGACTTCTGCATCTCGAGGAGCGTGTCGCGATCCGAAGAGCGGAACGGAAGCTGGCCCGTCAGCATCTCGAAGAAGAGGATCCCCAGCGCGTAGAGGTCGCTGACGGGATGTGCGTCATCGCCGCGCGCTTGCTCGGGCGACATGTACTCGGGCGTGCCGAACACGGCGCCCTTCGGAGCGAGGCGCGGATCGCGTGCGAGCGCGGCCAGGCCGAAGTCGAGGATCTTCACGAAGTCGCGCCGACCGCCGCGCGCCGTGAGCATGATGTTGTCGCTCTTCAGATCGCGGTGGACGACACCGAGATCGTGCGCGCGCGCCAGAGCGGCGGTCATCTGCTCGAGGATGTCGGTCGCCCGCGGGAAGCTCATCGGCCCCTTGCCGATCTCCGAGCTGAGCGAGCTCCCGACGAGGAGCTCCATGACGAGGTAGAGCTCGCCCTCTTCCGTCTCACTAACGTCGTGGATCTCGACGATGTGCGCGTGGTCGACGCGGTTCGCGGCACGCGCCTCGCGGAGCATCCAGGCGCGCAGGTGCGTCTCGCCGCGGAGGTCGGGGCGGATGAGCTTCAAGGCGACGACGCGATCGATCAGGACGTGCCGAGCGCGGTAGACGACGCCCATGCCGCCCTCACCGAGCAGGGCTTCGAGCCGGTAGCGGCCGGCCACGACCTTCCCGATGTAGCTGTCTTTCGTGGTCTTGACGGCGGTCTTGGTGGTCATCGCGCGCTCGAGTCCTCTTGACCGGCGGGAGGATACCAACACCGACATGGCGCAGATCGACCGAAATCGACCGTTCGACGCGGATTCGTTCCGAGCGGAAAGGCGAGCCGACCCGTCAGATGTCCCCGACCGTGCAGACACGGTTTCGGCCCGCGTGCTTCGCGGCGTAGAGCGCCTTGTCGGTGATCTCGAACAGACCCTTCTCGTCCGCCGCGTCCTGCGGGTAGGTGGCGACGCCGAGCGACGCCGTGACCTTGAGCTTGCCGAGCTCGGTGGGGAAGACCGTGTTGAGGAGCTCTTCTCGAACGCGCTCGGCGAGCAGGAGCGCGCCCTCGGTGTCCGTCTCCTCGCAGAGGATGCAGAACTCTTCGCCGCCATAGCGCGCGACGAGATCGGTCTCGCGCTTCACGCGCCGCAACACCGCGCCGAGCTCCTTGAT
>JBBSAT010000305.1:0-9696 GCA_038252025.1 Polyangiales bacterium | reverse complement strand
GGTGCGCTCGGGTCGAGACACGTCGCGCCGGCGGCATCGCCCACGCAGGCCGTCCCCACGTCGCAGTCGCGCGCACCTTCGGGCGCGCCGTCCGCGTTGCAGTGCGCGAGCTGACCGTTCGGGAGGCAGATGTCGTGCGCCACCGGCACCGCGTCGGCGGAGGGCACGCAGAACACCGAGACGCAGCGTGCGCTCATCGGCGCCGCACCGGCGGTGCTGCAGTACGAAGCGAACGCGCTGCAGTCTCCCGTCGTGATCGCGCCGTCGTGGCAGTTGCCGAGCGTCATCTCGTCGACGCACACGGTGGCGTCGCCGAGCGACGGGCAGGCGAAGAACACGCAGCGGGCGCCCGGGCCGTCCTCGGCGCAGGTCGCGCCGAACGCAGCGCAGTCGCCGCGGCCGCAGCTCGCGTCGACGATCGTCGTGCCCTCGCAGTGCGCGGTGCAAGCGGCGACGCCTGCGAGCGTCTGGAGCGTCTCGTACGTGCCGTTCCAGATGTCGCGATCGACGTTGCCGGAGATGCCGGGGACGCTGCCGGTCGACGTGTACTGCCAGAACGCCCAGTCGCTCCAGCGATCGTTGATGTTCGGGCACGCCGCCGTCGTGTACTGCGCGTGCCAGAGCGGCAGGCCCGCGAAGTCCGAGCTCGCCACGTAGGGATCCCAGTAGTAGCGGCCCGTGTAGACGATGGGCGCGCGCCCCGTTCCGGCGGTGACGCGATCCACCCAGGTGTGAATGGCCGCCGTGTACTGCGCGGGCGTGACGCCCGGCGAAGGAGCCTCGACGTCGATGGTGACCGGGAGATCGCCTGGCGCGAGCATGCCGACCGCGGCGATGACGATGTCTGCTTGCGCGTTTACGTCGCGGCTCGGGCGGAAGAATTGATAGGCGCCTCGCAGGAGCCCGACGCGGCGCGCGCCCGCCCAGTTGGCGGTGAACTGCGTGTCGCCGCCGAGCCCGTCGCCGATGCGGACGATCGCGAAGCGGATCCCCGAGGCGCCGACCGCGTCCCAGTTGATCGTCGCCTGCCACTGCGAGACGTCGATGCCTTCGACGGTGGGTCCGTCGCCGCACACGACGAGCTCGTGCTCGGCGAGCTCGAGCGAGTCGTCGGCGGGGGCGCACGACGCGATCAGGGTCATCGAAGCCACGAGACGAAGAAGAGGGATCGCGCGCATCGGGCGCGATGAAGCAACCAGAAGGCCCACGCCGACGGGCGGGATCGCGGTCGCGCGGCAGCGATCGCCCGTGCGATCCGCGCCTTCGTGTCTCGAAGGTGCTCTCGCGCGCGCCGAGCGGGTCGAATCCTGGTCACTCACGACGGGACCGGACCTCGGCGATGAGGGCACGGGTCGACGCGTCGTGAGCCCCCGGCGCGCCGCCGCGGAGCTCGGCGAGGACCGACTTCGCCAGCTGCTTGCCGAGCTCGACGCCCCACTGATCGAAGCTGTTCACGCCGAAGATGACGCCCTGCACGAGGATCCGGTGCTCGTAGAGCGCGAGGATCTTGCCGAGCGTGCGTGGGTCGACGCGATCGAAGAGGAGCACGTTGCTCGGACGGTTGCCGCTGAAGACCTTGTGCGGCGCGAGCGCCTCGATCTCGTCCTTCGCCATACCGCTCTTGCCGAGCTCGGCGCGGACCTCGTCGATGTTCTTCCCGCGCGCGAGCGCCTCGCTCTGCGCGATCACGTTCGCGAGCAGGATCGCGTGGTGCTCGCCCATCGGATAGTACGTGCGCGTCGGCGCGAGGAAGTCGCACGGCACGAGCCGCGTGCCCTGATGGATGAGCTGATAGAACGCGTGCTGCCCGTTCGTCCCCGGCTCACCCCAGACCACGGGGCCCGTCGGTGCGTCGACCTTCTCTCCGGCGAGGGTGACCGACTTGCCGTTCGACTCCATGTCGCCCTGCTGGAGCCAGGCGGCGAAGCGGTGCATCGACTGGTCGTACGGGAGCACCGCGAACGTGTGCGCGTCCCAGAAGTGAGCGTGCCAGACGCCGAGGAGCCCGAGGAGCGTGGGGATGTTCTCTTCGAGCGGCGTGGTGCGGAAGTGCTCGTCCATCACGTGGCCGCCCTCGAGCAGCGCCATGAAGTGGTCCATCCCGACCGTCAGCGCGATCGAGAGGCCGATCGCGCTCCAGAGCGAGTAGCGCCCACCGACCCAGTCCCAGAACTCGAACATGTTCGCGACGTCGATGCCGAACGCGCTGACCTCCTTCGCGTTCGTCGACACCGCGACGAAGTGCTTCTGGACGGCGGCCTCGCCGAGCCCGGGGTCGATCTCGTTCCCGACGAGCCACGCGCGGGCCGACTGCGCGTTGGTGATCGTCTCCTGCGTCGTGAAGGTCTTGCTGGCGACCACGAAGAGCGTGGTCTCTCGCCGGAGCGTCTTCAGCGTCCGACCGAGGTGCGCGCCATCGACGTTCGAGACGAAGTGCGGGCGGATCCCCGCATGCCAGTACGGCTCGAGCGCTTCGCACACCATGAACGGGCCGAGGTCGGAGCCTCCGATGCCGATGTTCACGATGTCGGTGATCTTCTCACCGGTCGCGCCGCGGAAGCTTCCGTCGTGCACGCTCGAGACGAACGCACGGATCTTCGCGAGCACCGCGCGAACGCCCGGCATCACGTCCTCGCCGTCCACCAGGATCGGGCGGTCGCTGAGGTTGCGGAGCGCGACGTGGAGGACGGCGCGGTTCTCGGTGACGTTGATCTTGTCGCCGCGGAACATCGCCTCGATCCGCGCCGGCAGGCCGCGCTCTCGCGCGAGGGCGAGGAGGAGCGTCAGCGTCTCGGTGGTCGCGAGCGACTTCGAGGTGTCGACGAGGAGATCCTCGTGGCGCATGCGCATGCGGTCGAGCCGGCCGACCTCGTTCGCGAGCGCAGAGAGAATGGAAAAGCCCTCGAGCGAGCGTCGATGCGCCGCGAGGGCTTGGTACGAGGCAGAGCCTGTCAGGGAGGTCATCGCAGGATGATCGAGGAACTCCCTCGCGCCTGCAAACGGAGTTTGTGTCGTGTGGGCAGAGATCGGCTCGCTGCGCCGACCGTTCCCGTCCGTGCTCGAAGCGAGCACTCCCGTCCGCGGTCGGCTCCGCGAGCACTCGTGTAGGGATCAGTCGTTGTCGGGGACGTCGTTCGCAGCCGGGACCACGGCCTCCTGAAGAGGCTGCGGCATCCGATCACGATCCTGCTCGCGCGACGGACGGCGCTCACCGCCACCGCCACCGCCGCCGCCACCGCCGCCACCGCGACCGCCGCGATCGCCGCCGCGATCACCGCGGGGCCCGCGGTCTCGCCCGCCACCACCACCACCGCCGCCGCCTTGGCGGTGCGCGGGGATGATCTGGATGCGGCGGCCGATCCCTTCACCGCTCGACTTCGTCTGGATGCCCGTGAACTTCGAGAGCGAGAGGTGGATGACGCGGCGATCGCGCGCCGGCATCGGCTCGAGCGTCACGACACGACCGGAGTCGACGGCGCGCTTCGCCTCGCGCTTGGCCAGGCTCATCAGACCCTCGTCGTGCCGCTCTCGGTAGTCGCCCGAGTCGACGACGATGTAGCGCCGCCCATCGGGGAAACGGTTGACGACCTTGTTGACGAGGAACTGGAGGGCGTCGAGCGTCTGGCCCTTCTTGCCGATCGCGCGACCCGCGTCCGGCCCGGCCACGTCGAGCACGACGCGCTCGTCGTCCTCTCGAACCGTCACGCGCGCCTCGAGGCCCATCCGGAAGACGAGCCCGCTGAGGAACTCCATCGCGTCCTCCGCCTTGCCGTCCCCCGGTGCTCCTTGCGAGCCGCCACCGGCGCCGCGCGGTCCGTTGCGTCCCTCGTCCTCTTCGTCGAAGAGCAGGGCACCTTCCATCTCGTCGTTCTTGCGTTCATCAACCACGGCGATTTCTCCCCGAGCCCGAAGGGCCCGTCCTGCCACCGACCTTCGGAGACTTCTCCTCGGCCGGCGGGGTGTTCTTGGTCTCGGCTGCCAGCGCGGCGTCGCGCGCGGCGTCTTCGCGGTTGGCGCGCCAGAAGTTCAGCTGCTGCTGCGTGATGCTGAGCGCCGAGTTGGTGAGCATGTAGAGGCAGAGCCCGGAGGGCAGGAAGAGCATGAACGCGCCCATCATGAGCGGCAGCACGAAGTAGGGATCGGGCGCCGAGAGATCCTGCCACCAGAGCGCGAAGGGCTGGTTGTAGAGCTCGACGTTCGTCGAGAGCGACGTGTAGAGCGCGAAGAAGACAGGCATCTGCAGGAAGACCGGGAGACATCCCATCATCTGCGCAGCGGGGTTGATCCCGTGTCGCCGATAGAGCTCCATGGTCGCGGCCTGCCGCTTCTCCATGTCGTCCTTGTACTCGGCCGAGATCTTGTCCATCTCCGGCTTCAGCTTCCGCATCGGCGCCATCATCCGGTACTGCCGGTTGACGATCGGGAAGAGCAGGAGCTTGACCACGAGAGTCAGGATGATGATCGCGAGGCCCCAGTTGCCGACGTGGCGGAAGAGCCACTCGAGCGCCTGGGCGAACACGCGCGCGATGACGGCGAACGTCCCGAGGTTCACGACGTCGGGCAGGGCGTGGCCCGCAGTCCCGAGCGCGCGCCAGTCCTTCGGGCCGAGATAGGCGAGCGTCGTCCAGCTGTGCTCGGCGCCCGGTGCGATCTCGACGCTCGGGTACTCGAGCTTTCCTTCGAACACGCTCCCGATGGCGTCGCCCGACTCATCGGCGCCGAGGTCTCTCGACACGAGACCGCAGCGCGCTGCCGGCTCGCTCGAGGGAGCGAGCGCCTGCACGAAATAGACGCTCTCGAGCGCCACGAAGTCGACGCCGTTGCCGTAGCCGTGGGGCGTCAACAGCGCGGTGCGATCCTTGCGCTCGACGTCGCCCTCGTGTCGACAGAGCCCCTGGCTCATGTGGGGCGAGCGCGCGCCGAAGCTGCTGGAGCCCTCGTTCGCGCGCTCGACGTAGTGGTACGAGTAGACGTCGAGCGGCGTGCGCCGGGTCTGTCGGCCGATGTTCCGGACGACGACGGTCTCGTAGAGCTGGTACGGGCCACTCCCCGGCGAGAAGCTGCGCACGATCTCGAGGCCCTCGCCTCGCCAGCGGAGCTCGACCTCCGTGTCGCTCACCTGCCGCAGATCCCAGACGGCATCGCTCGGGATGGGCGCGCCCGGCAGCGCGATGCGCATCGGCCGGTACTCCTCGCGCTCCGTCGTGACGAGATCCTGCTGGTCGCCCGTCGCGTCGTGGAAGCGCGGCCCGAGCAGGTGGAAGTGCGTGATGCCACCGCCCAGGTTGTCGATCGTCGCTTCGTACTGGCCCGTGTGAATCGTGCCGACGGCGGCGCGATCGAGCCGAGCCGCTGCGGCAGCCTCGCTGTCGACCACCGGTGTGGTCTCCTCGCCCTCGGTGGGGACCTCTTCCGTCGTCGCCTCCGCCGTCTCCGCCGTCTCGTCGGCGGGGGGCGTGGTCGGCCCGAACAGCCACTGCGACCCGTAGTACACGAGCATGAAGCCCGCGCCCGCGATGGCGATCGTCGTCAGTGAGCGCGACCTGTCGTTCGGCTCCAACCTAGGCTCCTCTCGAGACGTCGACGACGGGCTTCATGTTCTCGGCGAGCTCCGGTGGAGGATCGAAGCCTCCGGGATGAAATGGATGGCAGCAGCAGATGCGCTTGAAGCCGAGCCAGGAGCCCTGGCCCGCTCCGAATCGCGAGATGCAGGTCGCGGTGTAGCGCGAACAGGTCGGTTGAAAACGACAGACGCCACCGATGATCGGAGAGAGCGTCCACCAGTAGATCTGGATGATGAAGAGAAGCGCGCGCGCGATCATCGTCGCCTCTCCGTCGCGTCGCTCGTGCGCTCGCCTGTCACCCCGGCTCCTCGAACCGGAGCATCTGTCGCCTGATTCCTCGGGCCGGCTGCCCGGACGGGCGGGCGACGGTCGTCGGCGGCCACCCTGGGCGCGCGCTTCGCCGCACGGAAGAGACTGGGGCTCGCCGTCTCGATCTCCGCTCGGGTGTCCTCGTATGCGAGGCCGGGCGCTCGGTCCTTGGCGATCACCACCACGTCACACCCAGCCGGAAAGAGCGCTCGGTTGCGGCGGAACACCTCTCGGAGCACCCGCTTGATCCGGTTTCGACCGACCGCGTTCGCGACCTTCCGAGTCACCGTGATCCCGAGCCGTGTCGGCGCCTCGTCGCCCCGCGCGAGCACGAGGACGAGGAAACGCGCCGAGTGGACCTTGTGCCCACCGCCGGAGACCCGAAGGAACTCCCGGCGGAGCTTCAGGCGCTCGTCGGCGAGGAGACGCTCGCCCACGAGAGACTCGCCTCTTACTTCTTGTACCCGAGCGTCGCGAGCCGATGACGGCCCTTCGTGCGGCGGCGCGCGAGGACCTTGCGGCCGTTCTTCGTCGCCATGCGGGCGCGGAATCCATGGGTGCGCTGACGGCGCGTGCGGTGAGGCTGATAGGTGCGCTTGGACACGGGAGCTCCGGACGCTAGGGGACGAGCGAGCTGAACGATCGTTGGATGGGATCGCCCAGATTCTGGGCCGTTTCACGGGATGGCGCGCGCCAGACCCGCGAACGAGCGGCGGAAATAAGCACGCGCGAGAAACAGCGTCAAGCCGAGCCGCCGGCCGGAGGACCTAGGACGGCGGGGGACGGGTGCCGACGCGCACGATCCGGCGGAACGGGTGGTAGCGAAGCCGAGCGCGGTCACGGCGAACGTGCTCGCCCTGCCGGACGGTCCGGGTACGGACCACGCTCCAGCCGATCGCGCCTTCGTCGAGCACCTCACGCGTCCCGGCGGCGACGTGATGATCGCGCTGCTCGGTCTCGCGGATCGGGATCGTCTCCTCCACGTGCGCGTCCCAGCTGACGACGAGCGGCTCGGCGGCTGCGACGAGCTCGATGACCAAGAGGCCGTTGCGGGCGCGCGCACGGACCGTGAGCGGGACGGGGAACGGGTTGCCGATCACCAGGTCGGACTGGTTCGCCGCGATCACGGCGTCCATCCCCGGCGACGCGTAGTGCGGAAGCCGCGAGTGGGAGCGGACGGTGGGCACCGGCAGGCCTGCGGTGAACGCGGCCACGAAGAGCGTCGTCGCCACCTGGCAGATGCCCCCGCCGATCCCGGGCGTCGGAACCCCGCCGAGGAGCGTCTCGGCGTCCTCGAAGCCTCGCGCGCGCGTGCGCGGCCCGATGCGTTCATCGAAGCTCAGCTGTCGTCGCGGCGCGATCGTGGCGCCGTCGAGCAGGGACGCCGCCAGCATGACGTTGGCCGCGCGCGGAGCGTCACCCGTATCGAAGCGCGTCTCGTGGCGGCCGACGACGCGCGGCTGGAGGTCCTGCGCCGAAGACGCGCTGGGCATCAGCAGGGCGAGCGCGAGAGCACCGATCGAGCAGAGCCGCACCCTGGCAGGGTAACCGGGGCCCGCGCCCTGTGCACATTCGCTGCAGCCTCTGGCGTCATGAGGCGTGGGGCGCGTAGCGATGGCGATGGTGCGCGAGGTGCTCGAGGGCGTCGTCTCGCCGACCATCGCCACGTCGCTGCTCTACGAAGCCCTCGAAGCACGGGGCGGGCCGCCGCCGCTCTTCACGCGGGCCATCGAAGGCGTCGGCGACCAGACCGCGCTGCAGAAGCAGGTCTTCGCGTAGTCGCGCTGCTCGTCGTGCTCGACGGCGTCTCGCCGACGGGGTGCGACCCGCCCGCGGTGGCCGCCACGCTGAGGAGACTGCCCGACAGCGCGACGATCGTCGTCTGGGCGGCGGAGCTGGACTGGTCCAAGCGCGCGCGCCCGTCGCTCGAGTCCGCGGGCCGCTCGCTGGTGACGCTCGAGCGCGGCGAGGGAATCGAGCCCCTGCTCGATCTGGTCCTCTCGCACTTCGCCGGCCGCTGACGGGAAGTTCGGGCAGGGCGGGGGACGTCATGGCGAGACCTCCATGCTTGCTCCTGGATTCGCCGTTTTTTCGCGTCTATGCTGCCGCCCTCTTTCAACCGACAAGGTGCGACGCCTCGGGTGGTCTCGCGTCGATGGTGAGCGATGAGCGACGACGAGAAGAAGGACGGCGAAGAGGCCGAGAGCACGCCGCCCGGCGCCGACCCTCAGCCGGAAGCGGAGCCGGACGAGGCTCAGCCGGACGGCGAAGGCGCGAAGGCCGATCGCGAGCCCGAGGGCGGTTCTACCGAGCCCGAAGATGCTGCCGTCGAGCCCGCCGAGGGCTCTGGCGAGGCCGAGCCCGAGGAGGACGCGGCGCCCGAGGTCCCCAAGCCCGCGTCTGGAAAGAAGAAGAAGAAAAAGGCGCGCGCCGAAGAGGCGGCCGCCGCAGCATCGCTCGAGCCGCCCGACGCGCCGGAGCCGTCCGACGACGCCACGGGTGCGGCGCAGGTGCCGGCCGCGCCGGAGATCTCGCCCGCCCCCGCGTCGGCGCACGCGCGGTGGCCCGGGTTCGTGATGCTGATCGCCGGCCTGCTCGGCGACTTCCTGATCATGTCGTTCCACGAGCAGGTCGCCCGCGGTCCGCTCCTCGGGATCGGCTGCACGCTGCTCGCAGCGCTCGGGCTCGTCGACGTCTTGGGGCTGCTCCGGGCCTCGGCGCTCACGCAGGCCGAGCGCGCATCGGCCATCGACTGGAAGACGACGTGGATCGCGCCGCAGAAGGACGAGCCTGCCTTCCTCGCGCCGATGTACACGCTGCCGCTGGCGCTCGGCATCGCGCTCGCCGGCGCGCTCCAGCCCGACTGGCCGGCGCTCACGATCTGGCTCGTCGTCGCGCTGCTCGTGCTCGCGCTTCCGGCCGTTCGTCGGCCTGGGCTCCTCGTCTTCGTGATCGGCTCGGGGATCGTGCTCCCGATGCTCGGCGCCTACGGGCTCTGGGATCCGTGGGAGACGCACTACGGCGAGGTCGCGCGCGAGATGCTCTCGCGGGACGACTGGATCAGCACGTGGTGGGCGCACGAGGAGTGGTTCTTCTCGAAGCCCGTCTTCATCTTCTGGATCGAGGCGCTCTCGATGGGCGCGCTCGGGGTGAACTTCCATCCCCACGGCCATCCGGCGCATCCGGAGTGGGCGATCCGGTTCCCGCACTATCTGCTCACGCTCGGCGCGCTGATGGCGATCTACACGCTCGTCTCGCGCACGTTCGGCAAGCGGGCCGGCGCGCTTGCGGCGATCGTCGTCGTCACGCTGCCGCACTTCTTCCTGCTCTCGCATCAGGCCATCACGGACATGCCGTTCGTGAGCACGATGACGATCGCGATGTGCATGCTCGGTCTCGCGGTGCGCGAGGACGGCGCGCGCGAGGTCCGCATCTACCGGCTGGGCCCGATCGCGATCTCGATGCGGACGCTCGCGCTCGGCGCGCTCTTCGCGGTCGCGATCCCGCAGATCATGTACCTGCTGACGCGGAACGTGACGCTCGTGACGGGCGGCTTCTCCTGGCACCACGACTCGTTCCTCTTCGGCTCGGGCGGCGGGAACGCGGGCAACCCCGGGAACCCCGCGTCACGAGCGATCGATCCCTATCTCCAGGGGATCGGCGCCGAGCCCGCGATGCAGGCGCTCTACTGGCTCGTCGGCCTCGTGGCGGTGCTCTTCGTCTTCCGGAAGGAGAAGCGCGCGCAGTCGATCGCGATGCTCGGCTTCTATCTCTTCTGCGCGCTCTCCTTCATGGCGAAGGGCGTCGCCGGCTTCGGGCTGCC
>JBBSAT010000304.1:0-9765 GCA_038252025.1 Polyangiales bacterium | reverse complement strand
GCGAGGCCAGCATCGGCTTCGCCTGGGATGATCTACGCCTGCATCGGCTCGAGGCGAACCATCAGCCGCACAACCTCAGGAGCGCGGGCCTCCTGCGGCGGCTCGGCTTCGTGCCCTTCGGCTACTCGCGCGACTACCTGTTCATCGCCGGGCGATGGGTCGATCACGTGAACACGGCGTTGATCAACGAGAGCTGGAAGCCGCAGTGAGCCCTCGGGCGCGGCGTCACATCACCGTGGAGCATGCGACGTTCGGCTGAAGGCCCCAGTTGTTCAGCTCGTGGCACTCGGGGCTCGTGCCGTCCGGGTCCGTCACCACGTAGACCTCGATCGCGGTGTCGTGCGGGATCGTCGCGAGGCACTCGATCTCGCCGCACTCGCCCACGGCGAGGAACGTGGGTGAGCTCGCGCGGCAGAGCTCCGTGCCGTCCACCGCGCTCGCGCGGAAGCTGACGACGAAGCCTGCGGCCATCGGCAGCGCCCCACGGTTGCAGACCCGCGCGCGCAGCGTCGCGCGGCTCATGTCGTCGCACGGCAGGCGAAGTCGATCCGACACGGCCGTCGCCGTGAGGTCCGGAACACCGAGCGCGGCGAGGTCGCCCTGCACGTTCTGCCGGAAGTTGTTGAGCATCGGGTCGCGCCAGTTCAGGGCCACGCTCGAGGAGCGCGGGATCTCGCCGTGGTCGCCCACGTGCGTGACGGCGTATGCGTGCTGGTTCCACACCGGGCGCGACGCGGCCCAGCGGTCCATCACGTCACGGAGCACGACGATGCCGTGCCCGGTCGCGAACGTGGTCGTCGGCCGCAGCGGATCCGCCCCTGGGCAGCCGAGCGTGCCCGCGTAGTCGTTCAGGGCAGAGACGATCTCGCTGTGGAAGTCTCCGTCCACGTCCGCGATGACCGGGTTCTCGTACGTCGTCCCGGAGGAGCGCGCCACGCTGTAGACGACGTTGCCGCTCGCGCCGTCGTAGACGCGGAGGAAGCACTCGTCCGCATAGACGGCCTCGGCGGCGCCGTTCGCGTCGAAGTCGAACACCGAGCTTCCGGTGACGTTGCTGCTCGAGTCCTGCGAGGGCTGGCTCCAGAGAACGCCGTCCGTGCGCGCCGTTGCGCACGTCCCGGTCGCGCCCGTCGCGAGGCAGTCGAGATCGAAGACGGTGTAGAAGGTGCCGCCCGCAGTGGCGAACTCGCGCCGCCCGTCGCCGTCGAAGTCGGCGATCGTCGGCGCCCCGCCGGTGCCCGTCCCGGGGATGTGCGTCGGCCCGAAGACGACGGTGCCCTCGAGCGTCTGCACGCGCGCGAAGCCGGCGGCGACCACGACGATCTCGGGGCGGTCTTCGCCGCCGAACGAGGCGAGCGGGAAGTCGCCGAGATCGGCGACCGCCACCTGACCACGACCGAGCGCCGTCCCCGTGAAGTAAGTCTCGAGCGCCCAGTCGCCCGCGCGCCACTCGTAGATCGCGTTGCCCTCGACGAGCTCCATCGCGCCGTCCTCGTCCACGTCCGCGATGACGGGAACGATGCCCTGGCTGTAGACCAGGTAGCCGACGGAGCTCGAGCGGATGCATCCGTCGCTTCCGTAGACCATCGCCCCGTAGATGATCTCGGGGACACCGTCGTCGTCGAGGTCGTGGATCGACGGGCCGCCCCACTCGTCGGGCCCGCCGGCGGCGTCGTTCGTTCGTCCGCCACCCGCCGTGCACGTCGCCGAGTGCCAGCGAAGCGCGAACGTGGACGTCGCGGCGTCGTAGCCGAACGCGATGAGACCTCCCTCGGTCGCCGCAGCGACCACTTCCGCGCGCCCGTCTCCGTCGATGTCGCCGAGCGCCGGCGCGGCGGGCGACATGGCCATCGAGCCCGGTGCACCGAGCGTGAATTGCTGCTCGCACGTGCCGCCGTCGACGATCCGGATGACTCCGGGCTGCCCGTACGAGCCCACGGTCGGGAAGGTCGTGAAGACGATCGAGGGCCGCAGCGTCGCGGGATCGCCGTCGAGGTCGAAGTCGACGACGACGGGCGTGCTCATCACCTGGAAGTGGTTCGGGAAGGCGTCGCCAGCCGGCGGTCCGGTCCACTGGCACTGCACGTCGGGCGCGATCGTCTCGATGTCGATGGAGCGCGTGCAGGAGTCGTCCGTGAGGTGATCTGCCGGCGTGCCGAAGGGCACGCAGAGGCCCGTCGGAGAGCACCACGTGTCGTCGCCGCACTCGTCTGCGGTCGTGCACGTGCCGTGGTCCGGGATGCAGGTCGTGCCATCGAAGCATGCCTCGCCGGACGCGCAGCAGGTCGCGCCGCAGGCGATCGTGCACGGGGCATCCCCGCTGGCGTCGAGAGGCGCGGGCCCGTCCATCCCGGAGGCGTCGTCGGACGGTCTGCCGGCGTCCGTGGGCGCGACGCACGTGCCGTCGATGCACACCTCGGCCGCGCTGCAGTCCGACCGCGAGCGACAGCTGCTCCGGATCGGCGGTCCGGCGCAGTCACAGCCAGCGAGGAAGACGACCACGAGCGAGGCCGAGAGGAGGAGCAAGCGCATCCACGGAGGATCCGGGAGACCCGCGGAGAGGACAAGGCCTGCGAGGCGGCGGGTGGCGTTCGCGTGGAAAGCCCTGGTGCTCCATCGCCTCGAGGTCGTAGTAGTACGTCGTGCTCGCCGTGATGGCGCTGGTCTGGTCGAGATCCGTCACGAGGAACGGCCGAGACTGGTGGTCATAGAAGATCGTGATCAGGTGCGCATGAACCACAGGCGCCGCGCCATACGGCCGGACCAGCACGACCGTGGCCAGCCGCCCCTCGCCGTCATAGGTGTAGGTCCGGCGATCGAGCGTCGTCGTGTACGCGGTGTCGTCGTCCGACCCGACCCAGGGTGACCCTTCGTCCGCCGCGGTCCGCCGCGCGCCAGCGGAATCTCCAGGCAAAGACACCGTCGGAAGCCGGAGCGGGGCGTGCTCTCGCATGCGCTCCGCCGGCAACCTGGGTTGGTCGCGCGGCTCGACCAAGCCGGAGAGCACGCCAGCGCGACGGCAGAGCGTACGTCGACGCACGTTGCGGGCGTACGTTCCATGAGACACTCTTCGGTGATGACCAAGCGCATTCACGCGTCCGCTCTCCGCCGTGATGTGTACCGGCTGCTCGACGAGGTCCTCGACACCGGCGTGCCCCTCGAGATCGAGCGTCGCGGTCGCGTGGTGCGCATCGTGACCGATGCGCCGAAGTCCAAGCTGGCCGCGCTCGTCTCCCGTCCGGAAGCGATCTCCGGCGACCCCGCCGATCTCGTGGACGTGGAGTGGTCGGCTGCATGGCGACCGTGACCCACCTCGACACGCACGTCGTCGTCTGGCTCTACGCGAACGCGATCAGTGAGATCCCCCCGCGAGTGAAGCGCCGCCTCGAGAGCGACGCTCTGACCTGCTCGCCGATCGTCACATTGGAGATCGACTTCCTGCGCGAGATCGGTCGCGTGAACGTGTCGGGTCGCACGATGGTCGACGACCTCGCGCGCCGAATCGCCCTCTCGGTGCTCGCGACGCCTCTCTCGGCGGTGGTCGCGGCAGCCAGTCCACTGAGCTGGACGCGCGACCCATTCGATCGCGTCATCGTGGCGTCCGCTGCGGCGGATGGCTCACCGCTGCTCACCCGCGACAAGGTGATCCGGAAGCACTACGCCCACGCGAGCTGGTGACGGGAGGCTCCTGCGCGGCGCCGTCTCCCGCTGCGGGGGGGAAGCGCACGGGCGAGGGCGAGGGCGAGAGTGCGCCTCAGCCGGTCGCGCGGAGCACCACCTCGGCGCGCCGCTCGATCAAGCAGCTGTCGCCGAACTCGTGGGTTCGGTAGGCGCTCTCCTCCAGCGCTGCGTCGGCGCGCGCGAGCGTTCGATCGTCGGTGAACGCGCGCAGCAGCTCGTGGTGGCTCGTGCCTGGCTCATGGGTGCCCGAGAGGATCGCGTCGACGACGCGCAGGTCGCTGCCGGGCCCGATGCGGATCGTCGCCAGACCGTGGCCGGGTCGCACCACGCCGTTCTCGGCTGCGCTGCTCTCCAATGCGCGGACCACTGTAGTCCCGATCGCGATCACCCGACGACCGGCGCGGCGCGCGCGACGGATCGCGACCGCGGTGGCCGCCGGGATCTCGTAGGGCTCGTCGAGCGGGAAGAGCGCGTCGAGCGATGCATCGCCGGTCGAGCTGAGGCCGGCGGCATGGGTCAGCGTTCGAACCTCGACCCCGCGCGCCCTGAGCGCCCCGAGGATCGCGAAGTCGAGCGCGAAGCCCGCCGAGGCCGGCTCGAGCGCCACCGGCGGTCCGGCGAGCGGCGACTGGATGTCCCAGAGCCGGAGCGGCTCCGGCACGTGCGCGTACTGGATGGGTCGACCGTGCCGCGTGAGCGCCTCCCACACGTGGCCGGGCTCTCCCTCGAACCCGAGATCCACCAGCCGAGGATGCACGTCGATGCCTGTGACGCGCGCATGCAGCGCGTCGCCGCCCAGGATCAGCCGGTCTTCGATCTCGAACGTCGGCGGCAGCGCCCGATGCTCGGTCGGCGTCCGGTGGTCACCCTCGCCGAACATCACCGCGCGGAAGCGAGACGGATCGCGGGGGTCGAGCGAGCGCCGCGCGGCGAGCCGGACCTCGATCGTGCGGCCTGTTCGCTCGTGCACGCCGGTAAGGCTCGCCGGGAGGGTCGCCGCGTCGTTGGCGATCACGAGGTCTCCGCGCCGGAAGAGCGAGGCGAGGGATGCGCGCGCGTGATGAGTGACCCCGCCGTGCGCGTCCACCACCAGCACGCGTGCGTCGCTCGGCCGCTGCACCGGACGATCGGCTGCGATCACGACGCCGCCTCCGCGGTCTCACGAGGACGCGCGCCGTGCAGCTCGGTCGCGATGAAGTCCGCGATCTCCCGCGCCGACGTCTCCGGGCGCTTCAGCGACGCGCGGTCGGCATCGGGGAGCGCGATCGCGTGGAGCTCGGTGTCCATGTCGCCCGGATCGATCGTCCGGAACCGAACGCCCTCGGCCTCGAGCTCCTCGTTCCAGACGTGGGTCAGGTGCGCGAGCGCGGCCTTGCTCGCGCCGTACGCGCCCCAGGTCGGGTAGGGGTTGACCGCGGCGTCGCTCGAGACGCTGATCACCAGCGCCCCGACCCCGCGACGCGCCGAGCTACTCAGCGCGCCGAGCAACGCCTTGGTCAGCCGGAACGGCCCGAGCACGTTGGTCGCCAGCGCGAGCTCGAGGTCCTCGCACTCGGTGTCCGCCAGCGGCCGGAGCGGCGTGGGGCCGAGGCTCGACGCGTTGTGGATCAGCACGTCGAGCGCTCCGAGCCGTCCCGTGAGCTGGAGCGCGACCGGATGGATGTCGTCTTTCTTCGAGACGTCGCCGACCACGCCGACCGTCCCGGGCAGCTCCCTCTCGAGCGCCTCGACGTTCGCGCGCGTCCGCGCGACGAACCCGACGGTTGCCCCGCGGCGCGTCAGCTCTTCCACGAGCGCCCGGCCGAGCCCGGCGGTTCCCCCGGTCACCGCGATCTTCAACCCTCGAAGGCTCTTCGTCTCCATCGGTCCCTCCGTCTTTCTCGGAGCTGACGATGGGCGGAGCTACGGCTCTCGGCTCGCGCGATGTCCAGCAGATGGAGCGGCCGTCCAGCCTGCTGGACCACGAGCGTCCCTCGGCGTCCGTCGATCATCGGCTCCCTGCGGCGACCCCTTCCGTCCGTGGGCTTCGCCCACTCCCGTGCAGGGTCGCCTTCGGGAGCACTCCCGTCGTGATCAGGCCGTCCAGTCGAGGACGATCTTGCCCGACTTGCCGCTGCGCATGATCTCGAACGCTTCCTGGTAGTCGGCGACCGGAAATCGGTGCGTGAGCACGGGCGAGATGTCGAGACCGCTCTCGAGCATCGCGACCATCTTGTACCAGGTCTCGAACATCTCCCGGCCGTACACGCCCTTGAGCACGAGGCCCTTGAAGATGACGAGGTTCCAGTCGATCGCGACGTTCTCCGGCGGGATGCCGAGCATCGCGACGTGGCCGCCGTGGTTCATCGCGTCGAGCATGTCGCGGAAGGCCTGCGGGTTGCCGCTCATCTCGAGCCCCACGTCGAACCCCTCCTGCATCCCGAGGGCCTTCATCACGTCCTTGACGCTCTCGCGCGTGACGTTGACGGCGCGCGTCGCGCCCATCTTCCTGCCGAGGTCGAGCCGATAGTCGTTCACGTCCGTGATGACGACGTGCCGCGCGCCGGCATGCTTCGCGATCGCCACGGCCATCACGCCGATGGGGCCCGCGCCGGTGATGAGCACGTCCTCGCCGACCAGATCGAAGCTCAGCGCGGTGTGCGTCGCGTTGCCGTACGGATCCATGAACGACGCGATGTCGTCCGAGATCGAGGCGGGGAGCTTGAACGCGTTGTCCGCCGGGATGACGAGGTACTCGGCGAAGCAGCCCGGACGGTTCACGCCCACGCCCACGGTGTTCCGGCAGAGGTGACGCTTGCCCGCCCGGCAGTTCCGGCAGTGCCCGCAGGTGATGTGGCCTTCGCCGCTGACGCGGTCGCCCTCACTCAACCCGCGCGCGTGGCTGCCGACCGCGACCACCTCGCCGACGAACTCGTGTCCCACGTGCATCGGGACCGGGATGGTCTTCTTCGCCCAGTCGTCCCAGTTGTAGATGTGGATGTCCGTCCCGCAGATGGCGGTCTTCTTGATGCGGATCTTCACGTCGTTCGGACCGACCTCCGGAACGTCGGCTTCCTGCATCCAGATGCCGACGGCCTTTTCGGCCTTCACGAGCGCCCTCATCTTCGCCATGCGTTCTCTCCTCGAGCCCGACGGGAGAATAGAGCCGGCGCCGTCACCTTGGCGGTTTCGCTGTGACGCCCGTCACCGAGGGCGCCCGCCTTCGAGACCGGGTGATAGGCTCCGCGCGTGAAGATCCGCATCGCCACACGCAAGAGCCCGCTCGCGCTCGCCCAGACCCGCTGGGTGGGGGAGCGCATCCGGGAGCATCGGCCCGACGTCGAGATCGAGGAGGTGCACCTCGTGACCGAGGGAGATCGCGTGCTGGACAAGCCGCTCGCGAGCGTCGGGGGGAAGGGCCTCTTCGTCACCGAGGTGGAGGCGGCCCTGAGCGACGGTCGCGCGGAGCTCGCCGTGCACTCCATGAAAGACGTGCCCGAGACGCTCGCCGAAGGCATGGCGCTCGTCGCCATCCCCGAGCGCGAAGATCCGCGCGACGTCCTCGTCAGCCGCCACGGTGGCGATCTCTTCTCGCTCGAAGCGGGCGCTCGCGTCGGGACGAGCTCGCTGCGGCGCTGCGTGCAGCTCCATCGCGAGCGCAACGATCTCGCGTTCGCCGTCCTGCGCGGCAACGTGGGCACCCGCCTGAGGAAGCTGGACGAGGGCGAGGTCCAGGCGGCCGTCCTCGCGCTCGCGGGGCTGAGACGGCTCGGCCTCGACGAAGACCTCGAGACGCAGGGCAAGCTCTCCGTCCTCCCGATCGAGACGTCGATCCCTGCCGTCGGTCAGGGCGCGCTCGGGATCGAAGCGCGCGAGGGCGACGCAGCGTTGCTCGCCATCCTCGCGCCGCTCGAGCACCGCGCGACGCGCATCGCGGTCGAGGCCGAGCGCGCGTTCCTCAGGCACCTGCACGGGAGCTGCACGACGCCGGTCGCCGCCCACGCGCGCGTGCACGAAGGGCGCTTCCGGATCGACGCGATGGTCGGCGCGCTCGACGGAAGCTGCGTCCTCGTGGCGAGCGACGACGAGGTCCTCGATCCGCGCGACCCGCTCACGGCCGCGCGCGCGATGGGCGTGGCGATCGCGGAGCGCTTGCTCGCGCAGGGCGCCGCCGAGCTCGTGGCGAGCGCACGCGCGAGCGCCGACCCGTACGCGCAGCTCTACGCGCGCTGAAGATCGCTTGGGTTCAGAAGGTACCCGAGAGCCCGACGGTGACGCCGCCCTGCGTGGGCGCGAGCGAGACCTGGACCGAGGGCACGCCCTGGTCCGGATCGTCCCAGTTCGCGCGCTCGTGATCTCCGCTGCTGAGGAACCCGGACAGGACGAGTCCGCCGATCGCGCCGACGAACTGACAGCCGCCCAGCGTCGGCACGTCGAACACGTTGCTGAGCGCGCTGATGAGCGACCAGAGCACCGTGCCGGCGCCGGTGCCCGCCAGGAAGCCGAGCGTCATGTGCCAGGACCGACGCGCCGATGGGTTGAGGTGCGTCCCGGAGAAGATCATGCCGGTGAGGATGCCCCCGGCGAGCCCGCCCAGCGTCAGGCCGAAGCCGACTTCGGCGCGGTTCGAGGTCGAGCTCGTCGGGCCGAACGGGGTCGCGACGACCGTCGGATTGATCAGCGGCGCAACGACCATCGCGAGCTGGGCGCCGAAGAGCGCGCCCCAGAGCCCGGAGGACTGCGTGAACTGGACCTGGGACGGATGCGGCTCGAGGCCGAGCGCGAGGGCGGCTCCGAGCACCGCGCCACCGAGGCCCGCGAAGCCGAGCACGTTCATCGCTGTGGGCGTGTCCACCCCGTTCGTCGCGCCGAAGACGCCGAGGCTCAGCGCTCCGATCCCGAGGCCATAGCGGAGGCCCATGCTGATGGCGCCCGGGACTCCGGTGCGGAGACCGTTGTCGATCTGATCGACACCGAACACGCCGAGCACGCCGACGCCCGCGCCGAGGAGCACCGCCACCGTCGTCAGTCGCGCGCGATCGTCGGATGAGCTCGAGCCGTTCAGAGCCCCCGAGCCCCACGGGATCCACGCGCCGATGTACGCGCCGAAGAGCCCGCCCATGATGTACAGCTCGGCGATCTCGGCGTTGCCGCGGCGACGCGGGTCCTCCGGCGTCTGGTCCGTCGGCGGCTCACGATCGCGCGCCGCGAGGCCGCCCGGCGTCGTGTAGACGTACGTCGGCGCCGCGCCTCCGTAGATCGGCTGGTAGGGCTGTGTCGTGACTGTCGGCGTCGTCGCGACGGCGGGCGGGGGCGAGACCACGGGTGCCTGCGCATCGAGCGCGGCACGCAGCGCGCTGGCACGGATCGCGAGCGCCGACGAAGCGGCGACGCGCGCGAGCACGAAGTCGAGCCGCGCGCGAGCCAGCCCGGGATGGCCCGTCGGGCCGTCGATCGCGGCCGCGTCGACCAGCGGCGCCAGCGCGACGTCGGCCGCGACTGTTGCCGGGGCCGTCTCGCCGAGCCGCTGCCTCGCGAGGAGCACCAGGCCCTCTGCCCGCACGTGCGTCGCGCTATCCGGCGGCACCGCTGCCGTCACCGCGCTCGCACGGGCCAGCGCGAGCGCCATCTCGCCGCGCCCGAGGTCGGCTTCTGCGGCCGCCACGAGCGGCTCGAGCACCACGTCGGGCCCGACCGAAGCGGACGCGTAGTCCGACGGAGGCGTCGGTGTCTGCGCGCTCGCGACCGAAGCGAGGTGTGTGGCGAAAACGACCGTGGCGAGACCGGTGCACCGTTCCATGGCGCGGATGATAGCCCGGGTCGGCTGCGCGAGGGTCGTGCGATCCAATCTTGCGACAGGGGACCCCGGCCGACGCTCACCCGCGCGGGTCGCCCGGCGGGATGAGCTGGCCGCCGATGATGACGCCGCTCTGGACGACCGTCATCAGCAGCAGCTGGGTCGGCCCGACCGAGCGGAACGCGTGCTGCGAGCTCGCCGGCATCCTCACGATCTCGCCGGGGCGATGGAGCGTTCCGGTAGAGTCGGCGAGCGTTCCGGTCATCACGAGCACGCTCTCGTCGCCGACGTGCTCGTGCTCGGGGAAG
>JBBSAT010000303.1:0-9810 GCA_038252025.1 Polyangiales bacterium | reverse complement strand
GATCGCTGGCGAACGATCACGCGGCGCCGCTCGTCCGGCGCGGTGCGGCGCAGCTCGACGAGCGTGTTCACGCGCGCGATGACGCGCTCGCCGGCGGGCGAGAGGTGCCAGCGTGCCACCAGCGAGCCGCTCTCGGACCGGGTCCACCGGATGTAGGCGATGAAGCGCTGGTTGAGGACGCGCTCCTCGTTCGTGTGGATCGTCCCGAAGCCCGGGTCGGTGTCTCGCACCACGAGGCTGATCTCGTCGGGCACGTTCGTCCCGACGCGGACCTGCTGCACGGTCGCGATCAAGCGGTACGTGTTGCGATGCTCGAGGTCCGTGTCGGTGCGCACCGTGTCGACGCGGATGAGCGCGATCACGTCCGCGAGCTGCACACGTCGCTCGATGTCCTGCTGCCAGGAGTCGAGCCAGGAGCCCTCGAGCAGCGACGGATCGTCGATGAAGTCGAGCCCGTTCTCGAACGCGATCTCGTCGTCCGGCGTCATCGGGGTGACGACGATCTCCGACGCGCTCGATCCGCATCCGAGCGAGCTCCCCGTCAGCACGGAGAGGAGGGCGATCGAGATCGAGGAGAGGACGTTGTGTCTGCGCATTCCGGCTCGGTTATGTGTGTTGCGCGCGAGCCGCGCAATGTTCCCGGGGCCTACCGGAAGCGCGACACGCGCCCGAGGAAGCTCGAGTCCTCGATCTCGGCCAGGAACGCGGTCAGGAGCGCGCGATCGGCGCCGCGCCACGCGAGGTCTTCGAGCGTCTCGGAGAGCGGAACGTCGGTCCGCAGCGTGGCGAGCGTTCGGTAGAGCGCGGCCTCCGGGCGGTGGCTCGCGAGGGAGGCGGCGAGCGCGTCGGCCCCGCGTGGCTTCACGCTCCAGGCCTTCGCGTCGTCGGGGATGGCATCGATGCTTCCGTAGGCAGACAGCACCGCGCTCGCGCTCTTCTCTCCCCAGCGCGGGATCCCTGGGATGCCGTCGGCAGCGTCTCCGACGAGCGCGAGCCAGTCCGGGACGGAGCCGGGCGCGATCCCGAGCTTCTCCTTCAGGCCCGCCTCGTCGAGCACCGTGTCGCGGCGCCGATCGAGGCGCACGACGCGCTCGCCCCGGAGACACTGCGCGAGATCCTTGTCGGGCGAGCAGATGACCACCTGCTCGACCTCGTCCGCGAACCGAGCCGCGCCAGTCGCGAGCGCATCGTCGGCCTCGAAGTCGATCATCGACCAGGTGACGATCCCGAGCGCTGCGCTCGCGCGCTCCACCAGCGGAAACTGCGCGTGGAGGATCGGATCGATCCCTTCCCCGGTCTTGTATCCGGCGAAGAGCTGGTTGCGGAACGACTCGATCACGGTGTCGAACGCGATGGCCACGTGCGTCGCGCCGCCCGCGGTCAAGAGGGCGTGCAGCGTTCGCAGCATCCCGCGCGTCGCACCGACCTCGAGCCCTGCCTGCGTCGTGGCCGGGGGCGCGCCGAAGAAGGAGCGGAAGAGCTCGTACGTGCCGTCGACGAGGTGGACCTTCACCGCGCTCAGCTCCGGCCTCTCGGCTCCGAGACGCGCGTCTTCTCGCTGTGGATCGGATCCGACGGGTCCACGCCCTTCGACTGCGTGGAGCCCCTCTTCGCGGGATCGAAGATCTGCGTGTTCTGGTGGTGCACGCCCTCGTTCGAGTCGACCGCGGACTCGCTCTTGGTCGGGCTGGGCGAGAAGCGGCTGAAGGGCGCGTCCGGACCGAGCGCGCTCGCGATGAGGTTCTTGCCGTAGTCGGCCTCCATCGGCACCACGTCGATGACGTAGTCCTCCATCGCGCGGAGCTCCTTCTCGATGTCGTCGCGGAAGATCCGCTTCATGAACTGCGCGAGCTTGTTCCGGCGATAGCTCGGGTTGAAGCCGCGCAGGAAGGTGAGGAGCGCGTTCCGGAACTCGAGCGCGCTCTGGTATCGGGCCGAGCGCGAGCGGGCCATCGACTTCTCGATGATCATCGCGAGCTCGTGCGGCACCTTCGGGTTGACCTCCTGCGCCGGAATGGGGTTCGCCTCGCGCACCGTGAAGATGAGGTCGATCTCGTTCGGCGCCTGGAAGGGCGGAGCCTCCGTCGCGAGCTCGTACAGGACGCTGCCGGCGGAGAACACGTCGCTGCGCCAGTCGAGCTTCCGGCCGAAGGCCTGCTCGGGCGACATGTACTTCACCTTGCCCTTGATGATGCCGGTCTTGGTCTGGATCCGGTTGTGCGACGCCTTGGCGATGCCGAAGTCGCAGAGCTTCACGACGCCGTCGTAGCCGAGCAGCACGTTCGAGGGGCTGAAGTCGCGGTGGACGATGCGGAGCGGCTCGCCGTTCATGTCGCGCGAGACGTGCGCGTGGTGCAGGCCCTCGAGGCTACGCGCGACGATGTAGACGATGTCGTCGAGCGCGAGCTTCGCGCCGAGCTCCTTCGCGCACTCGATGCTCGTCCGGAGGTCTTTCCCGTCGACGTACTCCATCGAGATGAGGAGGGACTCGTCCACCTCCGTCAGCTCATAGACCTCGGCGATGTTCGGGTGCTTGAGGTAGCTGACGAGCTTGAACTCGTCGGTGAGCATGTCGACGAAGTTCCGGTCCTCCCGGAAGTGCGGCAGGAGGCGCTTGATCGCGACGTCGCGCTTGTGGCCGTCGTCCTCGAAGGTGATCGCGCGAAACAGCTCCGCCATCCCACCGAACGCGATCCGGTACGTGAGGTGATAGCGTCCGAGTCGGCGGGTGCGACGCACGAGCGGACAGGGTAGGGCAACCAGCCCGTTTTCGGGAAGGCACTTGCCGGTCGAACTGAAGAAGCCGCTCCTCGTTGCCGTTTTGTTGCGGCTGGGGCTGGTCTGGCTCGTACCGGTCGTTCCGCGCTGGGACGGCGCCATCTATGCCCGCGCGGCCGTCGAGCTCGCTGCAGGACGCGGGTATACGTGGCGGATCCTGCGCGAGGGCGCCCCGCTCGTGCCGACCGCGTTCTATCCCGTGGGGTTTCCCGCGTGGCTGGCGGGGCTCCGGCTCCTCGGTCTGACGGGCGCGGGGGCGCTGGCCGTCCAGGCGCTCCTGGGCGTGCTCGCCGTTCCGATCGCCTGGCGGATCGCACGGAGGCTCGGAGGACGCAGGGCGGGCGCTCGAGCGGCCTGGCTCGCCGCGCTCTGGCCGGGCGGGGCGCTCTATTCGCTCACGTTCCTGACCGAGCCGCTCTTCATGGCGCTGGTGGGCCTGGCGACGCTCGTCGCGCTCGCCGCTCACCGCCGGGACGCCACGCGCACCGCCGCGATCGTGGGCGCGATCCTCGGGGTCGCCGCGTGGGTGCGGCCGACCGCGCTGCCCATCGCGTTGCTGCTCGGCGCGAGCGTCGGCCGCGGTCGCCGAGCGGTGGGCACCGCCGCGCTCTCGCTCCTCGTCGCGCTCGCGCTGCTCTCGCCGTGGACGCTGCGGAACCAGCGCGAGCTGGGCTCGCCCGTGCTCTCGTCCACGAACGGTGGCTTCAACCTGCTGCTCGGGACGGTGGGTCGCGGAGCCTTCGGGGAGCTACCGGAGGGCCTCGACTGCGATCGTGCGCTCCACGAGCTCGAGAAGGATCTCTGCCGTCGCGATCTCGCCGTGGACCGGATCCTCGCGGACCCGCTCGCCTGGCTCGGTCGTGGGGTGCTCAAGCTCGGCGATACGTTCGGGCACGAGTCGACGCCCGCGCACTACCTCGCGGACGCGATCGTCACGGGCGACCGCGAGCTCGTCCGGAACGTCGCGGAGGGGATCGCGCTGCCGTTCTGGCTCCTCGTGCTCGCCCTCGCGATGCGGGGCGCTCATGAGGCTCGTGGTCGCCGCGCGCTCCGGGTCGTCCTCGCGCCCATCGCCGGGCTCGCGCTGGTCCACTTCGTCTTCATCGGCGGCGACCGATATCACGCCGCCGTGGCACCGATGATCCTGGCCCTCGCCAGCGTCGGCCTCTCACGGCGGGGGGGCCGCACGAGCCGTGTTCGCGCTACCCTTCCCTGATGGGCGACGCGGCGCGAAAGTACGAGCAGCTCGACGAGATCGAGCACGACCACGTCGTCACCTTTCGCGACGCGAGCTGGGCCCACGAGCGTCGCCTGGTCGAGCTGCGCGGCGCTCCTGCGCTTCGTGGACCTGCGCCCGATGACCTCTCCCTCATCCACGGCCTCCCATGTAGGCTTCATTGATGCCGTCGATTCTCGAGCGGATCACCGTGAGCCCGGACCAGTGTGGTGGGCGCCCGTGCATCCGCGGCATGCGGATCCGCGTCACCGATGTGCTGGACCTTCTCGCCTCGGGTCTGTCTCCCGCGCAGGTCCTCGAAGAGCTTCCCGATCTTGCGACCGAGGACATCGAGGCGTGTCTCCGGTTCGCGAGCCGTCGCATCGATCATCCAATCCTCGCCGCGTGAAAGTCTGGATCGATGCCCAGCTGCCGCCCAGCCTGGCGGCTTGGATGTCGGCCGAGCTCGGGGTCGATGCAACGGCGGTGCGAGATCTCGGGCTTCGCGATGCGCCCGACCGCGACATCTTCATGGCCGCACGCGCGGCGAACGCCGCTGTGCTCACCAAGGACGCGGACTTCATCGCGTTGCTCGAGCGCTTCGGACCCCCACCGGCAGTGCTCTGGGTTACCTCGGGAAACACGTCGAACGCGCGGATGCGGGAGATTCTCGCCGTCGTGTGGCCACGCGCTCGCGCGCTGCTCGAGGCAGGGGAGAATCTGGTCGAGATCACCCATCGCTGACGCCGCGGGCCGCGCTCGCGCCGCACTCCGTGGTAGATGCTCGCGTGATGACGGCACCTCGCGCCGCGCTCTTGGAGGCGCTTCGAGCCGCGCTCGGCGACGACGCGGTCTCGATCGATCCGGACGACCTCCGGACCTATGGGCGCGACTGGACGAAGGTCGTTACGCCGCATGCCTCGATGATCGTGTTCCCCCGCACGACCGAGGAGGTCGCGTCGGTAGTGCGCATCGTCGCCGCAGCGGGCGCGGCGATCGTTCCGTCCGGCGGGCGCACGGGGCTCGCGGCGGGCGCGGTCGCGTCGAACGGGGAGGTGGTGCTGTCCTTGTCGCGCATGCGGAAGATGGGGGAGGTCGATCCCCGAGCGATGACCGTGGAGGTGGAGGCCGGCGCCATCACGGAGGCGGTGCACCAGCACTGCGAGGCGCACGGGCTCACGTGGCCGGTCGACTTCGCCTCGAAGGGATCGAGCACGGTGGGCGGGAACATCGCGACGAACGCCGGCGGGGTGAAGGTCATCCGCTACGGGCTCACGCGGCAGTGGGTGCTCGGGCTCGTCGTCGTGACCGCGAAGGGCGAGATCCTCCGCCTGAACGGCGCGCTCGAGAAGAACAACACCGGCGTCGATCTTCGGCAGCTCTACATCGGGAGCGAGGGGACGCTCGGCATCATCACCGAGGCGACGCTGAAGCTGACGCGCGTGCCGGGTCATCTCGACGTGATGCTGTTCTCCGTCGACGATCTCCCGGCCGTGCTCGCGCTCTTCTCTCGCGCGCGGAAGGGGCCCTTCGTGCTCTCGGCGTTCGAGTTCTTCACGGGCGGCTGCTACGCGCGGCTCGCGCGCCACCGGAAGGTCGTGATGCCGCTCGGGGCGGCCGCGAGCCACTACGTGCTCGTGGAGGTCGAGGCGCGCTCGCGCGAGGCGCTCGAGGATTGGCTCGGGGAGCTGCTCGAGTCCGGCGCGGTGCTGGACGGAACGCTCGCCGAGAACACGGCGCGCGCGCGCGGCCTCTGGGAGCTGCGCGAGGGGATCAGCGAGAGCCTCTCTTCGACGGGTCTTCCGCACAAGAACGACATCGCGCTTCCGATTGCCGAGCTCGAGGGGTTCTGCGCGTCGCTCGATGCGCTGTTCGAGGAGCGCTGGCCCGGCTTCGAGATCTGCAACTTCGGGCACATCGGCGACGGGAACCTGCACGTGAACGTGATGAAGCCCGACGCGATGAGCGTGGACGAGTTCCTCACGCACGCGAAGGTGGGCGACCACGCGATGTTCGAGCTGGTGCGCGCGCACTACGGGAGCATCAGCGCGGAGCACGGCGTGGGCCTCTTGAAGAAGCCCTACCTGGCGTACACGCGGAGCCCGGAGGAGCTGTCGATGCTCCGCGCGCTGAAGCGCGTGCTGGACCCGAACGGCGTGCTGAACCCGGGGAAGATCATCGACGCCTGAGCAGCCGCTGCTCGATCCACACGGGTCGTCCGTCGAGGTGCGCCGCGGCATCCGTCCAGACGACGTCGGGCGCTGGCTTCGTCGGCCGGTAGGAGCGAGCTCGTCGCGCCGTGGAGGACGACGCAAACGTCGCGTTGGCCGAGGTGTGCGACGCGCGGACCTTGACGTGATCGGTACCGTCCGACATGACGCCGCCGGCGGCATCGAAGCCCAACAGGAAGAACCGTGCGCTCTCATGCAACGAGTGTGTCGATTGCGCTGCTGCTCCTCGCGTGCGGCACGCGCACGGACCTCTCCCGCGGTGAGCGCCTCCACTCGGCCCTCGGGCCGTACGCCCTGGTGCTCCAGGTGGACGAGCTGAGCGAGGCACGTGGTTCCGGCGCGGCGGCGGGTCTGACGTTCAGAGGCGTGGTCTCGACCGGCGTCGGCCCACCGACTGGCGGGGATGGCGGTCTGTTTTTCCCCGTCGAGGATGTCGTTCCTCTCGGCGCTGACGTGGTCTCGCGATCCGGCACCGTCCTGGGCCACTTCGAGGTGAACGACTTTCGCCTCTCGTACGACTCGCCGTGGGTCCGGGTCACGAACGTCGTGGGCTCGTTCTCGGGCCCGAGCACCCTCTGCGAGAGCGGCCACCACGAGGCCATGGTCATCCTTCGATTCTCGAGCCCGCTCGGGCCCATGCCGATACCGTCGAGGTTCACGCGCGTGGACTGCGGGCCCTGAGGGGAAGGGAGTGAGCGCGGGCAACGCCGTCGTGGACCTGAGCGGCGTGCTGAACCCGGCGACGATCATCGACAGGTCATCACGGCGGCGAGGACGAGCGCGTGGGTCTGCCGCCGTTCGCGGAGCTGCCGATCGACCTCGCGCGCTCTGGCTGCCGCCGGCTCCGGCGTCGCGCTAGCTCGCACGAGGCTCGACGGCGTGGCGTCGCGGACGTCGCGGCCACGCAGCTCGAGGCCGTCGCGTGTTGCTCGGCGAGCACGGCGACGCGCTCGCGGAGGGCAGCGTCGGCGAGCTCGGACGCACCGACGAGCAGAGACACGGGGCCCGACACCTGATCGAGGAGCGCGCGCCCGGCGGGTCGGGTGAGGTCGATCCACACGGGTCGTCCGTCGAGGTGCGCCGCGGCCTCCCGTCCAGACGACGTCGGACGCGCGGGCTTCGTCGATCGGGAGGAGCGAGCTCGTCGTGCCGTCGACGACATCGTTCCACGCGACCTCGGCGGGGAGCGGGCTCGCCTCGACCGCCGCGTGGGGCTCGGGCGCGGCCTCGGCGGCGGGCGCCGGCGCTTGCTCCGGGGCGTGCTCGGGCGTGCCCCGCACGCGAGCATCGCTGCGCACGAGAGCCACGCTCCAGCCCGAGTCACGGCGCGGCGCGTCGTCTTCATGGAGCGAGTCTGTCCGTCCACGCGCGCGAGGTCCGCGCGTCAGCTCGCCTTCGCCTCGAGCGCAGCGACCCGGTGCTCGAGCTGATCGACCCTAGAGTCTGAGCCGCCACGGCTATCGATCGCGACCTTCACGGCGCGGCCCAGCATGACCATCTGCTCTGCGAGGTCGCGCAGCGTCGTCTCGAGAATCTCGAAGCGCGTGTTCGCCTCGGCGTGAAACGCGCGCTGCTCATCGCGCGACGCGTGCAGCTCCTCGCGCGACGCGCGCAGCTCCTCGCGGATCTCTTGGAGGATCTTCACGGTCAGGGGGCCGTCGCTCACCGGTTGAAGATAGCGGGGCCGTCATGACCCATCAAGCCCGTCACCTGGGTCGTCCGCCGCGCGGCGTCGCGCTATGCTCGACGCGGATGGCGGGCGAGCGGTCTGAGACGTTCGACGATCTCTACGCGGAGATCGAGCGGCTCGCGCCGGGCCTGACGGGCGAGATCCTCGAGCCTGGCGTCGTGCGCGTCATGTCGCGTCCGGGTCGAGGGCATCGCCGGGCGCACAAGCTGCTCCTCCGAGCGCTCGAGGGCGCGGACGCCGAGAGCGGCGGCACCGGGTGGTGGATCGAGGTCGAGGCGGAGGTGCGCCTCCCGCAGGACTGGCTCGCGGTCCCTGACCTCGCGGGCTGGCGCGTGGAGCGCGTCCCCGAGCTGCCGGTGGAGAACCCGATCGCGATCGTTCCCGACTGGTGCTGCGAGATCCTGTCGCCCACGACCGCATCGGGCGACCGTCGCCTGAAGCTCCCGCTCTATGCGGCGAGCGGCGTCGCGCACGTGTGGCTCGTCGACCCGGCCGAGCGCTTCATCGAGGTCTACGAGACGCGCGCGGGGAAGCCGACGCAGGTCACCACGCGGGCGAGGACGAGCGCGTGGGTCTGCCGCCGTTCGCGGAGCTGCCGCTCGACCTCGCGCGCCTCTGGCTGCCGCCGACTCCGGCGTCGCGCTAGCTCGCACGGGGCCCAACGGCGCCGGTAGTGCGCCAGCCTGTCCCGGTCGCTTCCATACGAGTGGAATCGGCCAGCGGCGGGGTCCGGTCGCGCCGTCCAGCGCTCTGGTCGCGTGCTCCGCGAGCGCGGTCGCGGTCTTCACGAGGGCGGTCGCGCCCCCGACGAGCGCGGTCCTGCTCCTCGGGCGCTCGGTCGCCTCGCTCACGAACGCGGTCGGGACCGTCACGAGCGCGGTCGCGATCCACGAACGCGATCCGCGGGCCTTCACGAGCGCCGTCGCGATCCTCGGCACCACGGTCGCCACCCACGAGGCGACGGTCAGGGCCGAGGCGAGCACCACCTCGGTGCTCGCGAGCCTCGCCTCGCGCTCAGCCGCCGTTTGCGACGGGCGCCGCCGGAGCGCTTGGCTCGGCCGCAGCGCCGCGCCCGCGGATGTGGATCCGCGCGTACTGGTTCGACGTCGCGCCGTGTGCTTGCCGGACGATCGCCTTGAACGCGAGGTACTGCTCGTAGGCCGGACCGTATGCCGCCGCGCGCGCCTTCACGGCCGCGTCGAGCGTGGTGTTCGCGGTGATCCACTCGCTGACCTCGCGGATCACGTCGTCTGCCTTCGTCACGAAGTCGCCGAGCAGAACCGAATGCCCATGAGGGCCGAAGTCGGTGCCGGGGATGTAGCTGAACGGGGGCTCGTAGCGGACGCCATCCAGTTCAGCGCCGCTGAAGGTCGCGAGCGTCTCGTAGTCCTCGCCGAGAAGCCGGTCGGCAAGGGCCATTGCCACGACGACGATCTCGCCGCCGGCGGTGCCTGCGCGGACGTAGTCGATCTCCGGACCGACCGCGACGGCGGCGTGGGCGATCAGAGTCCACGGCGTGGTCGTCCAGACGAGCAGGTTGTCGCCGGGCTCCACGGGGCCGGTCGACCCCTCGATCACCGGCAGCCGCACGTAGGCGGAGGGATCGATGACATCCTTGTAACCGAGCGCGACCTCATGGGAGCTCAGCGCCGTCCCGCAGCGCGGGCAGTACGGGACGACCTTGTGTCCCTGGTAGAGCCGGTCCTTCTCCCAGTGCTGCTTCAGCGACCACCAGACCGACTCCATGTAATCGGTGTCCATGGTCACGTAGGGGTCCTCGAGGTCGATCCAGTGACCGATTCGCTCGACCAGCCGATTCCAGTCCTCGACGTAGGCGAAGACAGATTCGCGGCAACGCTCGTTGAACTCGGCGATCCCGAGCTCCTCGATCTCCT
>JBBSAT010000302.1:0-9869 GCA_038252025.1 Polyangiales bacterium | reverse complement strand
TGCTCCTGCTCTCGGACCGGTCGCCACCGTGGCGGGCGGGAGAGCGGGTCGACGTCACGAGGGGCTCGCTTGAGACAGACATTCGCCTTCGCCCTCGCGCTCACCGTCGTCGCCTGCGGGGAGAGCGAGCCCGCGCCCACGGCCCCCGTGGCGCCCGCGCCCGCGCCCGTCGCCAGCGCACCGGAGGTCGCCGAAGCGCCCGCCGAGGCGGCCGCGGAGCGTCCGCCCGCGCGACCGACCTTCCTCTACGAGATCCCGGGCGAGCCCAACGCTTCCTATCTGTTCGGCTCACTCGAAGGCGGGACCACGCTCCGCGAGTCGTTCCCGTCCGAGTACGAGGCGATCTTCCGCTTCGCGCGCGTGCTCGTCGTGGAGTCCGCAGCCACCGACGGCGAGCAAGCCGCGCTCATCATGGACCAGATGAGCCACGCGCGGCCCCTCGACGTCGCGCTCGGCGCGGAGCACTTCACGCAGCTGTCCGAGCAGATCGGCGATCAGATCCCCCCGCAGCTCCTCGGCCACCTGACGCCAGAGCTGGCCTTCTTGATGCTCGAAGGGGAGGTCATGGCGGACGCCCACGGGGGCAGCCCGCGCCGCATCACGCTCTCTCCCGCGCACGACCTCACGCAGCGCAGGCAGACGGTCGCCGCCGCCGTCGTCGGCCTCGACTCCACCAGCGACGTTCGGCGCACGTTCTCGCGCATGCGAGCGGGCGGCGCGCTCGCCGGCGTGACGGCGCTGCTCGACCACCTCGACGAGCAGCGAGCGCTCGCGCGCACCACGATGGATGCCTATCGGAGCGGCGATGAGGTCGCGCTCGCCGAAGCGCTCGTCACGCCCAGCACGGGCATGGCGACCCTCGAAGCGACCGTGCACGCGATCCGGCGCGAGAGCCTCGCGCGCTGGATGCCGATCGTCGAGCGCGAGCTCACCGAGGGGAACGCGCTCATCGTGCTGCCGATCGACACCGTCCTCGGCGAGGACGGTGCCGTGGCGCGCCTGACGCGGAGCGGCCACACGCTGCGACGCGTCGAGGTCGAGGCTCAGTAGAACGTGACCACCGCGATGGCCGGGCCGAGGCTCCGCTTCGTCAGACGACGCGGTCGCTGCCGCCATCGACCGGGATCTGCGCGCCGGTCGTGGCGCGCATCCGGACGATGGCCATCGCCGCTTCGGCCACATCTCTCGTCGTGACCTCGGCCTTCAGCAGGTTCTGGCGCTTGTAGGTCTCGGCCGAGACGCCGTAGCTCTTCGCTCGCGCCTCGATCAGCTCGTTCGACCAGAGCTCGGTGTCGAAGACCTTGTCGGGATGCAGCGTCCCGACGCGGACGCCGTGCGGCGCGAGCTCGAGCGCGGCGACGCGCGCCAGCTGCGTGAGCCCAGCCTTGCTCGTCGAGTACGCCGCCGCGCCGGGGCCAGGAGCAGGCACGTTGCGCGAGGCGATGACGACCACGCAGGCATCGACACCGAGCACGAGGAACGGCGTCGCCGCGCGGAGCACCTTGAGGTGCGAGCCGAGGTTGAGGGCGAGCGTCGCCTCCCACGTCGCGTCGTCGAGGTCCTCGATCTTCTTGCTCCCCGGGAAGTTGCCCGCGTTCGACACGAGCAGATCGATCCCGCCGAAGCGCCGGACGCAGGCCGTGACCGCGGCGTCCACCGCGGCCGTGTCCGTGACGTCGCACTCGATCCCGAGCGCGTCGGCTCCCCGGAACGAATCCTTCACGCTCGCCTTGCGATCGAGCACGCAGACGGCGGCGCCCTCGGCGCGGAAGCGCTCGGCGATCGCACGGCCGATCCCCGTCGCGCCGCCGCTCACGAGCGCCACCTTCCCGGCGAGCGGCAGGGCCTTGCCGCCCGCGCGGAGCTTCTTCTGCTCGAGCTCCCAGTACTCGACCTCGAACAGATCCTTCTCGCCGAGCGGCGTCCAGCGACCGAGCGCCTCGCCCCACTGCCACGCCCGGACCGTGTGCCGCGCGATGTCGGCGATCTGCGAGGCCGCCTTCGCGCTCGCACCGAACGCCATCGTCCCGACGTTCTTCACGACCGCCCAGCGAGGCGCGGGGTCGAGCGGCGCATGGCCCTTCTCGTTGCGCGCGAAGTACGCACGGTACGCATCGGCGTACGCATCGAGCCCCGCGCGCGGATCGCTCGCATCGATCACCGCTGGCGTTCGCTTGGTGCGGATGACGTGGTCCGGGGTGAGAGGTCCGCGCGAGGCGAGATCGGCCGCGTCGGCGCGCGATGCGAAGCCGGCGGCCTCGGGCGAGGTGTCGGCGAGCGCCACCACGGCGCTGCCCGCGAGGCGGCTGACCTCGCGTCGGATCGTCGCGACGAGCTTGGGGTCGATCGGCGCCGAGTCGGGCTTCCTCGCGGGCGCGCTCCACGCCTTCCTCGCTCCGAGCTCCTTCTCCGCGAGGTCGACCAGCGTGATCGTTCGCTCGTAGCTGCTCTTGGCGTCCTGCCCGAACGTGAAGAGGCCGTGGCTCATGAGCACGAGGCCCTCGAGCTTCGACCAGTCGAGCCCACGCGTCTGTGCGCGGATCTGCTTCGCGAGCACGAAGCCCGGCATGACGTACGGGACGATCAACACGCGATCGCCGAAGAGCGCGCGGATGCGGGCTTCGCCGTCGGGCTGGTTCGTGAGCGTGATGATCGCGTCGGCGTGCGTGTGGTCGACGAATCGGAAGGGGACGAGCGCGTGCAGGACCGCCTCGATGGACGGGTCCGGCGCGCCGGGATCGAGGAGCGCTGCGCGCTGCTCTCGCACCAGATCGACGTCGCTGATCGCCTCGAGATCCGCCAGCTCGAGCAGGACCGACTGCCTCACTGCGGGAAAGCCGGCCGGCTGGATCGACGCGAGGTCCCAGCCGCTGCCCTTCACCCAGCAGACCTCGACGGGCCTGCCGAAGAAGTCCTTCGCCGTGCCCTTCACGCTCGTGTTGCCTCCGCCGTGCAGGACGAGCGATGGCTCGGCTCCGAGGAGGCGCGACGTGTAGCAACGCAGCTCGAGCAGATCGCTCGGGGAATCGGACTCGCGATAGCGGCTCTCCACGATGGCTCCCTCCTGGCCTCGTGCGGAGGCGCTGGAGCATACGCCATCGGGAGAGCGGCGAGCGGAGCGCTCCGCTGGCTGGCACCACGGCGCGCTTCTCGCAATGCTCGCGCGATGCGAACCCTGCTCCGACTCTCGCTGGTCCTCCTGAGCGCGTGCTCGGGCTCGGCGGCTCCCGCCCCCGCACCAGCCTCGCCTCCTGCGCCGAACGAAGCGCCCGCGGTGGTCGCTGCCGATCCACCGACGGCGATCGGTGCGACGCTGGCGGGGCGCTCGCTCTTCTGCGCGTACGGCGGCGTCGGCGTGGTCCCCGATCCGCTTCCGCCGGGGTACGAGACGATGTTCGTGTCGATGGTCGTCGAGATCGACAACCCAGGACCGCCGATCACGGGCGTGACGGTCGTCGCGGCGTCGCTTCGAGATGCCTCGGGCGCGACGCTCGCGCCCTTGCTCCGCGTCGACCACTTCGTCGATCTCTCGGGGGCGCTCGCGCCCGATCCGACGTGGGGCTCGTTCGCCGTGTACCTGAACCCGGAAGGGACGCCTTTCTCCGGAGCACTGCCGACGGGACGCACGCGGCTGCGCCTTCGCTACTCGATCAGTCCGGGGCTCACGGCGTACCCCGACCACTGCCGCCTCGAGCTCGGCGGCATCGGCGCTGCGCCCCTCGTCATCGAGGGCGGCCTGGACGGCAGCTGGCCGACGTCCTGAGCGCCCTCGATGACGCCAGCGCGCGCGGCGCAGCCAGCTGCACGATCACGATCCGGATCACCGAGAGCACCGGGTCGCGGCTCCTGCGCTTCATCGGCCTTCGATGACGCGTTCGCCGACGCGGCGGGCTCGGGGCGCGAACGACACCCTGGTCCCCATTGACGCGCACCCCCCTGGCGTTGGAGCGTGCGCGGATGCGAACAAGCCTCCTGGTCCTCTCGTCGGTCGTCCTCTCTGCTTGCGGCGGAGGCGCGGCGTCGGCGCACACCGCGATCACGCCGGACGGCACGTACGAAGTGCACCTCACTCGGCACGTGCCCGTCGGGCTCGCGTGGTCGGAGGTCACGCACTTCGTCATGTCGCAGCACCAGACCGTGCGCGTCGGCGGCACACCCGTGGAAGACGCGACCACGAACAGCACGGTGGACCTCTCGGCCGACTACACGCTCCTCGAGAACGACGCGAACGGGCAGCCGCTCCGCATGCGCATCGAGGTCCGAGAGCTGACGATCGACGCGGGCGAAGGCCCGACCAGCCCGACGATCCCGAGCGTGCTCCTCGTCGTGCGCGGCGCGCCGGGCACGATCACGGGAGAGAACGGCGAGCCCATCGATGCGGCGACGCTGGCGCACCTTCATCACGTGATCCCGGCGCGCTCGCACCCGACCGACGACGACCTCGTCTTCGGGACGCGCACTCCGCAAGCGGTCGGCGCGTCGTGGCCGATCGATGCCGGAGGCGCCGCGCACGGGCTCGGCGAGGTCGGGCTGACGGTGCAGCCGGCGAACGTCGGTGGGAGCACCACGCTCGTCTCGGCGACCACGGAGGGCGGCGTGGACGCCCTCACGCTTCGGTCGCGCATCACGGCGAGCCACGTCGGCGTGCCGAACCTCCCGCCCGGCTCGGTCGAGCAGCACGCAGATCTGGAAGCGTCGGTCGAGTTCGTCCTGCCGCTCGACACGTCGCTTCCGCCGCTCCGAGACATCCAGCGCTCGGCGGTGGACCTCGAGGTCGCGATGGTCACGCCGGGGGGACCGGGGATCGTGAACGTCGTCATCCACGAGGAAGAGACGCACCAGCGGACCTTGCACTGAGCGCGCGACGGGATCGCGCTGCAGAGCGCCGATTCATTTGAATCGCTAGGAATCCGGCGCCTTTCACGCCAGCTCCGGCTTACGTCCTCGCTGCTCACTGCTAGGCCGTCATCGGTCGTCTCGAAAGCTCCGTCTGGCGCGCCACCGTTCCCACGGCCTCCAGCAGCTTTCGCGGCTCGAAGGGCTTCGAGACGTAGGTGTCGAAGCCCGCAGCCAGCAGACGGTCGCGATCCTCACGGCTCGCGAGCGCCGTCAGAGCGACCGCGCCGATCCTCCTGCCGTGCTCCTTTCGGAGCTTTCGGATCAACCAGTAGCCGTCGTGCTCGGGCATCGCGACGTCGCTCGCGACGATGTCGCACGGGTGCTCCCGGAGCCAAGCGAGCCCTCCGGCGGCCGTCCCCTGGACGTGCACGTCCGCACCGGCGTTCGAGAGTACGCGCGCCGCGACCTCGCTACCGTCCGGATCGTCGTCGATGAGGAGCACGCGGAGCGCTTCGAGAGGCACCGCAGCTGTCGGTCTCTCCGCGCGCGCTTCGACCTTTGCCGGGCGTTCGAGGGTCGCCAGCTCGAGGCGGAACGTCGACCCGAGCCCGATCCCTGCGCTCTCCGCCGTCAGCCGCGCCCCGTGAAGCTCGGCGAGCTCCCTCGCGATCGCGAGCCCGAGGCCCAGCCCACCCTGAGCGCGCCGGAGCCCTTCATCCTGCTGACGGAATCGCTCGAAGACGTGAGGGATGAACTCCGGTGCGATACCGGCGCCGTGGTCCCGGACCTCGAGCAGCGCTCGGCCGCGCTCGACGCGCAGCGTCACCTCGATCGAGCCGCCGGCCTGGCTGAACTTCGTGGCGTTGCCGAGGAGGTTCGAGAGGATCTGCTGGAGACGCGCCGCGTCGCCCTTCACGGAGACTGGCTCCTCGGGCATCACGACCACGACCTGGAGCTGTCGTCGTCGTGCAGCCGGCACGAGCGCGTCAGACGTCGCGCTCACGACCGTGCGCAGATCGACCTCGCCGAGCTCGAGCCGCAGCTTTCCGGCTTGAAGCCGTGTCAGGTCGAGCAGATCGTCGATCATGCGCGTCTGTGCGACGGCGTTTCGCTCGATGACCTCGAGGCCATGCCGGTCCTCGTCGCGCGCTTTCTCGCGAAGGAGGCGTGCCCAGCCGAGGACGGACGAGAGCGGAGTGCGGAGCTCGTGAGAGAGGGTCGAAAGGAAGTCGTCGCGCATCCGGGTCGCGCGCTCCAGATCCTCGCGAGCGCGCGTCTCCCGCGCGAGCAATACGGCGCGCTCGGCGAGCTGGCGACGAGTCCGTTCGAGGGTGCGCCACCCGGCTTCGCTCGCCCACACGACCACCACGCTCACGAGCGCGAACAGCGCCAACCGGTTCTGGTCGACCGCTCGGGCGATCACGAACGCGCCCGCAGGCGGTGCCGTCCACGCGAGCGCGACGCCTGCCCCCGCCAGCGTCGCGACTCCTGCGGGCGCGCCTCCGAAGAAGGCCGTGACGCAGACCACGAGCAGAAGAAGCAGATAGTACAGATCGTGTCCGAAGAACCCGATGACGGGATCGGCGACCCCGAGGAACGCAATCGTGATGCCCGCGACTGTCGCTCCGATCTGCGTGACTCTCCGCCTCTGCCACATGAGCTCGCCCGTCGATTCTCGCCCGTCTGGCTCCTTCGAGCCTGCTCGCAACCTTTGTGACATCCTCACGAGCGTCGAGCGCGCTGCCCCAAGGCGAGGGCGCGGCCGACGATTCTCGAGATGCGGCCCCCGATGGTGGACGTCGCACGGTCCGAGGGCCACGACGCGACCGCGCGCGAACAGCCTCAGGAGACCAGCGCCTCGAGGGCAGCGTCGTCCCCGCTCGCCATCGCGGCCTCGACCTCCAGCCCGAGCCGGTCACGACCGATCGTCGCCACCGCGCGCACGCGGCCGCCATCGCGATAGACGACGTGCGCGTCGCGCGCATCGAGCGACCCGTGCACCTCGACGCGGTCTACGCGCTCTGCGTGCCCGACGTACCCGATCGTGACGTCGTAGTGCTGGCTCCAGAAGAACGGCACGTCACACGCGCCGCCGCGACCGAGCATCGAGCGCGCCACCGCTTGACCCTGCCGTACGGCGACCTGCCAGTGCTCGATGCGAACGAGCTCGCCGCCCGATGGATGGCGTGCGATGTCGCCCGCCGCCCAGACCTCGGGGCCCGCCCGCAGCTCCGCGTCGACGACGACGCCCCGATCGATCGTCAAGCCGGCGGCCGCGGCGAGGTCGGTGCGCGGTCGAACGCCGACGCCGATCACGACGAGCGCCGCCGGCAGCGCGCTGCCGTCGTCGAGGATCACCTGGTCGGGCGTGATGCGAGCAGGCTTGCGTCCGAGCCGGAACGTGACGCCGTGCGCCTCGTGGACGCCCCGCACGAACGCGCCGACCTCCTCACCGAGCGCCCGCACGAGCGGGACCGCGTCCGGCGCCACGACCGTCACGGCGGCGTCTCGCGCACGAAGCGAGGCAGCGACCTCGAGTCCGATGAAGCTCGCGCCGATCACGACGACCGCCTTCCCCGGCGTTGCGGCCATCGCGATCGCGCGGCTGTCGGCGAGCGTGCGCAGCGTGTGCACGTGCGGAAGGTCCGCGCCCTCGATCTCCAGACGGATGGGCTCGGCCCCCGTCGCGAGCAAGAGCGCGTCCCAGGGCAGCGCGTTACCGGACGCCGTCCGGACGATGCGCGCCGTGCGATCGATGCTGACCGCGGGTCCCGCGGCGAGCCCGATTTCCTTCGCGGCGAGGGCGTCCGCGCTCCGCAGGAACACCCACTCCTCGGGCGCGGCGCCGGCGAGGTAGTCCTTCGAGAGGTTCGGCCGGTCGACCGGGTCCGACCCTTCGGCGCTGACGATCGTGATGGTGCCGCGGTGTCCCTCGTCACGCAGCGCTTCGGCGCAAGCGACGCCCGCGGCGCCCCCGCCCACGATGACGACCGCGCCAGGCTGGCCGACCTCTCGGGGCGTCGACGTGCGCTTCGGACCGATGCGGACGAGCCCGGCATCGAGCTGCACGTTCCAGCATGGGATCGCGGCCATCGCGGGCCCGTGCGCACGCCCGGTCTCGAGATCGAAGCAGGCGTGGTGCCACGGACAGTGGATCGCGCCGCCAGCGACGATGCCCTCGGCGAGCGGGCCACCGTAGTGCGTGCACGTCGCGCCGAGCGCGTGAATGCGCCCGCGATCGCGCACGAGGACGACCGCCTCGCCTCCCGCGTGTCCGAGCAACGGCACACCCTCGCGGACGGCCGACTCGTCGACGCCTTCTGCCAGATCCGGTCCCGTGAGCGCTTCCTGCGACGCCATGCTGACCTCCCCTACGGAGACGGTAGCGCGGCGCTGCTCGACCGACGACTCGAGCTCCGACGAGCCGCGGGGACGGGCTCGAGGTCAGGGGCCGGTGGCGCTGCAGCAGCGGAACCCGAGGCCCGGCAGGAGCGTGTCGACCGTCGCGCGCGAGAGCTCGGTCTGACAGGTGAGCCCGAGCCGGGGCGACTCGAACGAGCCGCCTCGCACGACGTAGATCGCCTGGCCCCCCGCGCTGGTGCCGCGCGGATCGTTGGTCCACTCCTTCACGTTGCCGCTCATGTCGATGGCGCCGTCGGCGCTGCTGCATATGCTCAGCGTGCCCGTCGGCTCCACGCGGAGATCGATGCCGCCGCCCGGGATCGCGTCGCGGTCGGCTCCGTTGCACGTCATGGTGCCGTACGCCGAGCCGTAGGGGTACGTCTGCGCCGCCGCGCCTTCGCACGCCGCCTGCCACTCGGCGGCGCTGCACAGACGCTGCCCCGCGGCAGCACACGCGGCCGCTGCGCTCGCGTACGAGACGCCCGACCAGGGGAGCACGCCGGCGCGCGAACAGCTTCGCGCATCGGTCACGCCGATCGCCGTTGCGCTCGCGTCGGGACGGCTCGCCTCGTAGCGATCGATCCAGAAGTCGAGCCCGCCGTGGACGACGTGCACCATGTCGTCGCGGACGCGTCCGGCATCGGTCGGATCGGAGTTGTCGACGATGCCGTCGCAGTCATCGTCGACCGCGTTGCAGATCTCCGCGAAGGGCGCGCCCGCGACCGGATCCGGAAGCGCGCTCAGATCGCACCTCGTCGCGGAGGTGTCTGCCGGGTCGCAGGCGATCTCGCCGACGTCGCGGCACGCTCCGCGCGCTCCGTTGTCACAGATCGCACCGAGCGCCGTGAAGGTCTCGTCGCGCAGACCGTCGCAGTCGCCGTCCTGCCCGTCGCAGCGCGTCTCGTCGAGCGCGATGCCGTTCGGGATGAGCGGATCGAACTCGACCATCGGTGGGTAGTTGCAGAACCACGTCGTCGTCCCCGAGCGCGTGTCGCAGATGGGCGAGACGGTGGCGCAGGGCGTTCCCGGCGTGGTGCGACAGAGCCCCGCGGGCGGCGCCGGAAGGTCCACGGCCTCGTCGATCATTGCGTCGCAGTCGTCGTCGAAGCCGTTGCACTCCTCGCCGACGGTCGGAAAGACCGGGCATGCGTACTCGCAGCCCGGCGTGCCGTCGACGTCGACGAATCCCGGCAGACAGGTCGTCACCTGACAGACGCCGGCGACGCACGCGACGTCGGCGTTCGGGAACCGGCACTCGATAGGGCAGCGGCCGCAGTGGCTCGGGTTGGTCTGTAGATCGAAGTCCTCGTCGATCATGCCGTCGCAGTCGTCGTCGAGCGTGTTGCAGATCTCGCCCGCGTCGGACGCAAAGCAAGGTCCCGTGTCGGCGCTCCCGTCGAGGTCGATGACGCCCGTGTCCGCCCTCGCATCGGACGCGCGTCCGTCCGGGCCGCCGCCGTCGAGCTCGGACTCCGCGCATCGGATGCAGTAGGGGTCGACGCTGCACGCCGAGAGGAAGACCGCGAGCGCGGTGAAGGCACGCTTCATCACCGCACCCGCCTTCGGACGAAGAGCGAGAGCGCGAGACCGAGCAGAAGCGCCATCGCCGCGCTCGGGTGGGCCCCCGG
>JBBSAT010000301.1:0-9888 GCA_038252025.1 Polyangiales bacterium | reverse complement strand
TTCTCGGCGAGCTCGACCAGGTGCTCGACGTTGTGCTTCGTGACGACGCAGTTGATCGTCAGATCGATGCCGCGATGCGTGAGGTTCGCGATCGAGCCGAAGCTCTCTTCGAACGCGTCCGAGCGGACCATCAGGTTGTGGATCTTGGCGCTGCCGCCGTGGAGCGACAGGTAGACGTACTCGAGGCGGCGGGCGAGGAGCTTCGAGACGAGCTCTGGGTACGCGAGCATCCGGCCGTTCGTGACGAGGCCGAAGCCCATGCCGAGCGCGCTCACGTGCTCTGCCCAGGCGAGCAGCTCGGGTCGGATGGTGGGCTCACCGCCCGAGAGCACGACCTGGGTGTGCCCGAGCTCCCGGGCCCGGGCGATCTTTCGGTGGACCTCTGCCGCCTCGGCGTCGACGTGGCGAACGTCGAGCGTGTGGCAGAAGGTGCAGTGATCGTTGCACCCGTACCCGACCTTGATGAGCGCTTTCACGACGGACCCGGCGCGATCGTACGCTGAACTGAAGGCTGCGCGTGGTGCTACCCTCAGCCGCGATGGCCGACTCGAAGGTGTGCCCCAGCTGTGGGCACGCGAACTCGCTGGATGCCCGTTTCTGTGGCCGCTGCGGGAACGCGCTCTCCGCCCCCGTCCCTGCACAGGTGCCGCCGCCCGAGGTGTCGGCGCCTCCCGTCGCCCCGCCCCAGGCGCTAGCGCCCCCACCGGCTGTGCCCGCCGCGCGGCAGTCGCCAGCCGGGCGCGGTGACATGCAGAGGACGATGATGGGCGCGATCATGGGGCCGATGCCGACCCCGGAGCCGCCGCCCGCGGTCGTCCCCGCCAAGCCAGCGGCCAAGCAGCCCATGCGCACGATGCTCGGCGGCGGCTTCGAAGGGATCGCCGATCTCGTCAGGGCTGCCGAGACCGGCGCGCGGCTGCCGTCCGAGCCGCCGAGCGCCGTCGCACACGCCCCTCCGTCGGCGGTCGCCGATCCAGCTTCGCTCCTCGACGCGGCTCCGGCGCCCCTCCCGATCGCGCCGCCCGTGGCGAGCTCGACCGCCGGGCTTCCGCGCAGCCCCTTCGCATCGCCGTCGGCGCCGACGATCGAGCCCGCGCCGCCGGCCAACTCGCTGCGCGCCGCCGAGGTCGAGGATCTGACCGTGCGAGAGGGTCTCGGGATCGCCCCTCCCGTCTCCCCGGTCGGACCGACGCTCGACGGCATGCCGCCGCCGAACGTCGCGCCCCTCGTCGCTGGGCCGCCGGTCGCTCCGGCGTCGGTCGCTCCGGCGCCGGTGATGGCGACGATCGCGGGCGTCGCGCCGCCGGTGGTTGGAGCCGCACCAGCGCCCGCACCGAGCGCGGCTCGCGCGCGGACGATGTTGGGGATGGCCGTCCCGACGATCGGCGCGGTCCCTCCGAGCACAGGGCCCGCTCCGTCGCCCGCGGTCGAGCCCGTGCCGTCGCCGTTCTCCGCAGCTCCGAGCGCGCCGAACGCGGCGCCGAGCCCGAGCCCACAGGCGGGGCCGAGCCCGAGCCCGCAGGCGGCGCCGAGCCCGGAGCCACCCGCCGTCGCAGCGGAGCAGCCGTCGAAGCGAGCGGCCGCGCTCGGCCCTTCGAACCGGACGATGCTGGGCGTCGCGGCGCCCGGACGTGCATCGCTCGGCGCGCCACCGCCGGCGTTCGGCGCAGCGCCCGAGCCAGCGGCGCAAGCACCCACGCCGATGCCGCAGGTCGCGATGCCCTACGCGCCGACTTCGACGGGCGACCTCTCGATCGCGGGACTTCCGTCCCCACGCCGACGCGCCCGTGGCTGGTTCTTCGCGCTCTTGCTGGTCGGCGTGATGCTCGTCAGTGTCGTGATCGTGGCCGCGCTGTTCTATCGGTTGACCCGCGCGAGAGCCGACGTCGTCGCCTCGGTCGGGAGCGCCGCGACGGGAGAGGTGCTGCACGTCGCGGTCACGGGAGCACCGGAGGGCACGCACGCGCGCTTCTCCGGCGTCGACCTCCCCGTCGGCCCCGGCGGTGTCGACTTCCCACTCACGGCCGAGGCTCTGCACGTCGGTGACAACGCGATCGCCGTCGACGTGGTCTTCCCGGGCGGCGCCTCGGAGACGCATCAGGTCACGCTGACCGTCGAGTACCGAATCCATGCGGACCTCGGATCGATCGGGGCCACGCCGCCCGCCGTCACCGTCGTCATCGACGCCGTTCCGGGATCCACCGTCGTCCTCGACGCGCAGCCGTTTCCGCTGGACGCCGTGGGCCACGGGACACGGGTCTGCCCGATCGACGGGCTGGTGCCGGCCGCCGACGGCGCGATCGAGCACGTCGCGCACTACGTGATCTCTCCGCCCGCGCCCGCGGTCCCGGCGGCCGGCGCGCTCACGACGCGCGTGCCCGTCGTCACGGTCAACATCGAGCGGCCGACCGACGGAGCCGTCACGGATCGTTCGAGCGTGGAGCTGTCCGGGGCGGTCTCGCCAGGCTCGACGCTCAGCGTCGGCGGCGTCCCCGCCGAGGTCACGTCCGAGGGGCGTTTCGTCGCGACCGTCCCGCTGCCGGCGCTCGGCGATCAGGAGCTCCAGGTCGTCGCGTCTGCCCCGGGCCGCGTCACGAGCTCGCGCACGATTCACCTTCGCAGGGTCCAGGATCTCGCGCGCGAGGCAGCGACCTTTCCGATCGATCGGAGCCTCACTTACGCGCGCATCGCCGCGGCGCCGACTTCGTTCCAGGGCCAGCACGTGGCCATCGAAGGGCGCGTCTACAACGTCGACCTCCAGGACGGGCACGGCGTGCTGCAGCTGCTCGCGCGCGACTGTCCGAGCGGCGAGCGATGCCCGCTCTGGGTGACCTATCCGGCGGTCACGGACGTGACGGTCGAGAGCTGGGTGCGCGTCATCGGCTCGGTCGCTGGGGAGCAGCAGTTCCGTTCGCAGGCCGGCGAGGTTCGAACGGTGCCGTACGTCGACGCAACGTTCGTCCTACCAGCCAGACCCTGAGCCAAGTGACCGAGACCGTCGAAGTACGCGAGGGCGACACGGGCGAGCGAGAGCTCGTCTGCCCTGCGTGCGGCCGCGTGAGCGCGTTCGACGCTCGCTTCTGTGCGGTGTGCGGCTTCCGCTTCCAGGCCGGCGAGGAAGGTGACGCGCGCGACATGGCCGATCCTCTGATCGACCGCGTCGTGGCCGATCGCTATCGGATCGTGGAGCTGATCGGCCGCGGCGGCATGGGCGTCGTCTATCGCGTGGAGCACACGCGCATCGGCAAGCAGATGGCGATGAAGCTGCTGCATGGTGAGCTGGCGCGCGACAAGGAGGTCATCCGCCGCTTTCGGCGCGAGGCCGAGGCCGTCAGCAAGCTCGATCATCCGAACACCGTGCAGGTCTTCGACTTCGGTCGCTCGGAGGGGATGACTTACCTCATCATGGAGCTGCTCTCGGGCAAGGATCTCGGCGCGATCCTCACGACGGATGGGGCGATGGGGTTCTCGCGGATGGCGCGTATCGCCGTGCAGATCTGCGGCTCTGCGCAGCAGGCGCACGAGCGCGGGATCGTTCATCGCGACCTCAAGCCGGAGAACGTCCGCATCCTCTCGGACCGGAGTGAGCCGGACTTCGTGAAGGTGCTCGACTTCGGTCTCGCCAAGCTACGCGAGAGCGAGGAGCAAGCGCGCGCGAGCATCACGCGTGAGGGCTTTCTCGTCGGCACGCCCTACTACATGGCGCCCGAGCACATCCGCGGCGACAGCGTCGACGCGCGCTCGGACGTCTACGCGCTCGGCGCGCTGATGTACAAGTCGGTGACGGGCGTCCCGCCGTTCTGGGCGACGTCGCCCGTGGCCGTTCTGACCAAGCACCTGAACGATCCGATCGTTCCGCCGTCGGTACGCGCGCCACAGAAGGACGTCCCCGAAGCTGCGGATCGCATCATCGTCCGGACGCTCCAGAAGGACCCGCGGGATCGCTACCAGAGCATGCGCGAGCTTCGTGAGGCGCTCGCCGAGCATCTCACCGAGATCGGGCTCGATCCTGGCTCCGGGCGTCAGGTGGTGCCCTCGAGCGTGGCGGCGATCCGGACCGACTCCGGGACCGAGGTGAAGCTCGCGACGCGAGGCGACGTCGACCGCTACGAACGGAGCCTGCGCTACGCGACCTACGCCGGCCGGGCGCTCGTCGCGCTGCTCGTGGTCGCGCTCGGCGCCGGCCTCGCGTGGGGGTTCTCGCGCAACCACGTGATCGCTCGCGAGGCGTGGGAGATCGAGCCGAACGACGCGCCGGAGCACGCGACGCCGCTCCCCGCTGGCGTCGCGTACAGCGGGCACATCGGCGCGAGGCACGACTCGACGACGGGCGATGCGGACGTCTTCCTGATCGAGAACCCCGGCGGCGCGCCGCGTCCGCTCTCGTTCGTGCTCTCGGGCCTGCCGAACATGGACCTGATGGTCGAGGTCTATCGACGCGACCGCTCGGCGCCGGTGCTCGTCCTCGACGCGGCCGGCACTGGGCAGCCCGAGGGCGTCCCGAACTTTCCCTTCGAGGGCCCCGCGCTCCTGCTGCGCGTGCGAGAGCGCTGGGAAGACGTGACGTTTCCGACCGAGAACGTGTCCGACGTGTACACGCTGCGCTGGGACTTCCACGCGCCCGGCGACGACGAAGAGCAAGAGGTCAACGACGATCGGACGCGCGCGGGGGAGGTCTCGATCGGCGATACCGTGAACGGCTTCATCGGCTGGAACGGCGACCGTGACGTCTTCTGTCTGAGCAGCGACGTGCCGGGTGTCGTGTTCGAGGCGTCGGGCGAGGGCCTCGACCTCACGCTCACGGTCTCCGAGCCCGTGACGGATCGAGAGCACGTGTCGAGCGATCACGGCGCAGGCGAGCCGGAGCGCTGGGAGAGCACGGGGCCCGTCGCAGCGCACACTTGCGTCGCGGTGAGCGGCGCAGACGGCGTTGAACGGCGGCTCGACGCGAGCGCGTACCGCTTGCTGGTGCGCGGGCTGCCGTGACCCGTGCGGCGGCGGCGACGGTGCTGTCGGCCGCGCTCCTCCTTCCCTCGATCGCGGCGGGTGAGCGCGTTCGACCGGGAGAGACGCTCGTCCTCCATCGCGGCTTCGATCCGCGCGTCGCGAGCGCGATGCCGGGCGGTCAGGCGCACGATGGTCGCCTCGCCTATCCGCTCCCCGAGGTCGCGCCGTCTCGCCTCGACGCGATCGGCAGCGCACACGCGCGGCCGCGCGGCCCGGTGGTGGACCAGGCGGGGCACCTGTACGTGGGGACGACGACGGGCCTCGCGATCCTCGACGTCGATGGCGTAGTGATCGCGGAGACCGCCGCGGGCGTCCTCGAGGCGCCTCCAGCGCTGATGCCCGGTGGTGATGCGATCGCCATCTCCCGAAACGGGATGATCGTGCGGGTCGCGCCGGACGGAGCCGTGCGAGCGCGGCGCTCGACCGACCTCGGTGTGCGCTTCGCGCCGCTCGTGCTCGACGACGGGAGCTTCTTCCTCGTCGGTGCGAACCGAACGCTCTCGCGCTTCGGGCCCGATCTGGAAGAGCGCTTCCGAACGGAGCTACCGGACGGATTTGGTCTCTCGCCGACGCTGTCCGCGAGCGGACGCGTGGTCGTCACCGCGGGCTCCGAGCTGGTCGTCGTCGGGCTCGACGGCGGGATCGCGCGCTCCATCGCGCTCCCGGGCCGCGCAGTCACGCCGCCCGCGCGAGCGCCGAATGGCTCGCTCTGGCTGGCCACCACGGAAGGCGCCCTCATCGAGATCGCGCACGAGTCGCGCATTCGACGGGTGGTCCCCCTCGGTGGGCGCGTTCCGGACGGGACGACGCTGGCGATCGCGCCGAACGGGGATGTGCTCGTCGCGGTTCCCACGCGCGGCGTGGTGGCCATCGATGCGACGGGCAACGAGCGATGGACCACGGCGGTCGATGCGCCGTTCTTCGGCTTCCTCGCGGTGGACGCCGCGGGACGCATCGCGGCGCTCGATCGGATCGGACGGCTCTGGGTGATCACACCCGAGGGAACGACTCTCTGGAGTACGACCGTCGGCGGCGTGCCGCTCGGCCCACCGGTCGTGACGCCCGCCGGTCAGATCGTTCTGTCGACCGATCGCGGGATCGCGGTGCTCCGCTAGGAGACTGGTGTTTGAAAAACACCAGTCTCCTAGCGCGCTCAGCGCGTGAAGCGGTGCGCCTTGATCTCTTCGAGCGGGCGGCTCGAGAGGTCGCCCAGCTGGCGCAGGTGCGAGAACGTGTAGATGCCCGTGGAGTGCCCGTCGGCGAAGACGAGGCGGAGCGCGTAGTTGCCGACCTCTTCGAGCTCGAGGAGCTCGAGATCCTCGTCCGTCGCCGCCGCCGTCCAGCCGACCGGGCCTTGGTGGCCCTGGCAGTACGCGCACGGACAGAAGCCCCGGAGAAGCGCGTGCCGGTAGGTGTGCGTGATGCCGTCCGCCCAGTCGATCTCGAGGGACTTCGCGCCGCGCGGTGCGCGGAGCTCGACCGGGGAGACGCGCGTGTCTTCGCTCATCGCTTCTTTCCTAGAGGTACGTGCCGCCCGATGAACGCGTCGAGCACCTCGTCCGCCGTGATGACGTCGTCGTGCGTCCACGTGGCGAGAGACCGCGTCCACCCGTCATCGATCGACTGGCTCATGAGGGCACGTGTCGAGGCTGGCACGAGGAGAGGCCCGCCGCCGCAGGCTCGGCAGACGATCGAACCGCTCGCCGGATCGAACAGGGACGATCGACCGTCCCCAGGGCGCTTGCCGCACTTCCCGCAGCTCTCGAGCTGAGGCGCGAGCCCGAGGAGCGCGAGGTAGCGGATCACGAACGCGACGCGCGCGCTCTCGTCGGGTCGTGCGCAGAGCGCTTCGAAGAGCTCGATGACGGCCTCGAGGAGATCCGGCTCGCTCTCGCGCGGAGGCGTCGCGTCGCGAACGAGCTCGAGCGCGCGACCGGCGATCGCCATGGCTGGCAGGCTGGCCAGGATCGCGGGGAACCCACGCACGAGGCGCGCGCTCCCGAGCCGCCCGACCTCCGACGCTCCGAGCACGATCTCCGCGTCGATGACGCCGAAGGGCTCGAGAGCGCCCTGGAAGCGCTTCGCGCTCTTGCGTGCGCTCCGGGCCATCACGCTCACGGAGCCGCTGCGCTCGGTCAACAGGGTCACGATTCGATCGGCTTCTCCGTAGTCGACGCTACGAAGGAGCACGGCTCGCGTTCGCGAAGGCTTCGCGCGGACGGCGCGCGGAGCACCCAAGGGATCAGCCGAGGTACGAAGCGTTCGAGTCGAGCATCGCGGGTACGGCCATCGAGAGCTGCGCGGGAGTCTCGCGGCGGCGCGGACGGAGGGCGATGGAGAGCGCGAGCGTGAAGAGGATCACGATGATCACGAGCGCGATGGCGAGGCCGAACCGGCGGCCTCTCTCCGGTCCGATGACGCCCGCGAGCGGAGCGGCGCTCGGCTCGACCGAGGGGCGGCTCTGCCCTTCGAACCGGCGCAAGACGTCGGCCGGCACGAGACCGACGGCCCGCGCGTACGACTTCAAGAAGCCCCGCACGAACACATCGCCCGGTAGACGCTCGAGGCGATCGTCCTCGAGGTTCGAGAGGTGCCGGAGCGGGATGCGCGTGGTCTGCGCAAGCTCCTCGAGCGTCACCTGCCGGATCTCGCGCTCGTTCTTCAGATAGCGTCCGATGGACTCCATGCCTTCTCCTGGCGCAGACATGCGAAAGACCTGCGAGCCCATCAGGGCGTTCCAGCGAGGAGCGTCTGGCACTGTCTGCCAGCCGTCGACTCACCGTCCAGCTCGACACAGCGCTCGAAGTCCGCGATCGCGTCTTCGTGCCGTCCCAAGCGAGCTCGCGTTTCCCCCCGAAGAAGCCAAGCATCCTGGAGCGCTCGACACTCGTCGGCGTCCACTTCCAGCGCGTGCGTGAGGGCTTCCTCCGCATGCGCAAAGCCAGTCGTGTCGGTGCCCGCATCGCCGAGGGCGAAGCTCACCTGACCGAGTCGGAACCACGCACCACAGAACTGTGGCTGGAGCTGCACCGCCTGGCGGAGCGCGTTGAGCGCTTCGAGGTAGTCGTGCATCTCGTAGTACGCCCAGCCGAGGTTGCCCCACGCGAGGTGCGGCGTGCGGTACATCAGGTCGCCCGTCGCCGCGCGGAGCGCCTCGATCGCCTGCGGGTACTGGTGGGACTGGATGTAGACGACGCCGAGGCTGTTGTTGGCCTCGCCCGCCAGAGCAGGCCGTCCGGCGGTGCCGACGCGAGCGTTCGCGGCGAGCGCTTCGCGGAGGTGCTCCTCGGCGTGGCCGAAGTCCTCGCGGAAGAGGTACAGGTTCCCGAGAAGGAGGTGCGCTTCGGCGTTGTCGCGATCGAGCTGGATCGCCTGATCCAGGTGCTGGAAGGCGCCCGCGAAGTTGTGCTCTTCCATCAGGCCCACGGCGAGGTTGAACTCGGTCTCGGACCGATGGACGTCTTCCTCGCTCGGCCCGCCCGCGCAGCCCGCGATACCCGTGATCCCTGCGAACGCGACCCACAGCGCCGAGGGTGCGGATCGTCGACGAGACAGGGGGGATGTCAGCTGGCCGACAGGCATTTCGAGAGCGGCCAGATGTACCGGCGCCTCGCTGGAGGGTCAACCGTTTCCAGCGATCTAGCTGGCCTCGGCCGGAGGCCGTCCGGGCGCCGCACGAATCGATCCAACCCCGCGAGCTCTCAGCCGTTCCGCGGTCGGGCCGCATGATCGGCTCGCTGCGCCGGCGAGCACTCTGCTCTCAGGGGAAGCCCCCGCGCACGTCCTCCTTCATCCCGAGGAGCTGGTAGAGCTGCCGGAGGGCCTCGATGTCGGGGATGAGGATCTTCTCATCCACGATCCGCAGGTAGCCGCCGTCCCGCAGCTGCTGCACCGCCCGCTTCACGGCGTCCACGTCCAGGCCGACCCGCGCCGAGAGCTCGAGCGGCGAGACGGAGAAGCTGTGACCCTCGGGCGTCGCCTCGCTCGCCCCGGCGATCCGCAGCAGGGTGTTCACGACGCGCGACGGCTGGTCCCGGAGCATCGCGTTCTCGAGCTGCTCCTCGGCGTGCCGGAGCCGGCGGACGAGCTGCTCGACGAGCCGGGTGGCCACCTCGGTGTTGCCCGAGAGGAGCACCCCGAAGGTCTTCCGGTCGAGCGCGAGCACCTGCGCGTCGGTCAGCGCGACGGCAGAAGCCGAGCGCGCCGTGTTCGTGAGGAGCGCGTCCTCGCCGAACAGGTCGCCCGGCTTGAGCACGGTCAGGCTCCTCTCCGCACCGCGGATCCGCTTCACGAGCCGGACGCGGCCCTCCTGGAGCAGGTAGCAGTGGTCGGCAGGCGTGCCCTCCTCGAAGACCACCTCGGCCGGCGCGTACGACTTCCCGAAGCGCTCGAAGAGCCTCTGACGCTCTGCCGTACCGAGCTCCATCGAGCCGATGTCGTACCGCGATCCGCCTCCGGCTGTCTACGAGGCGCGCACGGCCACGAGAGGCATTGTCTCGGGGTCGCCCGTGCGCAAATGTGCCGCCACCCATGCGCATCCTCGATCGCAAGCGAGCCGGACTGATGGTTCCGCTCTTCTCCATCCGATCGGGATCCGGCTGGGGCGTCGGGGAGTACCGGGACCTGACCGGCTTTGCGGCGTGGGCGAAGTCAGGCGGCTTCTCCTGCATCCTCACGTTGCCGTTGCTCGAGCCCTCGCCGGGTCAGGCGAGCCCGTACGCGTCGTGCTCGTTCTTCGCGCTCGATCCGCTCTACCTGTCCATCGACGAGATCGAGGACTGCGGCGGTCGCGAGGAGCTGAGCGCCGTCGAGCGCCAGCGGCTCGAAGAGGTCGAGGGCACGCCGCGCGTCTCGCACGCCAAGGTGCGCGCGTTGAAGGAG
>JBBSAT010000300.1:0-9907 GCA_038252025.1 Polyangiales bacterium | reverse complement strand
GGCACCAGCCCGAGCATCCCGAGCAGCGTCGTCATGAGCACGGCGCGGAATCGACCCACCGAGCCCTCGAGGGCCGCCTTCAGCAGGGGGAGCCCGGCGCGCCGCTTCTCGTCGATCGCACCGAGCACGAGCAGCGAGGCCAGTGCCACCTGACCGAGCAGCGCGATGAAGCCGATCATGGAGCTCACCGAGAGGTTCACGCCCGACGCTGCCAGCAGAAACGCGCCGCCCGTCATCGCCGTCGGCGTCACGAAGAGCACGGTGCTCGCGCCGCGCAGCGATCCGAGCGCGACGACGAGCAGCCCGAGCACGATGAGGATCGCGATCGGGATCACGTACGAGAGGCGCTCCATCGCTCGCTGCTGGTTCTCGAACTCGCCGCCCCAGACGAACCGGTATCCGTCGCCGGGGGTCACGCGCGCGTTCACGGCGGCCTGTGCGTCGGCGACCACCGATCCGAGGTCGCGACCGTCGATGTTGAACTTGAGCGCGAGCACGCGCGAGTTGCTCTCGCGTGTGATCGAAGACCTGCCCGGCGCGATGCGGATGTCCGCCAGCGCGCCCAGCGGGACGCGCGCGTCGCCGGCGCTGATCGGGAGCTCTCCGATGCGACCGACGTCTTCGCGCTCGGACTCCGGAAGGCGGACGCGAACGGGAACGAGCCTCTCGCCGCGCCACAGCTCGGCCGCCACGCGGCCGGCGAGCGCCACCTCGATCGCGCGCTGCACGAAGCCCATCGAGACGCCGGCGCGCGCGAGACGCCCCCGGTCGGGGATGATCTCGAGCTGCGGGACCATGCGGTCCCGGTAGAGCGACGCATCGACGACGCCGGGGACGCCGCGGACCGCCTCGAGCGCCGCCAAGAGGAGCCTTCGCATCTCGACGAGGTCGGTGCCGTAGCACTTGAGGACGACCTGCCCGCGAACGCCGCTGATGGCCTCCTCGACGTTGTCTCGGATCGGCTGGCTGAAGTTGAAGCGGATGCCCGGGATGCCGGCCAGCAGATCGCGCATCTCGTCCTGGAGAAGCTCGGTCGTCATTCCGTCGCGCCAGCGATCGTGCGGCAAGAGGCGGACGTAGTTCTCGCCCATGTTGACGCTCTCGTTGTCGGTACCGTCCTCCGGCCTTCCTTGCTTCGTGTCGATCTCGCGGACCTCGGGGAAGGTCAGGAGGCGCCTTCGAACCTCGAGGAGCGTCTGCTGCCCGACCTCGAGCGACGCGCTCGTCGGCAGCTCCACGAGCACCGTGAAGTCGCCCTCGTCGAGCTCGGGCAAGAACTCGGTGCCGAGGTGCGACGCGGTCGTCATGCCGAGGACGGCGGCGATCACGGCGACGACCAACACGATGGGGCGGCGATCGATGAGCCATCCGAGCGCGCGCTCGTAGCCGCCCCGGAGGATGGTGACGAAGCGAGGCTCGCTGTGCACGGAGCCGTGCGCGCGAGCGCGCAGGACGAGCGCCGCGAGCGCCGGGACGACGGTCAACGAGAACGCGAGCGCGCCGAGGAGCGCGAACGTGTACGTCAGCGCGAGCGGTCGGAAGATGCGCCCTTCGACGCGCTCGAGCGCGAAGACGGGGATGAGCGCGGCGACGATGATCGCCATCGAGAAGAGCGTGGGCCTGGCGACCTCGCGCGCGGCCTCCGCCGTGAGCCGGAGGCGCTCGCCGACGGTGCGCGGTGGTCTCTCGTCCATCCGGTGGATGACGTTCTCGATCAAGATCACGGCGCCGTCGACGAGGATGCCGAAGTCGATCGCCCCCATCGAGATGAGGTTCGCCGGCAGGTCGATCAGATAGAGGCCGAGGAACGCGACGAGCAGAGCGAGCGGGATCACGATGCCGACGACGAGCGAGCCGCGGAGGCTGCGCAGGAAGAGCCAGACGATCGCGATGCAGAGCAGCGCACCCTCGATGAGCGAGTGGTGGACCGTCGAGAGCGTGCGCTCGACGAGGACGCTCCGGTCGTAGAGCGGCACGAGCCGCATGCCATCGGGCAGACCGCTCTCGTTGAGCTCGTCGATCGCCTCGTGGATGCCGTCGAGCACGAGCGACGGATTGGCACCGAGCCGCATGTAGACCACGCCGCCGCAGTTCTCGAGCTCCAGGTTGTAGCCGTTGGCGCCCTGACGCGGGACGTGGCTCATCGTCACGCGCGCGACGTCGCCGATCGTGACCGGCGTCCCGTTCTCCGCGTAGAGCACCGCTTCGCGAATGTCGCCCGCGGCTGCGAAGGCCCCCACGCCGCGCACGACGAGCTGCTGATCGCCTGCGCGCAGGAACCCGCCGCCGACGTTGGCGCTCGCTTCCTCGAGCGCGCCCTCGACGTCCTCGAGCGTCAGTCCCCACGCCAGGAGCCGCGCCGGATCGACCTCGACGTGGATCTCCTCGAGGAAGCCGCCGCGCCCGACGACGTCCGCGACGCCGGCCACACGCCGCAGCCGGGGCCCGATGTTCCACTCTTGCTCGGAGCGGATCTCGGTGAGCGTGTGTCGCGCCGAGACGATCCGGTAGTAGTAGATCTGACCGAGCGGCGTGTCCTCCGGTCCGAGGTGCGGGGCCACTCCCTCGGGGACCTCCGCCATGCGGAGGCGCTGCTCGACGAGGACGCGCTGGTGGAAGTAGTCCGCGCCGTCTTCGAACGTCAGGTAAATGAGCGAGAGCCCGAAGAGGCTCTCGCTGCGCATCCCGATCATCCCCGGCGTGCCGTTCAGCTCACGCTCGAGCGGGATCGTGATCTGCCGCTCGACCTCCGGCGGCGCGAGCCCCTGTACCTGCGTGATGACGTCGATCTGGATGTTCGTGACGTCGGGGAACGCTTCGATCGGCGTGTTCAGGTACGCATGCACGCCGAGCGCGGCGATGACGAGCGCCGTCGCAACGGTCGCGAGGCGCCGCTTCACGCTCAGGTCGATCAGGGCTCCGAGCAAGACTTCCTCAGAGCAGCTGATCTGCGGAGCCGTCGAGGAGCAGCGCACCCTCGACCACGACGGTCTCGCCCGCTGCGATCCCAGAGGCCACGTACACGTGACCGTCGACCGAAGGACCGACCTCGACGTCGCGCGCCGCGAACGTGCCGGGCTCGCGCTCCACATAGACCACGGTTCGGTCACCGTCGCGGATCAGCACCGCGCCCGAGGGCAGCACGATCCCGGCGTCCACGAGGGTGATCGACGCGCGCCCGAAGAGACCCTGTCGCAAGCGGTCGGAGGTCTCCGTGAGCTCGATGCGCACCTCGATCGTGCGAAGGCCGCTGCTCACGACCGGCGCGACGTAGGCGACCGTTCCGCTCAAGGGATGATCGAGAGAAGGGAAGGTGACGAGCGCGTTCGCGCCGACGCGAACGAGCGCCGCGTCCCGGTCGAAGACGTCGGCGCTGACGCCGAGCGCGTCGGGATCGCCGATCTCGATGAGCGGCTCGCTCGTCGACGGGTCGACCGCCATGCCGATCGCGGCCCGCCGCGAGAGGACGGTCCCCGCGAGCGGCGCTCGCAACACCACGGTGCCGCCAGCGCCGCGTCCGAGGATCGAGACCTGGGTCTCGGCGCGGACGAGCTGGATCTCGAGCTCGGAGACGTGCAGGTCCGCGTCGCGGCGCTCCCGGTCGGTCGAGACGCCGTGCTCGAGCATCTCGGCCGCGCGCCGTGCCTCGGCGAGCGCGTGGCTCAGCTCCGTTCGCGTCGCGGAGAGCTCTGCGCGCGTGGAGGCTGCATCGGGGGAGCGGAGCGTGACGAGGGGCGCGCCTTCGACGACGGTGTCGCCGAGCCGGACGTGGACCTCGGTGATGCGTCCGGAGACGGGGGTACCGACCTCGGCGATGGAGCCATCGCGATACGCGACGCGGGCGGGCGCGTGGAGCGCGGAGACGTCGCCGCCCATCTGCGCCTGCTCCGTGTGGATGAAGCCGAGGGCCTCCGCGCTCAGGCGAATCGCCCCATCCGGGAGCACGACGGCGGGCGAAGTTTCGGTCTCGCCGAGCGTGTCGGCTCGAGGGGCGGCGCCGGAGCATCCGATGGCGAGCAGACCCGCCAGAGCGGCGCGCAAGAGAACGGGGACCTTCATCTGGAGCGGTCCCCAAGCACGAGGCGTGCCTCGTGCGATCCGGAGCCTGCTTGCAGCCACGCGGGCTCTTCCGGCCTCGAAAACGTTGCGCGGCCATCCAGGCTCCGGTTGCAGACTGCAACACGTCGCGACGCGCGACACGTGGCGAAATCACCGCGCGTGGCCTCTCGGGACGGCGGCGGCTGTGAGACGATGCGCTCATGTCGAGAGGAACCTGCCCGCGTTGCGATGGAGCGCTCGACGAGCGTGCGTTGCCTGGCCGCGGAGGGGGCGCCTATCGCTCGATGTCGCGCGCGCGAACGTGCCCGCGTTGCGCGCTCTCGCTCGTGAGCGCGAGAGAGGTGGGCACCGAGAGCCGGCTCGCGCGGAGTCCGGCCGTTCGAGCGAGCGAGACGCTCCACGATCGCTGTCCCGACTGCGCGACGCGCCTCGTGCGCCTGTCGCTGGACTGGGAGGGTATCGGGCAGACGCGGATCGAGGAGTGCTCGTTCTGCGGGCTGCTCGTCGTCGATGGCCACGAGCACGCCCGAGTGGCGGCGATCGTCGAGGCGACCCGGGCGCTCGGTGACGACGTCATCGAGCGGTTGCTCGAGCTCGCACGAGACAGCATGCCGCCGCCCGAGCCGTAGCCGGCCGGTCTGCGTCGGCTTGGGTCAGCCGCCCGGGGAGAACAGCAGAGGTAGCTCGAACGCCTCCCCTCGGGCCATCGACTGACATGGGCGGAAGCGCTCGAACGCCTCGCGCACGCAGTCCGCGACGGACTCGAGATCCTCGCCTGACAGCGTGAGGTGCGCGCGCCCGACCCCGGACGCGTCGACCGCGTAGCGCACGTCGATCCGACCCGAAGGGTGGTGGTGGGCCCGCGCTGCGATGTGTGGACAACGCTCGATCACGGGCGCCAGCGACTCACAGTCGGCATCGCACCCCAGCTCGGCATCCCGGATCGTCAGGCACGAGGGCGCTTCCGGTGCCGTCGCCCCAGAGGTCGCGTGCTCCGGAGGAGGCGATGAAGCCGGCCCGGCGCATCCGAAACAGACGCACGAGACGAGAAGCGCCCACGTCGAGCACGAGCCCCATGTTCGAAGCGCCCGGCTCATCGGAGCCGGGCCAGCGTCTCGAGCGCGTCTCCGTCGGCGCGCATCGCGATCCACTCGTCGAGCGAGCGCGCGCCGAGCGCGCGATAGAAGCCGAGCGCGGGCTCGTTCCAGTCGAGCACCTGCCACTCGAGCCGCGCGCAGCCGCGCGCGAGGGCGAGCTGGGCGACGCGGGAGAGAAGCGCGCGACCGATTCCGCGACCGCGCGCCTCCGGGACCACGAAGAGATCCTCGAGGTGGATCCCGGGTCGCCCACGCCAGGTGCTCCACGTCGGGAAGAAGAGCGCGAAGCCGAGCGCGCTGCCTTCGTCCTCCGCGAGCAGCGCTTCCATCTCGGGCGTCGCGCTCGAGAGCGCACGAACGTAGTCGCTCTCCGTCGCGACGACGTCATCGGGCGCGCGCTCGTACTCCGCCAGCGCCCGGACGAGCGCCAGCAGTGTGCCCGCGTCGTTCGGCGTGGCGGGGCGTAGAGAGATCGGCGGCATGCGTGCAGCGTCGCAAACGCAGCGCCGTCCGGCCAGCGTGGCGACACGATCGACGCGAAGCGAGTCAGTCGAGCGTGATCCGCGCGAGCCGAACCTCCCCGCGGAAGCTGCCGAGCGGCCTCGCGTAGCTGATCACGATCTCCGTTCCGTCCGCCGAGCCGAGGGCCACGTGCTCTTGCGCGAGGTAGTTCGAGCCCTCGCCGGCCGCGAGGATCCCGCCGTCCGAAGGTGTGATCACGACGCCGGTCGTCGGCCACGGGCCTTCCACGTGCTCGGCCGTCCGGAGGAGCACGTCGTTCGAGAAGGCCCGGCTGGTGATCGAGAGGTAGCGGCCGAGGTGCGCGTTGTACGAGACCGACGTCAGAGCGCCGACGTTGCGAAGGACGACCGCGGCCTGGTCGATGTCGCTGACCCACGCGCTTCCGTCGTAGAACTCGAACGCACCGCGCTCATCGGCGCGCGCACGCGGCGTACGACCGACGCGACAGCCTCCGAGCTCGCAGGCGAAGAAGTACGCGGTCTCGCCGATCACCGCGACGCCGCCGGTGCCGTAGAGCGGCGTGCCGCCCGTCGCGGGAGGCATCGGGCGCGAGAACAGGTCGCTCGGGTCACGGCGCGCGATCGTTTCGTGGGGTGCGATGCGCGCGGTGCCGAGCCCGACCCCGTCGAACCCCGAGCCATCGGTGCGCTTGATGAGCTGGAAGAGCACGAGGAGCTCCGGTGCGCCGGTGTCGATCACGGCGCCGGGCCAGAGCGCCCAGCCGTTGATCGCGCTGAGCCGGTTCTGCGCGAGCTCTTCGTCCGTGTAGGGGATGAGCTGGGCGGGAATGCCGCGCGCATCGACGGGCTGCTCGAGCGTGAGCGGTGCGGACGGCGTGCTCCACGCCCCGGTGGCGGAGACGACGTTGCTGTCGTCGACGGGCGTCGTCATCGAGACGAACGTGTCGCCGAACGTCCAGAGGAGCTGGCCGCCGAGGACTCCGGAGCTGGCACCGTCCCGGCCGACGACCGTGCTCGAAGGGTGGGGCAGTGCGCCGAGGTCGACGACGGACGCGACGTGGAGGGCAGGGCCTGCGTCGATCGCCACGGCCGTGTCCTCGGGCGCGGCGTCCCGCGCCTCCGGGCTCGAGGCGCACGCGGAGAGGACGGCGATGAAGACCAAGCAGAGCGATCGCATGGGGGCAGTGTGACCTCGATCGCGCGCGCTGGGTGTGGCACGTCGCTCGCTTGGTCGCGGAGCCCATGTCTACGAGGCGCAGAGCGGCACGTTTCCTCTTGGCGATCGCCTCGCTCGCGCTCGCGATGCTGCCGGGATGCTGGGCAGCGCATGAGGCTCTCGGCCCTGCACCTCTCGCCGTCGACGCGTCGTTCGTTCGGGATGCGGGCTCCCTTCCTCCTCGAGAGGACGCGGGCGCTCCGCCGCCCGACACGGGCACCGACGCCTTCGCCGATCCCGGACCGTGCGGGCTCGATGCACCGATGATCGCCGTACGCATCGAGCCCGTCACGCTCGACGCCGATCGATGTCGCGTCACGCACGTGGACCTCATCACCGTCTCCGGCATCGAGGCGGCGCCCGAGGACGGGATCCGCATTCACGCCGACTTCTGTCCGAGCGCCGATGCGGACTGCCGCTGCGATCTCGTCGTCACGCACGTCGGGAGCGACCTCGCGGAACGGTTTGCCTTCGATCCCTTCTCCACCCTCTCGCTCGACGTTCAGCCCGGCGAAGACGAGATCGGGGCAGTCTTCGTCTCCGTTCGGCAGGCGCCGAGGTGTCGGTGCGACGGATGCGCGTGCTCGCTCTCGTTCGCCTTCTACGCTGCGACCGCGCCCCCCGATCTCGCCCCCGCGCTCCCGCCCGAGCTCACGTTCGGAATCGGCGCCGAGGTCTGCCCCAACGACGGCTGCGTGAGCGGAGCGTGGCTCTTGCGAACGCCATGGGGCACGGACCTGGCGCAGGGCATGGAGACCGGTGAGGGCCCGATCCACGTCCGGAGCGCCCGGAACGTCGACATCGTCGCGGCGTGCGCTGCCTGCGCCGGATGCGGCTCACCGCGCGCGAGCTGGGTCGCCTGGGTCTCTGGCTGAGGGCGCGCCCGCCATCACGCGCTCGATCGACTCCGCCGCGCGCTCCGGCCCACGCTCGGTCGCGAGCAGACGACCGATCTCGGCGGCCTTGGTCGCGAGCTCGGGGCGAGCGAGCACTTCGCGGATGCGCTCGTCGAGCCGGGGCGCGGTGAGAGCGGTCGCGCGGAGCGGCTTCGTGCCCGCGCCGCGCTGGTAGAGGACGTCGCCCCAGTAGAACTGGTCTGCGGCGTGCGGAACGACGATCGACGGGCGGCCCGCGAGCAGGGCGGACTGCGTCGTGCCCGCGCCGCCGTGGTGCACGACCATCGAGCAGCGCGGGAAGAGGTGCACGTGCGGCGCGCGCACGAGGTAGTGGACGCTCGCGCGTCGAGGAGCCTCCCGCAGCACGGCCTCGGGCGCCTGGATGATGGCGCGCGTCCCCGCTTGCTCGACCGCCTCGCCGAGCAGTGCGACCACCTTCGCGGTTCGGTCGCGGTCGAGGTTGAACATGCTGCCGAACGAGAGGAACGCGGGCGGAGAGCCGCTGTCGAGGAAGGCCCGGAGCTCCGGGTCGGGCTCCCAGGGCTCGGCCGCATCGGGCAGCGAGAGAAACCCGCAGACCTCTGCGCGTGGGCTCCAGTCGCACGGCCGGCGAAAGAGCGAGGGGGAAACGGCGACGAGGCCGAGCTTCGTCCGGTCGAGCGCGGGATCGAGCACGCTGCGCTGCGCGGGAAGGCCGACGCTCTCTCGCAGTCCGTTCGTGCGCGGCTTGAAGACGGAGTCGAAGAAGCGGTTCGCGACCCACCACTCGAGGCGATGGAAGAGACGGCCGAGCGACGGTACGCCGATGGGCCCGTACTCGGCGGACGGGAACATCGGCACGAGGCCGACCATGACGTGCGGGCGCTCTTCCTTCTGTGCCGCCACGTGCGCCGGATACGCGAGGAAGTGCGAGATCATCACGTCCGACTCGCGCGCGAGCGCCCGCCCCGCCTCGAGCATCGGAACGGCGACCGGATCGACGAGGTCTGCGAGGATGCCGCGGACCTGACGAAGCGGGCTCTTGTCCTCGAAGCTCTCCCTGGCGCGCACCGCGAGCCGGTCGCGGTTCGTCTCGAAGTACTCGGCGCCCACCGCCGTCGCCTCGAGGTCGCACGCACGCGCGAGCGGCCCGAAGTCGCGCGCTTCGATGTTCGTGTACACGACGCGTACCTGGTGCCCGCGGGCCCGCAGCGCGCTCCCGAGCGCGAAGAAGGGCCGCACGTCCCCTTCCGTGCCCCAGGTCTGGATGCCGACGCGCACGCGCGGATCATCGTCGCGGACGCGCGGGGGCACAAGCATGGCCATCGCACGCGCAACTCTTGCTCGCTCGCGCAAGCGTGCGGCGCGCGCAGGTCCCGATTTGCCGCGAAAATGGGCTCTTCCGCATGGCGCGTGGCTTGCGAAACGGGGCGCGCTCGAACGAACGAGCAGAGGAGAACGACGACATGAAGAACGGGATGATGACGCTGGTGCTGATGGGCCTTCTCTCCGCGTGCGGATCTGCGGAGACGGCGCCCGCCCCGACCGAGGCTCCCGCGATCGCCGCGGCCGCCCCCGTCGCGGCGCCGCCGGTAGCGCCGACCGAGCCTTCGGCCCCTGCGGCCGCGGGCGACCTCTGTGGGCGCGCGCGTGACTGCTGTCGCGCCTACGTCGCCGCGCTCGGCCCCGCCGGCGCTGGCGCCGAGGCCGCGTGCACGGCGCTCGACCAGCAGCAGGGCGTGCCTGGGATGGACACGGCCTGTCAGGCGCAGATCGACGGCTGGCGCACCGGTCTCTCCGCGATGCAGCACGAGGTGCCCGCAGCCTGTCAGTGACGTTGGCGGCCAGAGCCCCCCGCCACCCGGGGGGCCGCGCCTTTTTCGGCGATCGCGGCGCGGACGGCGCCATTGGATCGAAGTTCCGGGTCGTCGTACTAGGATCGGCGCCGATGAGCACGACGGCTGACATCCTCGGTGAGGTTCCGTTCTTTGCGCTCCTCGACGACAACGAGCGGGCCGCGCTCGCCGAGAGAGTCGACGAGCAAGGCGGATGCGATCCTGATCATGCGGCGCGCCTCGGCTCCATCCGGTGCGTGGCGGCGTACGTCGGCCAGGCGGCGTCCCACCGATCCGACAGCACGAGACCGCGTATGGTCATGATGCCGTTCAGCCCCGGCGT
>JBBSAT010000299.1:0-9926 GCA_038252025.1 Polyangiales bacterium | reverse complement strand
GGTGGCATCATCGGGTCGTCGTCCGAAGGAGTGGTCCGATGTCACGCTCGCTTTTCGCTCTCGGTCTCGTCCTCGCGCTCGTCTCTCTCGGTGGCTGCGCCGGCGGCAGCATGACCTGCCGTGTCGGGGCCGACTGCCCGAGCCGCGTCTGCATGACGGATGGAACGTGCGCCACGACGCGCGACGCGGGCGCGGTCGACGCGCCCCTGACGCCGAGCGACGCGAGCGAGCCCGACGCGTGGGTCGAGACCGAGGACACGGGCGTCGTGGTCGACGGCGGCAGCCTCGTGTGCGCGCCGAACCACGACGGCATCGTGAGCCGCGCCGAGGTTCCGCTTCGCGCCGGCCTGCGCGCGAACTTCCGCATCGCGCAGAACACGACGGTGTCCACGGCGGGCACCACGAGCGGCGGCGCGCGAACCTGGGACTACTCGGGCAGCTACACGGGCGATCACGACGAGCTGGTGGAGCTCCTCGCGCCGGGCGGCAACTGGTGGGCGGCGGAGTTCCCGGCGGCGACGCACGCAGCGCGCGTGGCTGCCGGCTCGGACAACCTCGGCGTCTTCCAGATCACCGACGACGCGCTCCTCTTGCTCGGCGTCGTCTCGCCCGCAGCGGGGCTCACGCAGACCCTCCTGCGCTACGACCCGCCGGTCAGGGTGCTCGCCTTCCCGCTCGCGTCGGGCAACACGTTCACGACGACCTCCGCAGTGAGCGGACAGGCGCTCGGGATCATCGCCTCCTACACGGAGGAGTACACATCGGTGGTGGACGCGGCCGGAACGCTGATCACGCCCTTCGGCGCGACGGACGCGCTGCGGGTACGCACGGAGATGACGCGGACGAGCGGCTTCGTGACGCTCACCAGCCAGCGTCAGTTCACGTTCGTGGCGGAGTGCTTCGGCATCGCGGCGATCGTCGTCTCGGGCGCGCTCGAGACGCAGGTCGAGTTCACCACGGCGACCGAGATCCGGCGCCTCGCGCCCTGAGCCATCCGTGATCTCGATGTCCCAGCTCGCGCGGGCGATCCTCGCGCTGTCGATCCCCGTGCTCTCTTCGGGCTGCCTCGCGTTCCACACGGGGGCGATGCGCGGAGAGCCCGCGGACGCGACCTTCGCGTCCATCGACGGCGTGCGCGTGCGCTACGTCGACGAAGGTACGGGCTCGCCGGTGGTCCTGATCCATGGGTTCGCGTCCTCGCTCGAGACGTGGAACGCGGTGATGCCCGAGCTCGTGCGCCGCGGGCACCGCGTGATCGCGCTCGACCTGCGCGGCTTCGGCTGGACCGATCGGCCGCCGGGGGACTACTCGAGCGAAGCGCAGGCGCACATCGTCCTCGGCCTGATGGACCGCCTCGGCGTCCAGCGCGCGGCGATCGTCGGACACAGCTACGGCGCGGGCGTGACGCTGCGGCTCGCGCTGATGGCGCCGGAGCGCGTGGAGCGCATCGCGCTCTACGACGCGTGGGCCTACGACGGCCAGCTGCCTGCGTTCTTCCACGTCGCGCGCGCCGACGGGATCGGCGAGGCGATGTTCGCGACCTGGTACGGCGAGCGCACCGAGGATCGGATGGCGCTCGCCTTCCACGATCAGCGCTACGTCACGATGGAGCTGATCGACGCGGTGGACGCGTCGCTGGCGCGCCCGGGCACGTACGCCGCAGCGCTCGCAGCGGTTCGCGCGATGCACTACGAGGCGGTCGAAGACCAGTACCGGACCATCGAGCAGCCGGTGCTGCTGCTCTGGGGACGCGAGGATCACGTGACGCCGCTCGAGATCGGCGAGCGCCTCTCGCGTGAGCTGCCCGGCGCGCGGCTGGTGGTCTATCCGGGGTGCGGGCACTTCCCGATGATCGAGCACCGCGCGCAGTCGACGGCGGAGCTCGCGCGCTTCCTCGACGAGGCGAGCCTCGCGCCGAGCACCGAGACCGGCTCCAGCACGAGCGGCGGCGAAGCGCCGGTCGAAGGGGAGCCCGCCGACGAGGGAGAAGGCACCGAGGGCCCGTGGTGGGAGGGCAACCGCGAGGGCGACACCGGCGCGCAGACCCCCGGAGATGCGCCATGAGCCGGCTCCTCACGCTGACGATCGCGTGCGGGCTCACGCTCGTCTCCGCGCTCACGACGCAGCGCGCGTCTGCGCAGGGCTTCCACGAGGTCGGCGACGGCATCCGCGCGCACGAGGATCCTGACGACTTCTCGTTCGAGCTGCACGGCTACCTGCGTACCCGCGGCGAGATCCTCTCGAACTTCGATCTCGATCGCGGCCCGACGCCCTCCGGCGATCCGCTCTTCCCGGTGCCGCTCGACGATCCCGACGGACAGAACCTCTACCAGGCCGACATGCGGCTGCGCACGGACATCTCGGTCTACGCGCCGGGAGGAACGATCGCGATCCACACGCGGCTCGACATCCTCGACAACCTCACGCTCGGCTCGACGCCGGACAACATCCCGAGCGCGACCATCGGCCAGCGCGCGCTCGACAACGCGATCAACCTGCGGCGCGCGTGGGCGGAGGTGCTCACGCCCTTCGGCCTGCTCACGGTGGGACGACAGGCGAACCGCTGGGGCCTCGGCATCCTCGCGAACGGCGGCGACTGCTACGACTGCGACGGCGGTGACGTCGCGGACCGCATCGCGTTCGCGACGCCGATCGCGGGGCACATCTGGGCGCTCGCGTTCGACATCTCCGCGACGGGCCCGCTCGCGCCCCGCGCAGCGGGCTTCCGCGCCGTCGACGTGACGCCGACGGACGACCTGCGGACGGTGACGTTCGCGTTCTTGAACTGGCTCGGCGAGGCGGGACGACATCGGCGGCACGTCGCCGGACGCACGACGGTCGAGTACGGCGCCTACGTCTCCTATCGCTGGCAGGACGGCGACACGCCGGCCTCGTACCTGCCGACGAGCGTTCCCGTGACTCCGTCGGCCGCACAGGTGGTGCCGCGCGGGCTGACCGCCGTGGCCGCTGACGTCTGGCTGCGGGTCGAGAACCACGACTTCCGGATCGAGCTGGAAGGCGCGCTGCTCTACTCGCGCATCGCGTCGACGTCGCTGATCCCCGGCGTGCTGCTGCGCGACTCGGTCACCGCGACGCAGCTCGGCGCGGCGCTCGAGACCGACTTCCTGCCGCGCGAGGGCGCTTTCACGCTCGGGTTCGACTTCGGGATCGCGTCGGGCGACTCGGCGCCGGGGTTCGGGGCGTTCCCGCGGACGCTCCAGGCGAGCCCGCAAGCGGGCGACCTCGATGGGCCCCAGGCGACGCTGCCCTACGACACGACGGTCGACAATTTCCGCTTCTCTCCCGACTACCGGATCGATCGGATCCTGTTCCGCGAGATCATCGGTCGAGTGACCGACGCCTTCTACTTCCGGCCGCACGCGCGCCTCCGGATCTTCGACCAGCCCTTCGGCGCGCTCTCGCTCACGGCGTACGGCGTGGCCTCGTTCGCGATGGAGCCGACGTCGACGCCCGGCGGCCAGCGCCCGCTCGGCATCGAGATCGATCCGGCGCTGAACTACGAGACCCACGACGGGTTCATCGCGGCGCTCGAGTACGCGGTGCTCTTCCCGCTCGCGGGGCTCGACAACCCCGCCCTCGGGCTCGGCGCGACGCCGGCCCAGCTTCTCCGGCTGCGCCTCCAGATGGTCTACTGAACGCGAGGATCCGATGCGACTTCGAACGACCTTGCCTTCTCTTCGCTGGACCGCCTCGCTGTGCGCGCTGCTCTCCGCGGTCGCGGGCTGCGGCCCCAACCAGACGCATCCGATGCGCCTCGCCTGGGACTCCGACGCCGCGGTCCCGCCGCTCGACTGCGTGCCGAACCTGGACGGTCGCATCGAGGCCCACGAGCTCCAGCCCTCGATCGGAACGCCGGTCTCTTTCCTCGTCGCGCCTTCGGGCGAAGAGCGCGACGTCGACCTCGTCGGCATGCCCATCGCGGACGGGATGCGGCGCTGGGATCTCGGCACCGACTACGGGACCGATCGCGTCGCGCGCATCGTCGCGCTCGATCCCACGATCGCGTGGTACGCGCCGGAGTTCCCGACGGCCATCGTCGCCGTTCCGACGGATCCGGGCGGCGGCATCGACACGATGTATCGCCTCGACGAGGGAGGCTTCTACCTGCTCGGGCTCGCGAGCCACGAGATGGATCCGCCGGAGGGGCGCACGCTCCTTCCCTACGCGACGCCCATCCTGCTCTTCCAGCTCCCGCTCCAGCCGGGCGGAGAGTGGATCAGCGCCGCCGACGTCTCCGGGATGGTGCGCGGGCTGCCTTACGCGGGCCGCGACGTGTACCAGAGCCACGTGCCGGCGATGGGCGAGCTCGTGCTGCCCGATCTGACGTTCACGCAGGCGATGCGCGTGGCGACGCGGGTGACGATCTCTCCGAGCGCGGGCGCACCGATCGTGCGCCAGCAGAGCACGTTCGTGTTCGAGTGCTTCGGCCAGGTGACGAGCGTCAGCGCGCGCGACGGCGACGACGTCGAGGACTTCACGATCGCTGCCGCGATGCAGCGCTTCGGGCTGTGACACCGGGTCTCGAAAGGCAGGACAAGATGACTCTCTTCGAGAAGTGGAAGAAGGGCTTCGATGCGTGGGAAGGCCGCGCGGCCAAGTGGTCGAGCAAGGTCCTCGAGAGCCCGGCGGTACTGGAGCCCTCGGGCGCGCTGCTCTCCGCGATGATGCGCCGGAAGGCGCGAACGGACCGGATGCTCTCGGACGTGTGGAGCGCCGTGGGCCTCCCGAACCGGCGCGACCAGGAGCGCACGCTGCGCCTCCTCACCGTGCTCGAGCGCCGGGTGATCGACCTCGAAGAGAAGCTCGAGGACGCGCGTGAGAACGAACGCCGCGCGAGAAAGGACCGCTGAGCCATGGATGTCACCAAGTATCTCGAGCTCCGACCCGCTCCGCGCGCCATCTTCGACGCGCTCGCTGAGCGGCGGGATCGAACGCGCTTCATGGTCCCGGAGCCGGGCGGAGACCGCGCGGTCACGTTCGGCGACGTCGCGAGCGAGGTCTCGGACCTCGCCCTCTTCCTCGCGGCGGACGGGCATCGACCGACGGACCGCGGTGCGATCTTCGCGCACAACCGCGTGGAGTGGATGAGCGCGGCGCTCGCGATCCAGACGGCCGGCGGAGCGATGGTCCCGATCTACGCGTCGAGCACTGCCGAGCAGGCCTCGTACGTGCTCTCGCACTCCGACGCGCGCGTGGTGTTCGTCGACGGCGAGGACCTGCTGCGTCGCGTGCTGGCGGCCCTGCCCTCTCTGCCCGCGCTCGAGCGGATCGTGCTGATGGACGCTCGGCTCGACGCCGTGCGCTCGCTCGCGGCCATGCGCGCCGCGGGTCAGGCAGCGCCGCGCGATGCCGACGCGACGCCGAAGGTGATCTCGTGGGAGCAAGCGCGCGCGCGTGGCAAGGCGATCGCGGAGAAGGATCCGGGCGCGCTCACGCGCCTGCTCGAGGCCATCTCGCTCGATGCGCCGGCCATCATGCTCTACACGAGCGGGACGAGCGGGCCGCCGAAGGGCGTGCCGCTGACGCATCGCAACGTGGGCGTGAACGGTCGCGACTGGCTCGAGGTCCTCGCGCCGCTCCTCGAAGAGGGCATGACGGATCTGCTCTGGCTCCCGATGAGCCACGTGTTCGGCTTCGGAGAGGCGTGCATCGGCAACACGCTCGGATGGACGAGCTATCTCGCCGATCCCGCGAGCGTCCTCGCGCGCCTGCCCGAGGTGAAGCCCACCGTGTTCATGAGCGTCCCGGCGATCTGGGAGAAGCTCGCGCAGGCCGCGATGGGCACGGAGGACAAGGACGAGCGCAAGCGCCTGCTCGACGCGAAGACTGGCGGCCAGCTGCGCTTCTGCCTGTCGGGTGGCGCCGGCCTCAAGCGCGAGGTGAAGGAGCTCTTCCGCTCCGTCGGCGTGCTCATCATCGAGGGCTACGGGCTCACCGAGGCCTCGCCGACGCTGACGATGAACCGACCGGACGCCTTCCGCTTCGACTCGGTCGGCAAGCCCTTCCCGAGCGTGCGCATTCGTCTCGCGGAAGACGGCGAGATCCTCGCGCGCGGCGAGAGCATCTTCCTCGGCTACCACAAGGACCCCGTCGCGAGCGCCGACGCCTTCACGGAGGACGGCTGGCTGAAGACCGGTGACGTGGGCGCGTTCACCGAGGATGGGTTCCTGCGGATCGTCGATCGCAAGAAGGACATCCTCGTGACGACGGGCGGCAAGAACATCCCGCCGGCGAACATCGAGCAGCGCTTCGCGGACGACGCGCTCTTCCAGCACGTGGTCGTCTACGGAGACGCGAAGAAGTACCTCGTCGCGGGCGTCTGGCTGAGCCCGGCGGCCGTCGACGCAGCGCTCGCGGGGGCGGAGGGGGATCCCGCGGCGGCTCTTCACGCGATCGTCGAGGCCCGCATCGCGAAGGTGAACGCACAGCTCGCGAGCTACGAGTCGATCAAGCGCTTCGCGATCATGGAGCACACGCTCAGCGTGGAGAGCGGCCACCTGACGCCCACGCTGAAGGTGAAGCGCAAGGCCGTATACGCGGCCTTCGCACCACAGTTCGAAGCGCTCTACGAGGGCGCCCGAGGAGGGGCGTGATGGAGCCGCGCGGTCTGGTGCGCGGGATCGCGGCGCTCTTCGGTCGGCCGGCGCCGCTCGTCGGGCAGACGCCCGCGGACGTGGTGCACGAGGAGAACAAGTGGCGCCTCCTGCGCTACGTGCCGCGCCCGGAGGGCATCGCGTTCCGTACGCCGGTGCTGCTCATCCCGTCGCTCATCAACCGTCACTACGTGCTCGATCTGATGCCGGGCAAGAGCTTCGCGGAGAGCCTCGTGGCGGCGGGCCACGACGTGTTCGTGATCGACTGGGGCACGCCCGAGGCCGAGGATCGCTTCGTCACGTTCGAGGACATCGCAGTCTTCGCCATCGGGCGCGCGCTCCGCGTCACGACGCGCGTGGCGGGCGCGGACGCGGCGCACGTCCTCGGCTACTGCCTCGGTGGAACGCTGGCCGTGCTGCACGCGGCGCTCGAGCCCGAGCGCGTTCGCTCGCTCACGCTCGTCGCAGCGCCGGTGGACTTCCACGACGAAGGGCTGCTCTCGCGCTGGACGCGCACGCGCTCGCTCGACACCGATGCGCTCGTCGAGGGCGCAGGCAACGTGCCGTGGCAGCTCATGCAGGGCGCGTTTCAGCTGCTCCGGCCGACGCTGCCGCTCGTGAAGGCGGTGTCCCTCGCGCAGAAGGCGTGGGACGAGCCGTTCCTCGACGGCTTCTTCGCGATCGAGACCTGGGGCAACGACAACGTGAGCTTCCCGGGCGCGTGCTGGCGCACCTACGTGGAGGAGCTCTACCGGAAGAACGCGCTCGTCCGCGGCACGCTCCGCATCGGTGGGCGACCGGTCGAGCTCTCGGCGCTCCGCTGCCCGATCCTCTGCGTCACCTTCGAGCACGACGAGATCGTCCCGCACGAGAGCGCCACCGTCGTCCTCGCGCACGCGTCGAGCACCGACACCGAGCACCTGCACCTGCCGGGCGGCCACGTGGGCGCGATGGTCTCGAGCTCCGCGGCGCGAAAGCTCTGGCCGAAGATGCGCGCCTTCTGGGCTGCGCGCGACGGCGAGCCGCGCGAAGCGGCCTTCATCGACGCGACCGTCCTCGAGACCGTGCAGACGACTGCCAGCGGCACTCGCAGCTGACCGCGGTCGTCCCTTCCCCGAGCCGAGCCCCAGTCGTCCCCCCTCTTCCGGAACGTGGTTCCGGGTTCCGATCCGGAGATCTTGCAGTGCAACAAACGCCCTCCACCAGCGCCGCGCCCGTCCTTCCCTTCGGTGAGCCCACACCGCTCGGCCTGCTCGGGCTCGCGATCGGCTGCGGCGCGCTGCTTCCGATCGCGTTCGGCATGATCCCGAGCGAGCCGGCTCGCGCCGCCGCGATGTTCGCCACCGCCTCCTGGTTCTGCCTCGTCTTCGGCGCCGGCTGTCAGTTCCTCGCCGGGGTGATGTCGCTCGCGAACAAGAACACGCTCGGCGGCACGCTGCTCACCACGTTCTCGTTCAACTGGGTGATGAACTGGTACGCGCTCTCGGAGGCCTCTCAGGGCCGAGCCATCGATCCGAGCGTCGGATTCGCCGTCGACGTCACGTTCATCGTGATCTTCATCGTGCTGACCTACGCGTTCGGCTTCTACTCGAAGCTGCTCTTCTTCTTCCTGCTCGACATCGACGCGCTCTACCTGCTTCGCATCGCGCGGCACCTGCTCGGGCACGGCCACGCGATGGCGCCTGCGCTCGGTACCGACATCGGCATCGCGACGCTCGTGCTGATGGCGATCGCGCTCTACATCTCGTTCGCGCTGCTCGTGAACCCTGCGTCGGGGCGCGCGACGTTCCCGACGGGTGGCCCGATGTTCGCTCCCGCGACGCCGCCGCCAGCTCCCTGAGCTCCGCGCGCTCGCATGGTGCGGCACACCATGCAGCGAGCCGACATGCGGCCATGACCTTTGTTTACATGGCCTCATCTGCATTGTTGCGCCGCAACATTTCGAAGCGCATAGTGCCCGATGATGTTGTACGAGCTCCACGACCTCTCCCGCCGCGCGCTCCGACCGATGGCCGCCTACGCGCGCGCCTCGGCCTTCCTCCTGCGCAAGGCTCCCCTCCCCGGCGCGCCCTTCGCCGCCGCGGGCTGGGAGCTCGTGCATCGGCTGACGAAGCAGTACGAGCGACCTGCGTTCGGCATCTCGACCGTGACGGTCGACGGAGAAGATCTCGCGCTGACCGAGGACACCGTGCTCGCGACGCCGTTCTGCAACCTCGTGCGCTTCGCGCGTCGTTCCTCCTCCCCGGAGATGCAAGCGCGCCTCGACGCGCAGCCGAAGGTTCTCCTCTGCGCGCCGCTCTCCGGCCACCACGCGACGCTCCTGCGAGACACGGTGCGCATGCTCGCCCCGGAGCACGACGTCTACGTGACGGACTGGGTCGACGCGAAGCAGATCCACCTCGCCGCAGGGCGCTTCGGTCTCGACGACTACGTCGACCACCTCCTCGCGTTCATGCGGCACCTCGGGACGGCGGAGCTGAACGTCGTCGCGGTCTGCCAGCCGGCCGTGCCCGCGCTCGCGGCCGTCTCGCTGCTCGCCTCGGCGGGCGAGACCACGCCGCGCACGCTCGTGCTGATGGCCGGCCCGATCGACGGGCGCCGATCTCCCACCGCAGTGAACCGCCTCGCGATGGAGCGCCCGCTCTCGTGGTTCCGGGACAACCTCGTGTTCGCCGTTCCGTCGAGGCATCCCGGCGCGGGCCGCAAGGTCTATCCGGGCTTCCTGCAGCTCTCGGCGTTCGTCTCGATGAACCCCGATCGGCACATGAAGTCGTATCGCTCGTACTGGCTCGACCGGATCTCCGGAGAGCGCGAGAGCGCGGCGTCGCACGAGCGCTTCTACGACGACTACAACGCCGTGCTCGACATGGACGCGGACTACTACCTCGAGACGGTGCAGCAGGTCTTCCAGGACTTCACCCTCGCCAAGGGGACGTGGTCCATCCGCGACCAGAAGGTGGTCCCGAGCGACATCCGCACCACGGCGATCTTCACGGTCGAAGGCGCGGCCGACGACATCACGGGCGCGGGGCAGACGCACGCGGCGCTCGAGCTCGCGACGGGGGTCCCTGAGGACCGCAAGCGCGCGTTCACCGCGGACGGATGCGGGCACTACGGCGTCTTCGCGGGGAGCCGCTTCCGCGAGTCGATCTACCCGGAGCTGCGCGACTTCATCCGCGCTCACCAGCGCGGGCCGCTCCCCGCCCTCCCGCCTTCCGCCCCAGCCGAAGGAGCCCCAGCATGACCACCCTCCTCGGCAAGACCGCCCTCGTCACTGGCTCCACCAGCGGCATCGGCCTCGGCATCGCGAAG
>JBBSAT010000298.1:0-9937 GCA_038252025.1 Polyangiales bacterium | reverse complement strand
TCGACCGCGCGCCGCGCACGCGTCCCGCCCCCCCACGCGGCGCGCGCCTCGAGCGCGGCGTCGCCGCCGACGCTGCCGCACACCCAGACGGACGGTTCGGGATCTCCCAGCATGCGCACGGCGACCTTCTCGCCGTCCACGTGAAGCTCCATCACGCACGCGACTTGGCTCATCTCGAGCACGACCCCTTCGCCCCACGGGCGATCGATGACGCGAGTGCTCCAAGTCCCTCCGAGGCGTCGCGCGAGATCGTCGCCCACCCCCTGCAGCCGCGTGCGGTCGCGGGTCGCTCGTTGGCGCGCATCGTCGATCTCGGCTCGACTGGCTTCGCCGAACGCGTCGCGGACCGGCGGACGGCGGCCTCTCATGCGCACGCTCCGCGGACCGCAGCGGCGGCGGCTCGGGACGCGAACGCGGTCCCGCGAAGGACCACGCCGCCCTCGTGGGTGGCGACGAGGCCGGTCTCGAGCGCGCCGTGCAACACCAACGCCGGGCTCGTTCCCATGATGAGGCTCGCTGTCTCGATCCAGCCGGCCACCGTCACCGGTCGTCGCACGCGACGCTCGCACCCTCGAAGTCGTCCGCGCGAATGCCCCGACCGATCCAGGACGAGCTCGCTGGGGATCGCCAGGCTCGCCTCAGCGAGCGAGCTCGTCGTCATGAATTCCTGACAAGACTGCTCGCCACGGTGGACCCGAACGGCAGCGGGTGTCGAGCCCACGGGCGGCAGGGGCCGGAGAGGCCCCGTCTTCAGCTGCACGCGCCGCGCGTTCTGCGGAGTGCGCGTCGCCTCCGACGTCTTTCCCGACTGCAGCTCGTCGATGTCTCTCGGCAACACGCGGGAGAGAAGCTGAGCCGAATCGACGAACACCTCCTCGACGAGATCGGTTTCGCCCTCGACTGCCGCAAGCGGTTCCTTCTCGCTCGTCGTCATCGACGTCCAGCGCTGGCGTTTGCGCCCGTTCTCGAGCCGATACGCTAGCACCGAGACCCCAGTCTCGTTCTTCGTGGCCATCCGCCAGCCTCGACCGAGCCGGTTGGCATCAGGGGCCGCCGTGGACGCTCGCGCGATGGAGCTTCACCAGCTCTGCGGTGCCTCGTGCGCCGAGCGTGCGCGAAGCACGCATGCGCAACGCGACCTCCTCTCGTTCCACGCACGACCACGGGCCGAGCGCCAGCCCCGTGGATCCAGGGCTCGCCCGTGCTCGACGTCATGTAGCCGACGAAAGCTTCGAGCACCGGGGCGGCGCCGAGCAGTCCCCCAACCCCTTTGCTCGCCAGAGACCGTACGCACCGGCGGGAGGGGGAATCCGCTCGATCGCGATCATGGACCGCTGTTGACGCTCGCGCGATAGAGCTTCACCAGCTCGGCCGTGCTGCCTGCACCGAGCTTGCGCGAAGCCCGCATGACGAGGACACGCACGGTCGACGGCGAGAGGCCGAGCTCGTACGCGACGACCTTGGCGGTGAGCCCGCGCGAGAGACACGCCACGACCTGCAGCTCGCGCGCCGTCAGCGAGAGCGCCGTGCGGGAGACCGGATGGTTCGCACGCGCCACAAGATATTGCGTGCCGTCCGCGCGAAACTCGTCGATCAGCGTCCAGCGAGCACTGACGAGGGAGCGCCACGACGCGAGCGCGACGTCCGGCTGCTGGCGCACGACCCGACGCGCGTGATCCATCGAGCGTACGGCCGCGCGCAGCGCCCCGCGCGCTCGCGCCGCGTCGGGCTCCGCGTGGGCGATCTCGCCCTCGGGCGTCAGCCACGCGTCGATCGCGCCGGAAGCGCCGCGCGGCTCGGCCTCGCTCGCCTCCAGTCGCAGGCGCAGACGCAAGGCCGAGCGCAGATGCGCGGCGACTCGCTCCCATCGCTCGCGTTCGTGCGCCCCGAGCCGCGTCACCCGCCGGCGCGGCGCGCCGATGAAGCAGCCGACGCCGGTGTGGTCGAGCGCGTTCACGACCATCACGTCGCGGATCCCCGCCGGTGTGAGCACGTCGCGCGTGCCCTGATGCGTCGCGAAGCCGGGCGTCTCGCTCGCCGTCGCGGCTGCGCGTGAGAGCCACGAGCCCTCGACGTAGGCGTCCGTCGATCCGCGCATGAGCATCGCGAGCCCTTCGGAGTCGACCGGGCAGTCGAGCACGGGCGAGCGCACGGTGATCGGTCGACTCGACGTGTCGTACACGTATGCGGCGATGCCGAGCCCGTCCTCGATCGCAGGGCGCATCGCCGCGACGAGCCCGCGCAGCCACGCAGGCTCGGCCAGCTCGATCGCATAGGCCGCTTCGAGGATCGCGACGAGATCCGGAGCCTGCGGCGCCATCGTCGGCAACGTAGCCGAGTGCGCTCCGTCGCGGCATGTCAGCGCGCCGCCTCGCGCACGAGCTGTACCGCGCCGAAGTCGGTGCCGAGTCCACCAGGACGATGCGCGAGGATCGTGTAGCGACCCGCTGCGGCCTCGATCCGCGCGCGCGCGCCGAGCTCGCCGCCGCCCTCGAACGCGGAGTCGATCAACAAGAGCCCCGCCGCGCCCACGGCGAGCACACCCAGCTTCTTCCACCGCTCGGCGTCGGCCTCCTTCGGGTCGCCGCTGGCGTGGAGCAAGAAGCCATCGGGCACGGCGTGCACGGTGCAGGCCGATTCCGCGAGCACGAGGCCCTCGCCCGCTCCGACCGAGAGGAGCGCGGGGGGAGATCGGAGCTTGCACGCGCGCTCGTAGTCGCTCTTGCCGCTGTCGAAGGGCTCTGGACCCGCGACCCCACGCCACGCGGGCGCCAGCTCGGCCGGAAGGAGCAGAGGCGGTCCGCCTTCGGTGCCCACGCTCGCGATCTCCGGGCCGAGCACGAGACCGGCCGAGCGCTCGTCCGTGGTGACGCCCAGCTTGACCAGCGCGCGGTCGAGCTCCGCCGTGCTCACCTTCATCTCCGCGGCCCGCGCGCGAAGGGCGAGCAGAGGGGGACCGACGACGTCCTTCAGCTCCGGGTCGGCCAACATCGCCCAGTAGAGCGCCTTCGAGACGGACTCGATGCCGGCGCCGAGGTCCCTCGGACCAGGCGAACGTGTGAGCCACTCCACGTAGCCGACGAAGCTCGACCCCTGACGCTGGATCAGCCGATGCGCGGCCCGCGCGATCGGCGTATCGCTCGCGAGGGTCAGCGGGAACACCAGCGGGGCCCAGCGGGCTTGGTCTGGCTGGCTCTCGATCGCCTTGAGCACTTGCACCACGTGCACCGTGGGCGCGCCCGCGCGCAGGATCTCGGTCCAACGCGCGTGCGCCTGCTCCGCACCGAGCTCGTACAGCGCGTGGAGAGCGACGCGCACGGTGACGCTGTGCGTACTGGGCTCGAGAAGCGCGGCGACGCGCTCGGCCGCACCAGGCTCGAGCCCCAGCTGTCCGCCACGAAGACACTCCGCGATCAGGCCCCGGATCTCGTTGTCGCCGACGTCGGACGCGAGCGCCGCCAGCCGCGCGTCGAAGTCTTCACCTGCCAGACGCAGCGCGCCGACCGTCATCTCGAGCTGGTGCCTGCGCTCGTACGCGACCTGCCGGGCCGCCTTGCTCTTGATCTTCTCGAGCGGTGCGAGCGTCGCGAGCGCGCGCGCGAGTGAGTCGACCGCCAGCATGAGTGCGGCCGCGGCCTCTGCATCGCGCGCCAGCGCCGCCCCGAGCGCGTGCGCGTCGCGCGTCATCTCATCGACCATGGGGTGTGGGGCCAGCGCGTTCGCGAGCGCCTCCCGTACGTCCGCGCCCGCCTCCGGCAGCGCGGGCGCCTCGATCGCGAGCTTGGGGCTTCGTGCCATCGAGCGAGACGGTACCGAGCGCGGACGCGCCTTGGCAAAGGCCGCGGCGCTTACGGCCGGCGTAAGCGCGCGGCGGCCGCGTCGTAGGGGGCCGTGGGTGTGCGTGATCGCTCGGCCGATCAAGGTGTCGGCGCGCGCATGAGCCAGCGAAGCGCGAGCGCGATCGACGCGACCGAGAGGACGAGCCATGCGGCGAGATGCGTGAGCCCAGCGGCGAAGAGGTTCGGCTCGCTCTCGCCTCCGTCCGCCGCCACACAACGCATCGTCTCCGGCGCGACCGCCTGACCGTCCGGCAGCATCACCGTCGGGCCTTCGTGGGTGACGAATCGACCCTCGTCCGGACAGAGCACGGCCTCGACCCCGAGCACCGCGGGCGCGATCGAGAAGGACACCGAGGTCGCGATGATGCCGACGAAGCAAGCACCGAGCGCCACGAACGCGATCTTCTGCGCCGACGTGAGCACTCGCGGCATGTCACTCGGCCTTCGGGCGCACGAGTCGCACGGCGGCGAAGTCGGTACCGAAGCCGCCGGGACGATGCGCGAGGATCGTGTAGCGACCCGCGGGCGTCGCGATCGGCTCGCGCTCCGCGCGCTTGGTCTTGCCGGCTCCCGCGAGCGCAGAGTCGAGCAACAAGAGGCCCGACTTGCCGACCGCGAGCACACCCAGCTTCTTCCAGCGCTTCGGATTGGCTTCCTCGGGATCGCCGCTCGCGTGCAGCAGGAAGCCATCGCGCTCGGCGTGCACGGTGCACTGCGTGCCGTCGAGCACGAGGCCCTTGCCCTTTCCGATCGTGAGGAGCGCCGGAAGCGAAGCGAGCTTGGCTGCGCGCTCGTAGTCACTCTTGCCGCTGTCGAACGGCTGGGGGCCGAACGCGCCGAGCCACGCGGGCGCGATCTCGGCGGGCACGAGCAGCGGCGCACCTCCCCCGGTACCGACCGTCTTGATCTTCGCACCGAGAGTGAGGCCGATCGGGCGACGTGCGGCGGCGAAACCGAGCTTGGCGAGCGCGCGATCGAGCTCGGCCACTTCCGTCTTCATGCCGCGGTCGCTACCGCGCGCGCGAAGGGCGAGCAGCGGAGGACCGACGCGTCCTTTCAACGTTCCGTCGCTGAGGGTCGCCCAATACAGACCTTGGGTGACGGCCGTGAGCCCCGTCTTCAGCGTGTCGCGCTCGCGGGTGCGCGTGAGCCAGTCCAAGTACGCGAGGAAGCTCGACGCGTCATGCTGGATCAACCTTCGCGCGGCCCGCGCGATCGCGAAGTCGCGGCCGACGGTGAGAGGAAAGGCGAGCGGCGCCCAAGGCGTCTGGTCGCGCTCGCGCTCGTCGATCTGATCGAGCACGATCTCGACGAGCAGCGTCGGCTTGCCGGCGCGCAAGATCTTCGCCCAGCGTGCATGGGCCTTCTTCACGCCGAGCTCGTAGAGCGCGTCGAACGCCGCGCGCAGGGCAAAGACGTTCGTGCTGACGTCGAGCAGCGCGGCCACGGCCTTCGTGGCGCGCGGCGGCGCCTTCATCTTTTCGCCGCGAAGACACTCCGCGATCAGCCCTCGGATCTCGTTGTCGCCGACATCGACGGCGAGGCGTGCGAACGTCGTGTCGTGCGCCGCACTCGTGAGGCGAAGCGCCCACATCGCCATCTCGAGCTGGTGCTTTCGCTCGTGTGCGGTCCGTCGGAGCGACTTGCTCGCGATGTTCTCCAGCGGGCCGAGCGCGGCGAGTCCATGGGCGAGCGCGACGATGGACGCCTCCATGGCCTTTGCCAGCTTCGGATCGCGGACCAGCACCGCGCCGAGCGCCTTTGCATCCCGCGACATGTCGGCGACCATGCGGTGAGGGCCGAGCGCCTTGTCGACTAGTTTGCGCAGCGCGGCGCTCGGCTGCGGCACCGCCGGCGGCTCGGGAACGACCAGGGGCTTTCGGACCATCACCCGCAGCGTAGGCGGCACCGACGCCTTCTCGCAAAGACCGCAGCGTTTACGGCCTGCGTAAGCACACGCGTTTCGCGCTCTTCGGGATCGCGGTGCTGAACGGGGTGGTGCTCCTCACCACGATCGAGCGAAAGCTCGACGAGGGCACACCGGTCGAGGAGGCCGTGCGCGACGCAGCGACGTCTCGATGCGGCGCCCACACTGCGGATAGCAGCAAGGCGGAACGTCCGCTCGCACGTCGTCGTCTCGCGTTGGCTTCTGCGCCGAAGCGCATGGTGCCAGGCTCGGATGACGTCTTTGCGGAGACTGCCGACCCGCCCGACGTTCTCGTGGGCACGGCGTGGTACGCGAAGTATCCGCGGACCACGGCCTCGATTCTCCGCCCTTGCAATCGCTTCCTCCTTCTCCAGGCACGTCTTGGCGCACGCCCAATTCGCCATAGGCCTTGTCGGGCTCTGCAGGCTCGTCCCGCGCCCGGGGAGGAACACGATCCTCGACTCGGGCGTGCGCGCCGCGCATGCGAAGGACAGGGCGCTGATCGTGCCCGGCGCGGCCGACACCGCGCGCATCCACGACGCGAGGTGGGGCGAGCTCTGCAAGGGCGGCATCGGTGTGGACGTCCTCGCGTGCCCGTGCGGCGGGAGGATGAGATTCATCGAGATCGTGATCGAGCGCGACGAGCGCCGCCCGCTGCTCGACCCTTCGGCTACCGCAAGGAGCGATCGGATCACGCTCGGCATGGTCGATCTGACGCTCTGCCTGCCGAGCCAGGCGTTCGCGCTGATCCGCCGCCTCGTCTAGGCCGGATCGAGCGGGCCAGCGAACGTGAGAAGCAGGCAGATCCGGCCGTCGGCGTCGATCACGCCGGCGTCGTAGACGTCGGGGACCGGCGTGCCGTCGCGGGCGATCGTGCGCGCGTGGAACCGGAACGTGGTGCCCTTCGCGTCGATGACGCTCACGAGCTCGACGCGGAACCCGCGCGGATCGGCGAGGAACCGGTCGAACATCGCGGCGACCGCGGCGCGCCCTCGGATCTCGCCGTTGCGGGTGACGAGCCGGCCGTCCTCGGCCCAGCACGCGTCGATCATCGCCGCCCGCACGGCGGGGTCGGGTTCCTGAGCGAGCGAGGCGTAGGTTCGTGCGGCGATCTCGACGGGGGATGACACGCCCCGAATCTAGCGCCACTTGCTGACCGAGTGTGCGCTCGATCTGCCCCCACGCCTGCGCGAGCTCGAACTCGGCGCTGATCAGATTCCCTCGGCGGTGGTCACTGCCGTCTGCGCATCGGTGAGCTCGATCTGGCTGCCGAGACCCTGCGTGTAGCGCGCGTTCGCGAGACGACTCTGCGCCTGCGCGGCGACGTGGGCTGGAACGTGTGGAGCGTTTCGCCTCTGCATCATGGACCCTCGGCCCTGAACCGCTCGAGCGAGCGCCAGTCGCGGCGTGCGACACTTCCCTCGTGGCGACCGCGCGCTCCCCGATGTTGACCGGCTCGCTGCTCGCGCTCGCGTCCGCGGTCGCGTTCGGCGTCACGACCCCGGTCGTCGCGCGCGCCGGTGTCGACCTGGGCCCGCTCACCACGGCCGCGCTCCTCTACAGCGGCGCGGCGTTCACCGCGCTGGTGCTGCGCCCGCTCTCCGCTCGCTCCGGGCGGGCGCTCGCGCGAAGCGACGCCTCGCGCGTCGCCCTCGTGGCGCTGCTCGGCGCGGCGCTCGCGCCGTCGTTCTTCGCGTGGGGCGTGCAGCGCGCCGGCGGTACGGCGACGTCCCTCACGCTCAACCTCGAGGCGGTGTTCACCGTGCTGCTCGCGCGCGCGGTCTATCACGAGCCGATCGGAAGGCGCGCAGGCACGGCGGTCGTGCTGATGGTGATCGGTGGCGCCACGCTGGCGCTCGATCGCGTCACCGCCTTCGGTCTCGCGGGCCTGGTCGCGGTCGCGGTCGCGACGCTGTGCTGGGCCGCGGACAACACCCTCACGCGCGGGCTCGCGGAGATTGACCCGCTCGAGGTAGTCGGCGCGAAGGGCGCGCTCGGGGCGGCCGCCACGGGGACGCTCGCGCTGCTCTGGCACGAGCCGCGACCAGCCCTCGTCGCGACGCTCGCGCTGCTCGCATGTGGTGCGACGGGCTACGGGCTGAGCCTCCGGCTCTACCTGCTCGCGCAGCGGCGCATCGGCGCGGCTCGGACGGGCTCGATCTTCGCGGTCGGTCCGTTCGTCGGAGCCGCCATCGCGTGGCTGCTCGGCGACCGCGACTTCGGCGTGGCCACGGCCGTCGGAGCGCTCGCGTTCGGTCTCGCCGTCTACCTCCACGTCACCGAGAGGCACGGGCACCGTCACGTCCACGTGCCCGCCTCGCACGACCACGCACACCGACACGACGACGGACATCACGACCACCTCCACGACCCGCCGGTCGTCGGCGAACACTCGCACCCGCACGAGCACACGCGTGTGGAGCACGACCATCCGCACGCGCCGGACCTGCACCACGACCACGAGCACTCTACGTAGCCTCGTCCGGCCGAATCGATGCTGACGTCTCCGCAGCGGCCTCCGGCTCAGGCTGACGCGCTCACGTCGTCCGCGGCGACTTGCGCCACGGTGATCGCGTGACCGCCATCGAGCATTCGGCTCCCATCGACGCCGGGCTCGACGCGCCGTGCCGGACGGGTGCAATCCCCTGGCTCCACCGCGGCGGCGCTGCACACATGCTGGAGATCGTCGTGGAGCGCCTTTGGCGTCACGGACTCGGCGGCTCGTTCACCGGCGGAGCCGGCGGCGTGAACACGAACGGATACATGATGCGGATCGTCCCCCCGCCGCCGATGGCCGGGAAGCGGAGCTCGCGCACGCGCGCCAGGAGGCACGACTCCACGTCCGGCGCGGCGAGATCCGAGTGGTCGATGTCGGCCGCTGAAACGCTGCCGTCGGCCTCGACGGTGAAGCGCACCGTGATGCGCCCCGCGAGACCCGGCCTCGAACGAAGGCCTGCGTCGTAGCACTCGCGGATCTCGGGGAGGTGCGCCCGGATCACGCTACGGATGAAGTCCGTCGAGATGCGCGCAGCCGCCGTCGCCGGAAGCAGGCACAGCATCACGATCGCGGCGGCTCGGACGATCTCTCTCATCGGCCCTCTCATCGGCCGGGAGGGACACGCGCCGAGGCCGGAAGTTCCCGCGCGATCGCGGGTATCCTCGGCGCATGACTCGCTTCTCGCTCGCAACGCCATGGGCCCTGCTGTTCGCCAGCTCCGTGATCCTCTCCGCCTGCAGCGCGCCGCCCGCCGCCACGCCGGCGTGCGCCGTCAGCACCGACTGCAGCGCCGGCCAGTCGTGCATCGACGGCGTCTGCGCCCTCTGCTCCGACTCGGGCGTCGACGCGTTCGTTCCGCTCGACGCCGCGTGCGTGTGCGCGGCCGGCGAGTCCTGCGCGCGCGGAAGCTGCGCGGCCGACTGCGGGGACCCCACCGCCCTCCCCTGCGGCGCCGCGAGCGAGTGCGACTTCGCGACCGGACACTGCGTCGCCGTCGGGACCGCCGCGCTCGCAGGCGACGGTCGGCGCTGCGGCGCCGCGGGCCCGCTCTGCCTTCCCGGCACGGAGTGCACGCTCGGCGGCAGCTGCGAGCCCGCGCCGCCCTGCAACTCGATGCACTGCTCGGGCGATGGAAGCACCTGCTGGGGCGCGAGCTGCGCCACGACGCGGCCCGTCGCGAGCTGCTCCCCGGCGCCGCTCGCGCGCATGCAGATGGCCGACTTCCTCCTCGGCGCCGACAACGGCCTCACAGACCTCGAGCTCGACGACGCGTGCAACGCGTACGGCGTGACCGTCATCTCCGGCACCGACTACCTCAGGCAGCTCTCGCCCGACGGCACGCTCACCGAGACGGCCGGCGTCACCAACCTCAACATGGGCGAGGTCGCGGTGCTGCGGCCGTACACCAGCGAGTTCGAGACCGCGCCCGGCGAGGTCGCGCTCACGTACACCTGCTGCGTGGCGTGCGGCTGCATCTCGAGCGATCCGCAGGGCGTCGCGCGCTTCGACCGCGCGATGATGACGCTGCCGATGGTCATCCCCGCGATGCCGTCGACGGGCGTGGGGCCCTTCGGTGCGTCGGTGCTCGACTCGGGGCCGTACGGGCTCACGTGGGGTCGCGATCGCACGCTCTACGTCGGCAACGTCGAGCACGACGGGGACCTCGTGCGGGCC
>JBBSAT010000297.1:0-9974 GCA_038252025.1 Polyangiales bacterium | reverse complement strand
GCTCAGGCAGACGGCACGAGCTCGCTGCACGCGGGCACGGTCGAGATTCACGACCCCACCGAGCGCCAGCTCTTCGAGCGGCTGCTCTGCGAGTGCGGGGACTGCCAGCGCCTTCCGCTGTCGACCTGTGGCTGCTCGTGGGCCGAGAACATGCGCGCGGAGCTTCGGGGAGACCTCGCCGCGGGGATGACCGTCGTCCAGATCCAGACCGACTATCGGGAGCGCTTCGGCGCCCAGGCCATCAGCGTCCCCAGCGACAGCGGCCTCGACCGTGCGCTCTGGCTCGCCCCGCTCGTCGCGATCGGTGGGGCGTTCGTCGGCCTCTGGCTCGTCGCCCGACGCTGGCGTGACCGCGGCGAGCTCGCGATGGCTCGGGACGACGCCCAGCCGGTGTCCGAGACGCGCTCGGCGCTGGACGACCGCCTCGACGACGAGCTGAAGAAGTTGGATTGATAGCCGGAGTGCTCGCGGACGAGGCCGCGGACCGGTTCGATCGCCGTTCTGTTCAGCAGCGCCCCGTTTGCCGTATCGTTCGGCCATATGGGAGGCCGTTACCTCTACGGGGACTCGGAGCCGTTCCCCGGCGGCTATGACTTCCTCGCGGCGCTTCGCCTCTTCGTGGCGGCGGCGAGCAGGGCGCTCGTGCTCGCGGACGAGGCCGACGAGCTCGAGCGCTCGCTCGGTGATCGCGCGCAGGAGCACCTCTACGCGATCGAGACGATCCAGGCCTTCTTCGGAGGTCTGGGCGATCTGATCGCAGAGCGCGCCGCGCGCTCGGGCTCGCCGCAGACCGTCGGGCCGTACGCGAGCCAGCTGGTCGAGCACATCGAAGCCGTCGGTGCGCAAGCGAGGGCGCTCCGCTCGAAGGAGCTCGACGGCGCGTCGGTCGAGGTCACTTCGCGCATCCGAGAGCGACGTGCGGAGATCCGGCAGGTCGTCGGCGACTATCTCCTCGGCGGCCCGCTCCCGATGCTCTCGTGGGCCATCTCGCTCAACCTCGCCGGCACGGCGCCGAACGGCCAGGCCGTGCTCGAGCATCCGGGCGACCTCTCGACGAGCGTGGCGATCGACGTGTCGCGCGATGCGACCTGGAGCCGAGCCCGCCGCATCGGCGACATCGCGCCGGGCATGACGATGCAGGTCGGCTTCAAGAAGGCCTTCCTCCGGAGCTCGCTCCACCCGGACGTCGTCGCGCTCGACGAGTACGTGATCGGCGTGCTCGAGCTCGGCCCGGACTCCGCGGAGATCCGTCTTCGCCGCAAGCTCGATGCCCCCCGCGACGCGTTCATCGTCACCGTGGACCCCGACGAGAAGGGCAAGCCGCTCGTGAAGGTCACGCGGATGGACGAGCGCGGTGGTGGCAGCGCCGACGCCCCGTTCCTGTCCGAGGGAGACGACGCGCGCCGCGTGCTCGAGCTCGTCACCGTGTTGCGCGGTGAGTGCTCCACGCTGCTCACCCACAAGAAGCGTCTGCTCTCCGCGCAGCTCGACGGACACGACATCTTCGAGCGCAGCCTCGTCCCGGTGCTCCTGACGCGCATCGCGGATCGTCTCGCGCCGACGGCGGCCGAGGTGTCACGGCACAGCCCGAACAGCAGCGAGCTCAGTCTCAAGTTCGAGCGCGAGGGCGGGCGCCGCGAGGAGGTCTATCTCAAGAAGGCCGAGCTCCAGGCGATGGTTGCTGCTCTTCCGCCCGAGCTCCTCCAGGTCTTCGCCGGGCTCGCGTTCCTGCCGCCGGCGTCGGTCGAGATCGACGTCTCCGTCGCAGAGTCGATCGCAGAGCCCATCCCGCTCACGCAGCCTTCGGCGCCGGCGAGCGTGCGCCCGTCGCGACCGAGCGCCGCGCCCCCGCCGCCCAAGCGGAAGTGGTGACCCTCCAACGAGTGCTCGCGGAGCCGGCCGCGGACACGAGTGCTCGCTGAGCCGGCCGCGCTCCTATCCGCCGCGACGGCCCGCGCCCACCAGGCCCACGAGGAGCCAGGCGAGCCACGCGAACCCGAGGAGCTGACCGAGGTTCCGGTTCGCGACGACCTTCGCCGCGCGGAGCTTCTGCACCGGGTGGGTCCCGAACACGTTGCGGAGCCGCTGTGACGTTCCCTCGTCCATGCCGCGCATCACCAGGCGAGCGTGCCCGTCGCCTCGCACCGCCTTGATGGAACCGCTCGCCACCCGTGAGCGCGCCACGACGTCCGAGAGCCCGTCGAGCAGGACGCCCGGGATCCGTCCACGCACGACGAGGCAACGCCCCTGCCGCACCGAGATGAAGAAGATCTCGTTCGCGCGCCCTCCGACGAGGAACACGACGAGAAGGCCCAGCCCGGCCAGCACCCAGAGGAAGGGCAGCACGACCGGAAGATAGCTCGGCTCAGTGCCTGACCGAAAAGATCGGTCCGGCACTTCGCCTTTCATTCGGGCCGATACGCGCGATACGCGGCCCCCTCCATCCCGAGTACATCGGGATGGAGCCACCCCCTCGTAGCGCTCCGCGAGAAGGCGTGACCAGTTTCTGGTCACGCCTTCAGGCCGCGCGAACGAGCTCGGAGACGATGCCGAAATAGATCGCACGCAGGACCTCGTCCGGCGGCAGCATCGCGGTTCGCTGTGCTGCGTCACGCCAGAGCGCCACGGAGCGCGGTCCCTGTACGGCGTCGAATGTCCGCTCCCACGTGCGCGGCACCGAGTACGCGCCCAGCGGCACGCGCGTCTTCTCGTCCGGCACGAGCACGGCCTTGCCGAGGGAAGCGAGCGCGCCTTCGATGACGGGAAGCGCCGTCGAGATCACGCCATCGCGAACGAGCCCGAGGCCGTCCATGTCGAGCGGGTAGGTCTCCTCTTCGCTGCGCGCACCGGGCACGAATGCCCAGCGCCCGGTCTCCCAGCGCAGCGCCTCGAGGTAGCGGTCTCGCACCTGGTTCCGAACGGCGTGGAAGAGCTCGGCCGGCCGGATCACGCCGAGGCTCACGAGCGCATCGCCGAGACGGCCGCCGTGTCGCGGCAGCACCGCCAGCGCCATGTCGACCTCCATGCGGAGGCAGACGCCGTTCCGCACGAGATGCTCACCGAGGAGCTCCTCACGCAGCGTCGAGCTGGCGAACTCGGGCTTGCCGTCGACGAAGTAGATCTTCTTGCGACGCGTGCGCTGGCCCGCGGCCGTGCCGCCGACCGCAGCCGTCTCGTCGAGACGAAGCATCCCCGTGCGACGGCGGCTGACGATCCGGTTCACCAGCGCGAGCACGGTCCCTGGCTCCACCTCGCCGACCGTGGCCTGCGCCAGCTCCTCTTCGCTCCAGCGACGCGCGGGCGATCGCAGGTAGCGATCGAGCTCGGGCACGCCTCCCTTCACGCCCTCGCGGCGCACCTCGACCTTCGCGTCGATCTCTCCGGAGACGATGCGTCGGATGATCTCGGCGTAGGAGTAGGGCCCGAGAACGATGCCGTTGGCTCCACAGACCTCGTACGTGGTCGCCTGCTCGATCGAGAGCTTCGCGAGAAGCTCCTCGCTGCCGCGATCCGGCGCGACGTTGCTCTGCGTCTCGACGAGACCGGTCGGCCGCGCGACGGGATCTCGCGCCTCCGTGTCGGGCCCTGGCGCCACGAGCTGAAGGCGCTCGAGCATCCGCGCGAGCTCGCCGCGACCGAGGCCGACGAGGCGGCGGCGCTTCGCGAGCCCCTGAAGCGCAGAAGCGAAGCCCCGAGCGTCGAGCCGATCCGCCGGCCGGCGTGCGAGCGCGCGCATGAGGACGTCTCGCAGGTCCGACGGCATGCGCGTCGGATCTGCGCGGTCGAGCGGCGACACGTCGCCGTTCCGGATGCGGACGAGCACCTCGAGATCGGCGCCGGTACCGAAGAGCGGCTCACCCAGCCGCAGCTCGGCGAGGACGGTCGCGAGCGTGAACACGTCGCTCCTGCCGTCGACGGTCGACGCGGTGACCTGCTCCGGCGACATGTACCCGAGCTTGCCGCGCACGTGGCCATCGTCGGTTCGGTGCGTCGCTTCGGCGAAGCGCGCGATGCCGAAGTCTGCGAGCTTCACCTCGCCCCGCCGCGTGACGAGCAGGTTCGCAGGAGACACGTCGCGGTGCACGATGCGCATCGCGCGGTCCGCGTCGTCGCGCAGATCGTGAGCGTATGCGAGCGCGGTCGCGGCCTCGATGCCGACCTCGAGCACGCCGGCGAGCGGGATGCGCTCTCGCGCGTTCGTCGCGGCGCGTAGCAGTCGGCTCAGGTTCGAGCCGTCGACGAGCTCCATCGCGAGGTAGAGCGTCCCGTCGATGTCCCCGAAGTCGAAGACCTGCACGATGCCTGCGTGCTCGAGACGCGCGGCGATGCGCGCCTCGTCGACGAACATCGCGACGAAGTCTGCATCCGAGCGATGCTGCGGCAGGATGCACTTGAGCGCGACGCGGCGCTCCCATCCCGAGGGGCCCGTGCGCCGCGCCTCGAAGACCTCCGCCATCCCTCCGCTCGCGATGCGGCGGATGAGGCGATAGGGCCCTAGAGCGCGTTCCCGCATCGTTGGTCTTCCCTCGTTCGTCCGGGCGCCGCGCGTGACGCCCGGTCTCGGTGGATCACCGACGAGCCGGAGCGTCCGTCCTTCAGTATGTGGAACTGGACGCGCAGTGGAAGCTGAAAATAGGGGGCGGCGCAGAAATCACTGTCAGGGTTTTCACTATTCCTGCGGCGCCTGATCACGGCTCTCAGCCGAAACAGAGGCTCCTGTGACTCAAGGACCTACACGGAAGAGCCGCTCGAAGTTCTCCTCGAGCTGTGCCCGCGCCTCGTCCTCGCTGCATTTCCAGAGCTCGGCTGCGTAGCGATGGGTGCCGGCGACGTTGGACGGCTCGCTGTCTTCGCCGGCGATCGGCCCGAGGTAGGGACAGTCGGTCTCGAGCAGGATCTGTGTCCTCGGCAGCGTCTCGAGCATCCGCGTGAAGGCCTCGTGCCGGCGCGCGTTCGCAGGAATGGACAGGTGATGACCGCGCGCCGCGATCTCCCGCGAGAGGGCCACCCTCCCACCGAAGCAGTGCCAGTCCACGCGCGTCACGCCCATCTCGATCAGGATCTCGAGCGTGCGCCGCTCGCGCTTGCGGGTGTGGATGATGATCGCCTTGTCGTGCTCGAGCGCGATCGTGACGAGCTCGCGGAAGACCGCTTCCTGCTTGGGCCAGAGCGCCTCGGGCACCCAGTAGCCGTCGAGGCCGATCTCACCTATCGCGAAGGCCTCGTCCGCGAGCGCGCGCACGGACGCGATCCCTTCCTCGGCCGAGACCGTCGGCGCGTCGCGCGGATAGTCCACGCCCATCGCCTCCATCTCCTCGAGCACGGTGTCGACCGGATAGAAGCCGAAGCACGGCTTGACGATCGGCGAGCGTAGCGCGAGCGCTTTCACGGCGAGGTTGTCGGACGGGTTGAGCCCGTTCGAGAGGATCGACGTCACACCTACGGCTTCGGCGCGCGCGAGGATCTCCGCCTCGCGGGCGGCGAGCTTCGGGTGAGTCAGGTGCGCGTGGACGTCGAAGAGCCCCAACGCGGCTTACTTCTTCGAGGGCTCGGGCGCGATGGGCGCGTCCGCCGTGCGGCGCGCGAGCATCCACGTCGCGACGCCGAGCAGCAGGAGCAGGAAGGTGCCGCCCGAGACGATCCAGAGCCCGTAGCTCGTGTTCTGGACGAACATCGCGCCGAGCACGTAGAGCGCGTAGCCGATGATCACGACGGCGACGCCGACCGCCGTCTGCGCGGCGTAGCGCAGGCCCATGAACGCGACCGCGCTCAGGAGGCCGCCGAGGATCGGGATGATCACGACGAGCGCCGCAGGTGTGCCCTCGATGTCCGCCGCGAGCACGAGGTCCATGCCGTTCTGGAAGTGCACGTCCGTGGCGCCTTCGAGGGCAGGGACGCGAACCCACGGAAGAAAGAAGCCCACGAGCATCGCGAGCCCGGAGAAGCCGAGCAGCGCGCGCATCACGAGCGGCGGCGGCGGCGGCTTGGGCTTCTCGGGCTTCGCCGGCTCGGCTTCCTTCGTCCCACTCTTCTCGTCGGTCTCGGCCATCTGCGCGCGAGACTATCCCGGCGCTGGCCGTTCCGCGAGCCAGCGTGCAATCTCGCGGCGCGAAAGAGGCGAACCGTGACCGAGACCCTGACCTTTCCGGCCGACGTGCCGAGCGAGTTCCTCGCGGACTGTCCCTATGCGCCGGGCGGCTTCCTCATCGACCGCATCCTCTCGATCGATCACGAGAAGCACGTCGTCGTCGCCCGCATGCCGACCCACGAAGACCTCCCCATCACGCGGGAGCAGCGCGCGCATCCGCTTCGCCATCCGCGCCACGTCTCCGGCGGGCTGATGGTCCACATGACCGGCATGGTCGCCTTCGTGCACAGCTACTACGTGCTCGGGCTGCGCCACTCGGACGGCTGGATCGGCTACGGGGGCCGCATCCACTCGGCGAAGTTCAAGAACCTCGCGCGGCCCGGCGATCCGCTCGAGCTCGAGTGCACGGTCACGCAGATCCGCAAGCGCGCGACGCGGGTCGTGGCACGCTACGGGTTCCGTTTCTTCCAGAACGGCACGATCATCTACGAGGGTGATCAGACCGCGATGTGGATGAAGATCGACGAGTCGTCGGGAGTTCTGCCCGCCGAGGAAGACGCATGAGCGCGAGCGAAGTGTCGGGCCACCTCGCGCGGAACCTCGTGTCGCTCCGCGCAGTCCGCGGGCTGAGCCAGATCGATCTCGGCAAGCGCGCCGGGGTGCCGCGCTCGACCATCGCGAACCTCGAGTCGGGCGACGGGAACCCCTCGCTCACGGTGCTGGTGAAGGTCGCCCGTGCGCTCGACGCGCCGATCGACGAGCTCGTCGCAGCGCCTCGGGAGAAGATCCGCTTGTACACGCCCGAGCAGCGACCGGAGCTCAGCCACGCGGGCCGCGGCGTCTCGCTGAAGCCGGTCGTCATGGGCCCGAGCCCGCACGAGATGATGGCGGTGATGACGCTCGAGAAGGCCGGCGTGATGCCGGGAACGCCGCACCTGCCGGGCACGCGCGAGTTCTTCACCCTGCTCGAGGGGTCCATCGCGATCATCGTGCACGGCGAGCGCTTCGAGCTTCGGCCCGGAGAGCTGCTCGCGTTTCCGGGGAACGTCGCGCACGGCTACCAGAACCTCGCGAAGGGGATCTCGCGCGGGGTGAGCGTCGTCCTCTTCTCCGAGTCAGGTGTGTGACGAGAGCGGCGCGCTCGCACGTTTCGGCTATCCTCGCGCTCCTTTTGATCCGCGGAGGTACCGGATGACCAGCGTGCGCGCATTCATGGAGCACCACTACTTGCACTTCAACAGCCGCGAGGTCGTCGCGGCGGCGAAGGCGTGGGAGGAGCATCTCGCGCGCGGCGGGAAGATGATGGTCACCCTTGCGGGCGCGATGAGCACCGCGCGCATCGGGCGGATCCTCGGCCGCCTGATCGACGCCGGGAAGGTGCACGCGATCTGCTGTACGGGCGCGAACCTCGAGGAGGACGTGTTCAACCTCCTCGCGGCGAACGACTACAAGATCATCGAGGACTACCGAGGCCTCCGCGCGGAGGACGAGAAGGCGCTCTACGACCAGGGCTACAACCGGGTCACCGACACCTGCATCCCCGAGACGATCATGCGTCACCTCGAGGAGCGGCTCATCGCCAAGTGGTCGGCGGCGGCGGAGAAGGGCGAGCGCAAGTTCGAGAGCGAGTTCCTCTTCGAGATCCTCGACGACCCGACGCTCGAAACGCACTACCAGATCCCGAAGTCCGACAGCTGGATGCTCGCCGCGAAGCGGAACGGCATCCCGGTGTACTCGCCGGGCTGGGAAGACTCCACGACGGGCAACATGTTCGCGGCGGCCTGCTGGCGCGGTGACGTGAAGCACCACCAGTGCGTGAAGAGCGGCACCGAGCAGATGGAGCACCTCATGCGCTGGTACCTCGAGGCCAGCGGCTACGACGCGGCGAAGAAGAAGGCGAACGGCGGGCCGGCCGTGCTCGATGCGCCGAGCGTCGGCTTCTTCCAGGTCGGCGGCGGCATCGCGGGCGACTTCGCGATCTGCGCGGTGCCGGCGATGGTGCAGGACCTCGAGATGGAGGACTGCCCGTACTGGGGCTACTTCGCGCAGATCTCGGACGCGGTCACGAGCTATGGCGGCTACTCGGGCGCGGTGCCGAACGAGAAGATCACCTGGGGCAAGCTCGAGGTCGCGACGCCGAAGTTCATGATCCAGAGCGACGCATCCATCGTCGCGCCGCTCATCTTCGCGTACCTGCTGAACGACTGACGCCTCGCTCTCCCGCCAAGCCGGCCAGTCGATCTGCCAGTAGCGGGAGAGAGTCAGGCGCCATCTCCCTCTCCACTCCCCCGCAAGCGGGAGAGAGTCAGGCGCCATCTCCCTCTCCACTCCCCCGCAAGCGGGAGAGAGTCAGGCGCCATCTCCCTCTCCCGCTTGCGGGAGAGGGTCGGGGTGAGGGTGCAGACCTCGGCAGCTCGCGCGGCCCTCCCGTGCACCACTCTCGACCCGACTAGGCGGCGTCGACGTCGGCGTCGATGTCTGCGTCCACGTCAGCGTCGACCCCGCCATCGACAACAGCGTCGACCCCGCCATCGACATCTGCGTCGACCCCGCCATCGACCCCGCCGCCATCGACGTCGGCATCCATCTCCCCGGCGTCGACATCCGCGTCGACATCCGCATCGACATCCGCGTCGACATCCGCATCGTTCGTCCCGACGTCCGGCATGCGGAACGCATCGGGACGCGGCGCGTCGGGCGGTCCGGCGTCGGTGCCGGCGTCGCTCGGGATGCAGATCAGCTCGTCAGTGCAGAAGTAGCCGACGATGCAGTCCGCGGTCCTGGCGCAGACGCGGCCGTCGAGAGAGACCGGCGCGACCGTACAGCCGGCCAGCAGAACGAACGCCAGCGCGCGCGCGGTTCGGGGCATCAGAACGTCCCCTCGAGCCCGAGGCTGACGGGCGAGAGCGTCGCGCGCACGACGGTCCCCGGCGGCGTGGAGAAGGGCAGCACGATCGCCCAGACCGCGCCGATGCCGGCCATGATCCCGCCGATCGTCAGCATCACCGTGGACACGAGCGCGTAGTCGCTCGCCGTGTTGTGGTTCGACTGCGCCATCAGCTGCGTCGACCGCGGGTCGAGCGCGACCGCGTTCTGATCGAGCGCGAGGCGACCGATGATCCCGCCGACCGCGATCGTCGCGGCGCCGAGACCGAGCGCGAGCCCCATCGCGAGCCACGACTCCGCGGGCGCGCCCGAGCCAGTGCGCACGGGGGCGGCCGTGTCTGCGGTCTCCCCTTCGCCGTCCCCCGCTTGCTCGTCCGGGCTCGTCTCTTCCTCTTCTTCGGTCTGCGCCATGCCGACCGAGGGCATGGCGAGCGAGAGCGAGTGCACGACGAGAGCGCAGGCGACCCAGCGAAGAAAGATCCGGCAGAACATCGGGCGCGAGGCTAGCTCCCCTCCGCCCTCTGCGCCCGTCTCGCAGGCGCGGCCAGGCTCGCCCGCTTCAGGGGCAGACGCAGCGAAGCGTCTCGCCGCCCGGGATGGTGCCGCTCTGGCCGCACGCGAGCAGGAGCGGCGCGCTCGTGCAGCGCCGTCCCTCGGGCCGATCCGGATCGGGCGAGCACGCGGAGTACATCTCGAGGCAGTCGGTCATCCCGCCGTGCGGATGGATCTCGCGGGCCCCGCCGGCGACCCCGTCGAGCTCCTCGTCCTCTTCGTCTTCGACCGGATCGGGCAGCGCCACGTCGTCGAGCGAAGGCGCAGGGGGACGAAGCACCTCGGAGGTCTCGATCACCGCGACTGGCACCGAACGCTGCGCGCCCGGCTCGCGCGGCGGCGGCGACGTCCGCGGCGCCGACTCGCACCCGAGCGAAAGGAGAACGCAGAAGACAACCATCGCAACGCGATTGAACCGGGCATCGCGATTGAACCGGGGGACGCGGGG
>JBBSAT010000296.1:0-10000 GCA_038252025.1 Polyangiales bacterium | reverse complement strand
GCGGTGGCTCGGTCGGGATCGTCTGCCAGGCGGCCAGCGACACCTGCACGGGTGAAGTGCTCGCCTGCGACGGCACGGAGGACTGCCCAGGCGCGCGCTGCTGTGGGATCGGCGGCGGGACGGCCTGTCAGGCAGCGTGCGACGTCCGCATCTGTCATTCGAGCGCGGAGTGCGAGGCTGGCGAGAGCTGCTGTCCGAACGGCGGGGGCGTTCCGTACGGCGCCCTCACCCACTGCCTCGCGCTCGACCCCGGGACGTCCTGTCCGCTGCCGCCGTAGGCGACACGAACCTCGCTGCAGGCGTCACCCGCGGAACATTGGCGCTCGAATGACGACGTCGGACAAGCCGGTCGCGCCGGCCGGAACGGTGCGGATCGACAAGCCGGAGGACTTCCGCGCCAGCGTGGCGCGCACGCTGAAGGCGGGGCCGCGGACGCGGTGCGGATCTCGTGCTCACCGACGCGAGCATCTCCACGACCCACGGTCGCATCGAGGATCGCGGAGACGCCTGGGCCGTCGTGGACCTCGGCAGCACGCACGGGATGCGCGTCGACGACGAGCGCATCGCCGAGTCGATCCTGACTCACCAGGCCCGCGTCCAGATCGGCAAGACGATCCTCCGCTTCGAGATCCGCGACGAGACCGCGCAGGCCTCGTCCAGCGGCTCATCAGCCTCGACGACCTCACCGGCCTCCATCAGCGTCGGCGCTTCGACCGAGAGCTCTCTGCTCTGCTCGCCACGGCGCCCAGCGACGTCGCGTTGCTCGTGATGGATCTCGACGGGCTCAAGCGTCTCAACGACACGCACGGCCATCTCTTCGGTGCGCCGGAGGACGGCCGCGAGCTCGTCGCGCTCTTCAAGCGCGCGGACGCCGCGATGTACCGCGCGAAGTCGGCCGGAAGAAGCCGCGTCGAAGGCTGAGCATCAGCAGGCCGACCACCGACAGGAGGGCGGCAACTCCGCGCGGTGAGGCAGCCCCTCCGACGCGGCACGCGCAGCTCGACGCCGAAGGCAGAGGCTCCGCGCTTGCATCGAGCGTCGCGCCGTCGCGAGCGCCCACATCGCGAGCGCCGGTGTCGTACGCGCCCACGTCGCGAACGCCGGCGTCGCGAGGGCCGTCGGCATCGACGACCGCGGCGTCCGCCGGTCTCGCCGCGTCGTAGACGGACGCGTCGACGGTGGCGGGCATGCAGCCGCTCCCCGACCAGCGACCATCGCCGACGCTGCCCGGCGCGCAGGTGCATACGTAGTCGCCGGCGGCGGGAGACGGGTCGCCGCACGTCGCGAGCAGCGTGCACTCGTCTGCCTGAGCGAGGCACTCGTCGACGAGCGCGCACGCGAGCCCATCCCATGCGAAGCCGGCGTGACACGCGCAGTCGTAGCCAGGCGCCGACCAAGCATCGAGCGAGGACGCGTGGCAGATCCCGTTCGCGCACGGCGACCCCGCGCACTCGTCGATGTCGACGCAGCCCGTGCCGCTCGCGTGCCCGTCCCCGCTGGTGCCGGCCCGGCACTCGCAGAGCGCATCGCCCAGCGCGATGGATGGGTCGACACACTCGGTCTCCAGTGCGCAGCCGGCGCTGCCGTCCGTGCACTCGCCCGCCGTCACGCACGTCACGCCATCGAGCCCGCTCCCCGCGTCGCAGGCGCACGTGTAGCCGGGCCACGTCCAGCTTCCGAGCGGCGTGTCGCTGCAGACACCGGCGCCGCACGGCGCGGCGACGCACTCGTCGACATCGGCGCACGCCCGGCTCCAGTCCGGCGCTCCCTCCGCGAGCGTGCCGGCGCGACCGGACGCGCACGAGAACCAGAACGCGAAGTGGGTGGCGCTTCCGTGCCATGCGTGGGCGCTCTCGCAGCGGACACCGGCGCCGCAGTCCTCGCTTCCGTCGAGCGCGCACGTCGTCATGTCGCAGCCGACGTCGGTCGCCGCCTCGGGGAAGCCCGGGAGCGTCCGGTCGACGAAGATCTCGCGCTCGTTCGTGCGTCCGTCTCCGTCCGCGTCGAGCCTCGAGACGGCCGCCCAGCCGCGGTCGTGCGACCAGTACTGGTATCCGAAGGGGTTGAAGCACGGGTAGCTCCCGCACTCGAGGCCGCCCAGCGTGCTCACGTGGCAGTTCGTGCAAGCCAGCGTCTCCCATGCGGGTGGCAAGACGCCGGGCTCGCTCGCCCGCGGATGGTAGGCAGGGCTGGCGTTCGCGAGGCTCGTCGCGAGCGTCACCGTCGCCAGCGTCAGCGACGCGAGCGCGGCCTCGACGATGTGTCGCTCGAAGGGCAAGCGGGTCGATCGTCGCACGACGTGGTCGGTTCCAGGTGGAACGACGCACCAGACGCTCCCCAGGCTCGTAGCGCGATGATCCGATCGACTCGCGCCCATGAAGCGCTTCCTTGCCACCGAGTCGTCGCGCTCGTGGTCCGTCGCCGAGGCCGCTCGGCCGTCCGCTCGCGTCCCCGTTGATGGGGCGCCCTTCGGCAGCGTACCGTCCGCCGATGGCCCGTCCCGTTCGCCTGCTCGTCGCGCTCTCCGTCGCGCTCTCCGGCTGTGCGCCGGTCGAGCCAGACGTCTCGCCTTCCCTCGACGAGCTCACCGTCTGTCACGACACGGTGGTCGAGGGCATCGACGTCTCGTCGTTCCAGGGCGCGATCGACTGGGACATGGTGCACGCGTCGGGGCGGGAGTTCGCCATCGCGCGCATCGGCGATGGGACGGTGATGGACTCGACCTTCGCGCGGAACTGGGCGGGCATTCGCACGGCCGGGATGATCCGCGGCGCCTACCACTTCTATCGCCCCAGCGTGGACGCGAACACGCAGGCCGATCTCATCTTCGCGGCGGTCGGCCGACTGGGCGACGGTGACCTGCCCGTCACGATCGACGTCGAGTGCATGTGCCCCTTCTCTGCCGGGACCTGCGTCGCGAGCGGATCGGGGTGCGTGTCGCCGAGCGGCGTCGCATCGCGTCTGCGCACGCTCGTCGATCGCGTGACGGCCGACACCGGGAAGGCGCCGATGGTCTACACGGGCGCCTGGTTCTGGGACGGTGCGAGCTACCTCGCGGGCGGCGCCGACTTCGGCACCGCGTCGCTCTGGGTCTCCGGCTACACGTCGAGCTGCGTCACGGTCCCGAGCGGCTGGAACGACTGGCGCATCTGGCAGTACTCCGACGGAACGTGCACGGGCTGTCCCGTTCGCGGCACACCCGTGCCGGGCGTCGCGTCGAGCCCCAGCGTCGATCGCGATCGCTTCGCCGGCACGCTCGCCGACCTTCGCGCCTTCGCGAGCGGCGGCGCGGACTACGGCGGCGCGTTCGTGGCGCAGTCGTTCCCGTACGCGAGCGTGGGCACCGTGCAGATCCACGCGGGCGAGTCGGCCGATGCCTGGCTCGACATGCGCAACACCGGATCGCTGGCGTGGGATGCGTCCACCTCGCTCGGCACCACGGCGCCGCGCGATCGCACCGACACGTTCGCCGCGCCCGACTGGGGCTCACCCAACCGCACCGCGCACGTCGCCGGCGCCGCGATGATCCCGACCGGCGAGACGTATCGCTTCGAGTGGACCTGGTCGGTGCCGCTCGACACGCCGCCTGGCATGTACGAGGAGCGCTTCGGGATGGTGCAGGACGGCGTCGCCTGGTTCAGCGATCCGGGCGAGGGCGGCCCGCCCGACGACCAGCTCGAGGCGATCATCGAAGTGCTCCCTGCGCTGCCGCGGCCTGACGCTGGCGTCGGTTCCGACGCGGCAGTGAGCGCCGACGCGAGCGGTCCGTCCGACGCGGGCCTGCTGGCGGACGCGGCGACCGAGCGCCCGAGCGCTCCAGCGGGATGCGGCTGCCGCGCGGGAGGGAGCGGACGACCTCTCCGTTCGAGCGCGCTGGCGATCGCAGCGCTGATCGGCGCGGCGTGGTGTAGGCGCCGCCGTGCGGGTAGCTGACGACCTCTGCGCGCTGGATCCGTCTTGACCTCTCTCCTCGATCCGCTCCGCCCCAACACGGGCCTCCTCGGACAGATCCGCCCCCTCGTCGGGCCGGCGCTGGTCGTGGCCGGCGCGTCGATGTGGGGCCTCGAGACCTACTGGCGCATCCCGCTCGTCAGGGTCTTCGACGCGGATGTCCTCGTCTTCCACGAGCACTGGCTCGGGATGTTCCTCACCCTCCCGTTCCTGATCCTCGGCGCCCGAGCCCTTCGTACGATCTCGCGACGGGCCGTCCTCTCGATGATCGGCAGCGGCGTGCTCGGCAGCGCGCTCGGCACGATCTGCTTCACGCAAGCGCTCGCGCTCCTCAATCCTTCGCTCGCGAACCTGCTCCTCAACGTGCAGCCGGTCATCAGCGTTCTCGTCTCCTGGTACTGGCTCCGCGAGCGACCGCGCGCGGCGTTCTATCCGTGGGCCGCGCTCGCGCTCGCGTGCGGCGTCGCGCTCGCGTGGAGCCCCGACGCCTTCGAGAGCCCCGGGCGCCTCGCGTCGGGCTTGGCGTTCATCGCCGCGACGGCCGTGTGCTGGGGCGCGTCCACGACCTTCGGACGGGCAGCGATGATGGAGATCGACTTCAAGACCGGCACGGCGCTGCGCTACGTCATCGGCACGGTCGCCACGCTGACGGTGGTCCTGGTCCGTGGGGATGCGCTCGGCCGGCTCCGGTGGGAAGCCCTCGCGCTGCCCTCGACCGTGCGCGAGATGGCGGGCCTGTTGATCATCGGCGCGATCACCCCGACGTTCCTCTACTACGCCGGCCTCTCGCGAACGCGCGCCTCGGTCGCGACGTTCGCGGAGATGTCGCAGACGTTCGCGTCCCTGCTGATCACCTGGGGTCTCCTGGGAGCCGCTCTCGCGCCGCACCAGATCGCAGCGGGGATCGTGCTGCTCGTCGCGGTGGCGTTCATCAATCGCAGCGTCGGTGCGGCGCCCCCGAAGGATCCTCCGGAGCCCGCCGTCGTGGTCGCCTGAGCCGGCCCGCGATCACCACATCTCGAGCCATTCGGTCGCCACCGCGGCGAGGGACGCCGCCGCCCCCGCGAGCGCTGCGAGCGCCGACGCGCCGCTGAGCTTCGGCCGCAGCCCAGCTCCCGGCGCCTCGTTCGCGCTCGAGGCGAATCGATTCTCGACGCGGAGGTCTTCGAGCGACGCCGCGATCACCTGCGCGACGCAGACCAGCTGCTCGCTCGAGTACTGCGTGGAGGCAAGGAGCGGTGGCGCGTCGAGACCGGAGATCTCGATCACGTCGCGGCTGCGATGGCCAGCGCTCACGTGCCCGACGCCGATGCGGGCCGGGCTCGCGAGCGCGAACGAGCCCTCGGCCGTCTCCACGGTCCGCTCGCTCGGTGAGAGCCAGAGCACCGTGGAGGGCGCGCGGAGGAACGTGAGCGTCGAGGCCAGGAACGCGAGGAAGGCCGGGATCAGGACGAGCGCGCTCGGATCGGCGTGAGGCACACGGAGCGTGCTCAGCCCGGCCGTCGCGGCCACCGCGCAGGTGACGAACGCGAGCATCGCTGCTTCGAAGGCGCGATTCACCTTCAGCTCGACGCGTACGCTACCTCTCTCGATCGTCGCGTGCACGCCCTCGGCGAGCGGAAGCCCTTCCCAATGCTCACGCACCGCGCGGCGCGAGAGCGCGCGGCACGCTCGGCCGAGCAGCGCGGCCGTTCCGGCATCGAGCGCGATGGCCAGCGCGCCGGCCCAGAGCGGAGCCGGCGATGCCGCGCGCATCGTGACGGCCACGAGCGCGCCGAGGCTCAGCGCAGCCGCCGGCTCGACCCAACGCGCGAGCGGAGGTGCCTCGTGCGCGGACGGGGCCACGCTCGGGACATCGGTGGAAGAAGAACGTGACTCGGACATCGACAGCTCCAGACGCATGAGCCGCACCAGCAGCTCCTCCTCGCCATGCACGGACGCTCTCGAGCGATCGCCGTGCGGTCCAAGGAACCGACGCGCGGCCGCTGGGCCCCGCGTCAGGCGGCGTTCGGAGGGCGTGTCGGCGGTGCGAGCGAGCGAGCGGGAGGTGCAGCCTGTAGGGCCCGGAGGTGCGCCACGCTCTCGAGCGTGGCGGCGAAGGGCGCGCGGAGCGAACGATCGCGCGTCGCGGTGTCGAGGATCTCGTCGAGGTCATCGAGGGCGTCGACCTCCGCGAGCCCACGCGCGTTCGGATCGCCGTCCTCGCGGGTATCGCCCGACGAGGTCTCCACGGTCGCCGAGGTCCCCTGTCCGCCCGAAGCTCCAGTCACGGCCGCGAGGCAGCAGTAGCCCGTCACGAGGAAGATGGAGAGGAGTCGCACGTCGTCTGAGACTCTGCAGACATGAGCGTCGAGCGTCAAGGCGCGCGCCCATCACTCCACGCCGACGACCTGAGTGGGCTCGAGACGGCGCTCGAGATCTCCGCTAGCGAGGGCGCCGGTGTCGTTCTTGCCCGTGCGTAGGATCACACCGTCCTCGCGGTGCGCGCACGTGTGAAAGCGTCCCACGCTCACGTCGCGTCCCCGATCGCGAGCGTGTGGTTCTGCCTGCCGCGACGTGACGAAAGCGGACGGCTCCGACGCGGGCAGGAGCGCGCAACCCTGGGAGGACGGCTCAGGCGTCCGAGATCAGAACGCCTGGTCCGCGAAACGGAAGACCAGGACCGGGCTGATCGGGTCGAGCGGGCGCAGCACGATGGCGCCGTCGAACCCACTTCCGTTGCGGTGGACGAGGTGTGCGCCGTCTCCGTCCGCATAGCCGGTGGCGAAGACCGAGATCGAGCTCACGTCGAGCAGCTCGACCTCGAGGCGGGCGGCCAGATCTGCTTCGGCGAGCGGCGTCAGATCGCTCGCGTGGACGCCGAGCGATGGATAGTCGAGCGCGACATCGGTGTGAAACCCCTCCGCGAAGGGCGGACCGGGTGGCGCGAGCACGACGGCGGCGAAGAACACCTCGGGCATCGTCGGGTTCATCGACGAGCGTGCCGTCACGGCCACGTCGTAGACCGCGCCGCCGATCAGGAGCTGGAGGCGCAGGTGATCGGCATCGCCGCGGCACTCTCTCGCGTCCGGTGGGACGATCGCGACGAGCCGACCATCGAGACGTCCGAAGGCGGGTCGGAGCCCGGAGCCGAAGGACTCGCTGCACGTGCTCGCGTCGAGCGATCCGTCGTTCGCGTCCGCGTTCATCGCCGGGCTGTCGATCGTCGTCGATGCGTCGACCTCCGACGTGGTTCGGATGCATCCGGTCAGGATCAGCGCCGCGAACAGGCAGCCGCATTCTCTTCGCACTCGCCCGGCCTTCCTCCCCCGCACCACCATAGCCGATGCGCGGAACGCGGGTGGCACGCCCTTCGCTCTGGGCGGTCGCGTGGCGGCCCAGCTTGGTGCCGCAGCTGGAGATGACATGCGACGCGTTCCCCTTTCGATGACACGCAGCGACGCGCCCCGCTGGCTCCGTGCCGGTGCCTTCCTCGTCCTCGGTGCTTTTGCGTTGATCAACCCGGTCGGATGCGGACCGACGCGCGGTCCCGCCGAGCAAGTCGGCCACGACATCGACCAGGCTGCTCACGACGTCGACGAATCCGTCCACGAGGCGACGCACTGAGCTGGCGGGCTGCTCGTCCGCGGCGACACGCTTCCGGGACATTGCGCCCCGCGTGCGGCGGCGCTCACCAGCGACGAACACGGCCACCACGCATGATCGGCTGCCGACCGGAGGCGCCGGCGGGCCCTCGAAGCCCGCGACCGCTCCCAGCGCTGGGCTACCGGGCGTGGACCTTGCAGTCGGCCGTCTCATGGCGTCTTTTCTGAGCTCGGTCCCTCCAAGCGACGTCGGCGATTCCGCCCCGGGACCGCTTCGCGTCTTGATCGTCGACGACGACGCCGACGCGCTCGCCGTTCTCGGCGAGGCCCTGACGGTTCTCGGGCACCCGTTCGTGACCGCGCAGGACGGAGCAGAAGCCTGGGCGCACCAGTGTCGCGAGCCCTCGCAGGTGATCCTGAGCGACTGGTCGATGCCGAACATGAGCGGCGTCGATCTCTGTCGCCTCGTGCGCGCCAACTCCGAGTCCGAGTACGTCTACTTCGTGCTGACGACCGCCTACGGCGACAAGCAGCACTTCCTCGAAGGCATGCGGGCAGGCGCCGACGACTACCTCACGAAGCCCGTCGTCATCGACGAGCTGGAAGCACGCCTCTTGTCGGCGACGCGCGTGGTCTCCATGCAACGCGCGCTCTCGCGCCGAAACGCGGCGCTCGCGAGGCAGGGTGACATCACGTTCGAGGCGGCTCGGGTCGACACGCTCACGCAGAGCGCAAACCGGTTGAGGCTGGGCGAGGATCTGGACGTCATCGAGGCGCGCGCGTCGCGCTATGGCCATCGCTTCTGTGCTGCGCTGTGCGATATCGATTGGTTCAAGCAATACAACGACGCCCACGGTCACCTCGCGGGCGATGCCGCCTTGCGGCTCGTGGCGAGTGAGATCCGGCGGACGCTTCGTCAGGCCGACATGCTCTATCGGTATGGCGGCGAGGAATTCCTCGTCATCCTGCCGGAGCAGACTCTGGAAGCCGCGCTGCGCGTGATGGAGCGCGTCCGAAGCGCGGTGGAGGCTCTCTCCATCGCACACCCGGCATGCGAGGGAGGCGTCCTCACCATCAGCGTGGGAGTCGCGTCGCTCACCGATGCCGGGGGCGACCGTGCCGAGTGGCTGGGTCGCGCCGACGCAGCGCTCTATCGCGCCAAGGGGAGCGGACGGAACCGCGTGGACGTGGATCTACCGGTGCCGTTAGTCACCCCAGGCGGTCCCGCGTCGAGCTCCTCCGAAGTGGTCTGACGCTGCGAGCGGCTGCGGGTTCCGTTGCTCGTGGAGCATGTCTGCTGAGGTCCGCCCCGCCTGTGGCGCGATGCCGCGAAGGGCGGCTCTTCACGTGCGCTGGAGCGCGGCACACAACGTGAAGTGGGGCGCCGCATGACATTCGATGACGGTCTCCGCTATCCCCGCGCCTCGCGGTCCCTCTTCGCCCTCGTCTTCGCGATCGCGAGCGTGGGGAGCATCGCCGCCGCCTCGGCCCAGGACACGGTCGTCGTGGTGCACCACCATCACGAGCACGACCTCAGACCTCGGGTCCGCTTCGGTCTCAGCGCAGTCGGCGCGGGCTTCGTTGGGCAGGTGTATGGCGCCGCCGGAGGCATCGCCCCGCGCATCGGCGTTCAGTTCACGGACGTCGTCGCCGTCTACCTCCAGGCTCATCTCATGCTCGGAAGCTTCGAGCCGGATCGGCCGAACGCGCGCTTCGGCGGCTTCGCGTTCCACTCGCTGATGTTCGAGCTGACGATCGCCGATCACTTCCAGTTCGGCGCCGGTCCTTCGCTCGACTTCCTCTGGGGCTGCGACTCGAACGACCCCCGGCCTACGTGCGGGCGGTCGGACGCGCGCCTCGGCGGCAACTTCCGTGTCGCGCTCGTGCTCGGCCACGAGCACGAGACGGAAGCTCATCGCCACGGCTTCGTGCTGTCGATCGAGGCCCACCCGACCTGGCTCGATCCGAACCTCAACACGATGTTCATCTTCGGTCTCGGCGGCGAGCTGTACTGACGCGCCCGCGTCGCTCCACCGGGGTGGGCTTCGGCCCATGCCCAGCGCGTCCATCCGGAGCGTGGATCCTTCAGTTCGGGTAGCGCGCGACGTAGGTGCGCTCGAGGGCGTTCGATGGCTCGCAGCTGCTGCTCAACGGCGGATCGAACGTGCCTCGCAGCGTGCATAGCTCGGTGTAGGCCGAGATGCGGATGCGCCCGATGCCCCCGCCCCCGCCCTCGGACGGGGTGCCCACTCCGCCCCCGACGCCGCCGATCGCGCTCACGCTTCCGTCGACCGTGAGCGTCGGAGCCGCGAGGAACACGAGACCGCCGGATCCGCCGCCGCCACCGCCGGTCACGTCCACCGGGCTCTCGCCCCCGGCGCCACCGTTCGCGCGGAGGGCGCCGCGGACGACGATCGAGGTGCGGCTCGCGATCCGCAGCGCGCCGCCACCGCCACCGCCGCCGC
>JBBSAT010000295.1:0-10069 GCA_038252025.1 Polyangiales bacterium | reverse complement strand
GTCTCGCGCTGGCGGCGGCGCCGCACGCACCGATCGCGATCACCGTCGAGCCGTTCTTCTTCGGAGTCGCGTTGCTCCATCTCGTCGAAGAACGTGAGGGCTGGGCGCACATCACCGGGCCCGACTCGAACGGTGAGACTCCCACGGTCGATGGATGGGTCGAGACGTCGTCGATCACGCGAGACGTCGAGCGCTGGAGCGACTCGGGGTGTGACCCGGCCGACGATCGCGACGGATGCCCCGACGCCATCGTGTTGCGCGCGAGCGACCTCGACGTCGGAGCGGAGCCCGGCCTGAGCTCGCGGCTGCGCGTGCGCGAGGGGACCGAAGTGCGGATCGTGGAGCGCCGTGACGGCCACCTCGCGATCGAGCCGCCAGTCGGCGGCCTCACTCCGCCTGCCGGAGCGCGCTTCTGGATCTCGAGAGATGCGATCTCGGCGTGCGACGAGGCCGGCGCCGAGTGCTCCTGCCCGTGAGCGATCGGGGGTCATGCGCCGCCGGACGGCGGCTGATAGCCTCCGCCCGCCGATGACCACCACGAACGTCGACCTCGCTTCGCTGAGCTCCTTCACCGGCGCGTGGTCGACCGCATCCATGGAAGACGACCTGGCGCGTTGGTCGGCGTTTCTCGCCGAGCACGGCCTCACGTGGTCGCTCGAGCCGAAGGACCGCGACTTCGTCGATCAGGCGATCCGGTCGGCCCCGGCGCGCGCCAGCGAGCTCGTCGGGCTTCGCCTGAGCACGCTCGCGAACGAAGCGCTCGCACGGGCCGGAGATGCGCGGCGCGTCGTTCAGCTCGTCTCCGGCGCGCCCAGCCGAGCCTGGTACCTGCTCTCGCCAGAGCAGCGGAGCGCGCTCGAGTCCTCGGGCCACCGATTCGAGTCGGGCATGCAGCGCCCTCTGCGCCAGCTCGCCACGATCCCGATCACGCTCGGCGCCTACTTCGCCGCGGACTACGCCTGTCGCGCCGCCGGGCTCGATCCCAACGTCGCATGGATCATCGCGCTCGTGGCCTACGTCCTCACCGTGCGCGCGGTGAGAGGGCGCTGGCCCTTGCAGCGGACGTGAGGGTGACGGGAAGGGTCCCGCGCCTCGGGGCAGGAGCGAGCCGACCCACGTTGACGGCGCCTACTTCGCCGCGGACTACGCCTGTCGCGCCGCCGAGCTCGATCCCAACGTCGCATGGATCGCCGCTCCGCCGTCGCCTGGCGCTGCCTCGCGCATGTGGGGCAAGCTCAGCTGTGCGCTTCTTGCTCGTCGCGTCGCTCTCCGTCGTCCTGACGCTCGTCGCCGGCTGCTACCGATCGCACGACGCTGGCCGCGACTCGGGGCCTCGGGCCGACGGAGGCCCGCGGCCCGACGGGGGCGTGCCGATCGACTCTGGAGGACGCGTGCCGTGCGACGAGGAGTCGCTCCCCCCGTTCAGCGGTCCGCCGTGCTCCGAGGCCGTAAGCGCTTGCCGCAGCATGTGCGCCGACGGGGACGAGCCCTGTCGCGATGCATGCCTCGACACACCGTGCCGCGCCTGCGTCTACGGAACGATCTTCCACTGCGCGAACGAGGCCGGCTGCGAGCCGCTCTGGCGCTCCTTCGCGTGCTGCGCCGAGGGCGTGCCGATGTGCGGTGATCTGCAGGGGTTCGCTCGGGTCACCTGCGCCACCAGCTGCCCCACGCTGTTCGAGCCCTACGCCCATTGTATCGAGAGCACCGGCGGGATGGACTGCTTCCTGCGCGCCGCCCGCGACTGCCACCTGCGCTGACCGCGAGTCCGCCGCGTGAACGGGATGAACAGCCCCGCGATCGGCACCACGCGCGACATCGCGCCGCATCCGTTGATCTGCTCGGTCGACCGCAGGTGTGGCTGTGCGGCCTGCCGCAGCGCGGCCTCGACGTCGCTCATGTTTCTTCCCCCGACTGCGCGAGCGAGATGCGCGCGCGGAACGAGCGTGTCACCCGACACCTCGGCGCGCGTCTGACAGCGCCTGAAATCCGTTGAAGTCCAGGTGCTCTCGACGGAGGCAGTGCCTCCGGTCAGGCGTCGTACGGGCCGGGCCGTAGCGGGCGCACGCGGCCTCTTCGTACCTCGTCGACGACGCCGGCGTAGTCGATGGCCGCATAGCGCGCGAATACCTCTGCGATCACGTTCGGAAGCTTGCGGTACGGAGAGACGCCCAGGTCCTGAAGCAGCATATCCAGGTACTGCTGATAGCGGGTGTTGATCGCGCACGATCGCGAAGGCTCGAAGGCGATGTTCTCGCGCTTCCACGCGCGCACGCGCTCGACGGAGCGCTCCATCTCGAGGGTGGACGGAAGCTCGAGCTCGCCACGCCACAGACATGCGATCCACTGCGCTCCCACCTCCGCTGCCGGGACGTGCATGAAGCCATGGTTGAAGCCCGCGAAGCCGATGTGCGGAAACGACGGATGCACCAGGTGGCGATAGAGCTGAACGCCATCGGGCTCGCTCTCGAGCGCGCGCCGGAGCGAGGGCCCGAGGAAGGGGAAGCGCGGAGCCTCGGAGCCGAGGGCGAGGACGGCGCGATCGCACGCGACGTGACTGCCGTCCGAGAGCTGGACGCCCGTCTCGTCGAAGCGCGCGAGCCCCGCGTGGTGGGTGCGGATCTCCCCCGTCGCGACGCGGCTGTAGTAGTGGGGCGGCGCCAGCGCGACGGCGCTCCGGAGGTCCGGCAAGAGCGCGTGCGTCGGCAGAACGCGATCGAGCCGCACGCGCCCGGCGGCGCCCGTTCCGGCTGCGAAGCGACGGAGCTGCCATCGAACGACCGCACCGAGGGTTCTCCAGAACATCTTCACCCCGCCCCCGAGTCGGCGGTGCAAGAAGCGCTCGATCGCCGTGGGATGTCCCCAGGCCGGCATCATCACCGAGCCGAATCGGTTGAAGATGAGCCAGCTCGAGTGGAGGCCGAGGACGTGCATGGGCAACACCCAGCGCGGGGTCCTGAACACGTGGTGCACCTCGGCGCCGCTCGCGGACGCGAGCGCTGCGACGTCGAGCGCGCTCTTGCCGAACCCCACGACGACGACTCGCTCGCCCGCGAGAGACGAGAAGTCGCCGATGTCTCGCTCGGTGCCGATCTGACCGCCGAACGTCCCTTCACCCTCGAACGGGGGACGATGCTTCCCTTCCGTGTACTGCCCAACGGCGACGATCACGCGATCGAACCGGTGCTCGGCGATCTCGTCTCCGGCCTTCGTCACGATGCGCCAGCCGCCGTCACGCTCCTCCGCGACCTGGACCTCGTGGCCGAGGCGCACGTCCAGCCCGAGGTGCGTGACGACGTGCTCCCAGTAGGCGCGGATCTGATCGCGCGTCGGGTGCTCGTCCGGCACGAACGGCCAGGGCACGTCCGAGAGGTGGTAGTGGAAGTCGACGTTCTGGAGGCGCACGCCAGGATATGCGACGGCCCACACGCCACCGACGCGCTCTGCCTTCTCGAAGACGACGGGCGCGAAGCCGTTCTTGCGGAGCACGTGCGCGTACGCGAGCCCGGAGATGCCGCCGCCGATGATCGCTACCGTCGATTCGGTCATGTCGCTCCCTTGGTTCGGTGTCGTTCGCACCGTGGCGGAGGTCATCGAGCGTCGGGCGTGATGCGCTCGCGCTCGGCGCCCGCGAACAGCCGCCGCAGGTGCCACGCGGAGACGAGCAAGCGCTCCTCCGCGCGCTCCAGCCGATCGTGCATGCGCCCCACGATCCACGCGGCGAGCACGACGAAGCTCCCGCTCGACCAGGCGAGCGCGAGGTCGGTCGCGACCGGCGGGAGATCGATGACGCGCGGAAAGAGCACGATGCGGTCGCCCTCGATCGAGTAGCCCGGCGGAACCAAGCCGTACGCCTCGAGCACGAAGGGGACGAGCACCGCGAGCCCGAGGAGGCCGCTGACGATCAGCCGCTCGCGACGCGACACGTACATCGCGAAGAACATCGCGACCGTCGTCCCGACCGTCGGCACGAGCACGAAAGGACCGACGAGGCCGCTCGTGAGGACGACCACGACCGAGAAGAGGCCGGCCGCGAGCATCGCGGCGCCGAATCCCACCGTACGGTGCGCGCGCGCGTACCAGGCGAAGACGAGAACGCCGACGCACGCGCCGACCATCAGACCGAGCAGCGGCCAGGATCGAACGCTGTTGAAGAGCAACACGATCGGTACGGGCGCGAGCCACGCCAGCACGCCGAGCATCGCCGCGGTCGTCCCCTCGATCCGGTGGTCCTCCCGTGCGCGCGCGATGAAGGGCCGCGCCTCCGGTGGGACCTGACCGTCCACGTCGGAGACGAGGTCCACCAGCAACGTCTGCGCCTCTTCCGCGCCGGGGTCGAGCGTGACGGCACGCAGGAGATCGTGCATCGCCGCGACGCGGCTCGCGCCGGCTTCGTCCGTCGGCTTGCCGGCGAGGTGCTCCTTCGCGCGCGCGAGGTGCCGCCCGGCGGCGGCCGTCCGTGCTTGCGTGTCGCGCTCTCCGTCGAGCACTCGCTCGATGGCGTCGGCCAGCGCGCCCGCGCTCTCGAACCTGTCCGAAGGATCGCTCGCGGTGCAGCGCGCGCAGATCGCATCGAGCTCCGGGTCTGCGTCGGGGTCCACGTCCGACGGACGCGCGACGCGACCTTCGGTGATCTCCATCGCGACCTTGAGCAAGCTCGGGTCCTCGCGGAAGCGCCGGTGCGTGAGGATCTCGTAGAGGATGATGCCGAGCGCGTAGAGGTCGGTGCGCGGCGTGAGCGCCTCTCCGGCGAGCTGCTCGGGCGCCATGTACGCGAGCGTGCCGGCGGCGGCAGTGTCGAGCGCCGTCGTGCGCGACAGGTCCACGGCATCGAGGATCGACGGGCGCGAGGGCGCGCTCTGCTCCGGGGGCTCCTCGGGCTGCGCGTCGAGCGGCGCCTCGTCGAGGATCCGCGCGAGCCCCCAGTCGAGCACGTAGACCTCACCGAAGTCTCCGAGCATCACGTTCGACGGCTTGAGGTCGCGGTGCAGCACGCGGCGCGCGTGCGCGTAGTCCATCGCGCGGCAGACCTGGAGGAACGCGGTGAGCAGGCGGCGCCTGCCGTAGCTCGCGACGTAGTGCGGCTCCTTGGCCCCGAGCCCGTCGAGCACACGCGCGAGGGTGTGCCCGCGGACGCGCTTCATCGTGAAGAACAGCCCGTCCTTCGCGTCCCGGCCGAGGTCGTAGACCGGCACGATCGCCGGGTGCTCGAGCTGCGCCTGGGCGCGCGCCTCGCGCACGAAGCGCCGCTGGGTTCGATCGCCGGCCAGGTACGGGTGCAGCGTCTTCTGCGCGACGCTCCTTCCGATCTTGCGATCACGCCGCAGCGTCACCACGCCCATGCCGCCCTCCCCCAGGATCGGTCCGGCCCCGTAGCGGTCCAGCGCGTCGATGGCGTCCGGGTCGGGAAGCTCGGTGCGCACCTCCGGCGCCGCCGCCTCCCCCAGGGCGAGCGAGAACTCCTCGGAGCCGCCGCTCTCGCGCTTCGGGTCGCGCGGCTCTTCGACCGGATCGGTCTTCTCTTCGTCGACGCTCATGGTGATCGCCTTCCTGATGTGGCCTCGTCGAAGCGGCCGCAGAAGCCCGTCATCACGCCACCGCCAGGACCGGCTGTGCCGCGCGCCAGAGCGCCACGCCTCGCTGAGCGACGTCGCGGGGGACCGGCGGTGTCGACACGCTCAGCCCGGCGAGGCGATAGCCGAGCGTCACGCCGCGCATGCGCACCTCGACGAGATCGAGCCGCGGAACGTCGCGCCACATCACGAGCCGATCCTGATCGCCGGCCTTCGCAGTCCGCACCAGACCGTGGTCACAGAGGTGCCAGACCCGCGGCCCGCGGACCATCTCGGCCACGCCGAGACCGAGCGCGACCAGACCGCCGAGCGCCAGGAACGCGACGAACGCGCCGAGCCCGAGCGCGTCGCTCATGTAGTGCGGAGGCTCGGCCAAGAGGAGCCCGCCGATGAGAAGTCCGGCGCAAGCGAGCGCGCCTCCGAGCGTGATCACCGGCCAGCCGAAGCGACGAGGGTCGACGAACGAGACCTGCGAGCGCCCGAGACGCGGATCGATCTGCGGTGTCATCGCGGCCGAACATAGCCGACCCCGGCGGCGGGCGCAGAGCCCGTGACCAACGCTACACTCTCGGGCGAGGCAAGACGTGGTCGACCCTTCTCGAGCCTCGATGCTCGCGCACGTCGCCGAGCTGGCGGGCGCTCGACGCGCGACCGGCGCCCGCGAGCTCGAGACGCTCTGGAGCGGCTACGGCGAGATCGTGCGGGTCGAGCTCGAAGGGGGGGATCGAACGAGCGTCGTCGTCAAACGCGTTCGTCCGCCTGCGCGGGCCCTGGGCGCACCGGCGGACGAGGAGCGCGGGCGCGCACGGAAGCGCCGGAGCCATGGCGCCTCGCGCGCGCGGACGAGAACCTGTGCGTCGCGTACGGTTTCGGAAACAGCGAAGCGGGCGTGCACCTACGGGACCTCGTCGAGCAGGGACGGATGCCTGCGTTCACCGACGAGATCTGAAGAGACCCACACGCCGCGTGAGACGAGAAGACAGCAGCGCTGCCGAGAGCTCGGTGGCGCCTCCGATGCGGTGAGCTCATCGGGCGATCGGCGCCGTCGGGCGCGACCGCCTACGTCAGGCCGCGGATGGCGCGCGAAAGGTTGGCGCGCGCCAGCGACTCTCTGCGGCTTCGGAGCTCGGGCGTTCGATAGATCGCGCTCCGCGTGAGGAACGACTCGAGGACGGCCCGTCGACCGGCTCGAAACGGGCTCTCCGGGACGGCCGCGTACTCCTCTCGGATCTGGCGCTCGAAGTCGTCATAGACCTCGTTGTCGGCCCGCGTGGGGTCGTAGACGGCGTCGTGAAAGAGCAGGGCCGGGAGCACCTCGCCCAGCCGGTCCGCGCTCCCGCGCAATGCGCGCGGCGGCACCTTGACCGAACGCTTCGCGTGGGGTCAGGACACGCATGCCCTCGGTCGATCCGCAGCGCGCGCTCGGCTGGCTCGATGCCGTTCGGCTCGTTCGCGATCCCGACGGTGCGCGCCTTCGCGGCGCGCTGGCGGCGACGCTCGCAGCGGCGCTCGCAGCGGGGATCGCGACGCTGCTCGGGCCCGCGCTCGGGCTGCCCAGGTCGGCGCAGATGGTGGCCGGCGTGCTCGCGATGATCGTGAGCGTGACGGTCGGCGAGACCACGCCCGAGAGCGAGCGACGGACGTTCGGGCTCTTGCTCGTGCCGCTCACGCTCGGGCTCGCCGCCGGGACGGTGCTCGCCCCGCACGCGACCCTGAGCCTGGTCGGCTTCGTGCTCTCCGCCTTCGCGTCCGTGATGCTCCAGCGTCTCGGCGCGCGCGGCACGGCGGCAGGCTCCGTGGGATTCCGCGCGTACTTCTTCGCGCTCTTCTTCCAGGTGCCGCTCGCGCACCTGACGAGCGTGGTCGGCACCGGCTGGCTCGCGATCGGTGCGGCGCTGATCGTGCGCATGGCGTTCGCACACGGACGAACGCAGCGCGCGATCGCCGGCCTCGAGCGGGCGCTTCCGATCCTCGCCGCCGACGTGCTGCGCTGGCTCGGTGAGGCGCTCACGCGGGGCGATGCGGACGCGCAGAGCGAGAAGCGTCGCGTCGCGTTCCAGCGCCTCAACGAGGCAGCGCTCGCGCTCGAGGATCGGCTCGAGCTCGTCACCTCCGAGGCGCTCGGTCGCTCGACGGATCTCGCGACGCGGCGCGCGTTCGAGCTGGAGGTCGCCGCCGAGCGCGTGGGAGCGGGCGTCCTCGCGATGCTGCGAAGCCAGGAGACGTCCGCGGCGTGTCGCGAGGCGCTCGCGCGCGCGCTCGCCGCGAACGAGGCGATCTTGCGCGGTCGGGCGGACACCGAGGAAGCGGACCTCGCGCTCGCGGCTGCGGCGCACGAGGCGCGAGAGAGCCCGCATCTCGCGCTCGCGATCACCCGGTTCGGCGATGCGCTGTCGTCCTTGCGACGCGCCGCGCAGCCCGCGCGCGTGTCGGCTTCGCCGCGCACCGGTGCGCGCCCGATCCCGGAGCCAGCGAGCGAGCCCGAGGCCGAGGGTCTAGACCCGACGACGCGGCTCGCGATCCAGGTCTCGATCGCGACGGCCGCCGCGGTCTTCGTGGGCCGCATGATCTCACCCGATCGCTGGTTCTGGGCGGCGCTCGCCGCGTACCTCGTGATCGCGCCGTCCAGCACGCGCGGCGAGATCCTGGTGCGCGCGGGACGGCGCACTCTCGGTACGTTCGTCGGCGTCATGCTCGGCGCCGCCGTCGCGACGCTGGTGGTCGGTCATCCTCGCGTGGAGCTCGCGCTGCTGTTCCTCTGCGTCTTCCTCGCGATGTACGCGCGCAAGACCTCCTACACCGTGATGGTCATGTGGCTGACCGCGGGCCTCGCGCTGCTCTACCAGCTCACGGGCCGATACTCCGAGGGGCTCTTGTACGTGCGGCTCGAAGAGACGGCGGCCGGCGCGGCGATCGGTGCGCTCTGTGCGGCGCTGGTGCTTCCGTCACACACCGGCGCGAAGCTCCGCGGAGCGCTCGCGCGCTTTCTCTCGCTGCTCGGCGAAGATCTCGAGGACGTGGCGCTCGCCTCGCGTGAGCACGCCCGCGCGTCGAGGAAGCGCGTGCGTGCGCTCGACCGCGCGCTCCTCGACGTGCGCGCCGCCGCCGAGCCGCTCACGCGTGGTGGCCTGCGCTTGGGCCCCGCGGCGTCCGGCCTCGTGCGCGGCAGCTCGACGCTCGCGTTCTACGCGCGGCAGCTCGCGATGCCCGGGCTCATCGAGCACGTGGATGCCGAGGAGCTCGCCCCAGTGCTCGCCGCGCTCGTCGAGAACGTGCGAGCGATCGCTGCGATGCTCGCGGGCGGCTCCAGCGTGCCCGCGCGCGTCGTGCCGATCGCGCCGCTGCGGCAGGCTGCCGATCTAGCGCGGGCGAGCGATCAGCCGCAGGCGCTCGACGTCGTGCTGCTCGCGGTCGAGCGCATGGGGGCGACCCTGGACGAGATGCGAACGACGCTCGATCGATGAGACGGCTCGTCGGGGGCAAGAGAGAGAACACCAACCCCGGCGGACCGACGTTGGCGACGTCGATCGCGCGCATGGCTCCATTAACGTCAGCGCCTTGGGATCGTCGCTCGCGTGCACCGGCTGATCGCTGGCCTCCAGGACCAGTCGCTTCGCTCGGTTCGAACCGCGGTAGCCACCGGACGCAGGCGCCACCGCGCCGGGCGAGGGGTCGTCTTCCCAGCGCGCGCGTCCGATCACGGCGATCTGCTCGCCGGGCTCGAGCACGCCCTCGTCGTAGCGCATGGTCTTGTTCATCCCGAGCATGTTGGTGGGCTCGTGGCCGTGGCGCGCGAGCAGCTCGATCAGATCCTCACCCGCGTCGTTGAACGTGCCCGACGTCCGGTGGTGATCGCGCACCACGGCGCAGCTGAAGTGCTGTGTCTGGATCTGCGCTTGCCCGCTGCCGTCATCGAGCACGAAGTCCACCGACTCGATCTCGTGAAACAGCGAGCGCCAGTGCGAGCTCTTTCCGCGCGAGACGCGGACCTGCACTTGGACGTCGAAGTACCCACACGCGCGGCCGCTCAGCGGCGCGCTCAGCGTGCGCGTTCCTGCCTGGACCGTTCCGACGAGGCGGACCCACTCACCATCCTTCGCGTCGGCGACGCGCGTGATCGCCACCCCGCGGATCTTCCGGATCGCGCGTTGGTGCGCGGAGAAGTACCAGAAGAGCCCAGCGATCACGCCGCCTCCTCCGAGGAGGGCGATCATCAGGAGCGGATCACCAGTCAGCAGCAGCATCGTCACACCGCCGGAGGCCGCACGGAGCCTCTCGGTGGGGCTGGCAGGTCGGTGAAGCGGTCATCGAGCACGAAGATCGAGGATCACGGAGCCCGTTCCGAGGGTCAAGCCCGGCGTCGAGGCGGCTTTCGGAGGCCAGGCGGCGAATCGCGCCGTCCTCGGGCGCGCTTCGGGCGCACGTCCGCCTTCGGCGCGTGCTCTCGCACGGTCGTTCAAGGTCCGAAATCGAAGTCGGCCTGCGGGGGGGCGCGT
>JBBSAT010000294.1:0-10091 GCA_038252025.1 Polyangiales bacterium | reverse complement strand
TGAAGAAGGGCTGGACCGCCGCGGGCGCGGCGGGCGCGGCGGCGGTTGGCCCCAGCGACACGACCGAGGTCGCGGCGAAGCCGAAGCGCGCGCGCAAGAAGAAGGAAGCCGAGCCCGGCGACGTGAGCTGAGAAGCTCGCACTCTTGCTGAGACGGTCGATGGATGATCGGCTCGCTTCGCCGCCCGCTACCGTCCGTGCCCGGAGCGGGCACTCCCGTGCGCGGTCGGCTACGCGAGCACTCTTGCTGAGATCACAGCTTGAAGATCGCGCGGAACGTGCGCGCGAGCGAGATGCGCCGCTCTCCGTTCGTCGCGCGACTGTCGTCTTCCCGTCGCTCGTTCGAGATCTCGCGCCGCTCCTTCTTGTCGAAGCTGGCGAGCGGCATCGTGTCCTTCGGATCGTTCCAGAGTTGCTGCATGGTGGGCGAATCCTCGCCGCGCGCGATCGCGCTGCCAACATTCGCGCAAACCTCGTGTTTTTTTTGACCGCGTTCGCGCGCTCAGGCATTCGCGATGAACGTTCGTCACCCGATGCCGTGACGACAAACGGAGCGAATCGATGTCGAAGAAGATGTTGCTCGATACGGTACGAGGGCTGATCGCCGACGTGACCCGCGCACGCTTCGCGGGCGGTCCGTACGCGAAGCTCGCGCGCGCCCACGGCTATGCCGACGGCTACATGCGCGCGCTGCTCGACGCCAAGCTGGTCGAGCGCAGTGAGCTGATCATCGCGGTGGGTAGCGAGCGTGAGCGAGTCGTGACGGAGGACCTTCGCGTCGACTCGGCCGCCTGACCTTTCCCCGGGATCGCGAAGTGGTAACGTGACGCACCGATGACGAGTGTCAGGCTTCACGTGAACGTCGATCATGTCGCGACGCTGAGACAAGCACGCGGCACGACGTACCCCGACCCCGTCGATGCAGCGGCCCTCTGCGAGACCGCGGGTGCGGCCGGTATCACGGTGCACCTGCGCGAGGACCGACGGCACATCCAGGATCGCGACGTCGAGGTGCTGAGGCGAACGGTGAAGACGTTCCTCAACCTCGAGATGGCGACGACGGATGCGATGGTCGCGTTCGCGCTGCGGATCCGGCCGGACCTGGTCACGCTCGTTCCCGAGAAGCGCGAGGAACGAACCACCGAGGGCGGCCTCGACGTCGTCGGTCAGCGCGAGGCTGTCGCGCGCGCGGTGCAGTCTCTGGCATCGGCGGGGATCCCGACGAGCCTCTTCATCGACCCGGAGCCCGCGCAGATCGACGCGTCCATGTCCGTCGGTGCGAAGGCGATCGAGCTACACACCGGCGACTACGCGAACGCGGCCGATCCGATGGAGGAGCTCGAGCGGCTCCGCGCCGCGGCGGCGTACTCGGTGAGGGTCGCGCCGGAGATGCGCGTCGCGGCGGGGCACGGGCTCCACGCCCAGAACGTCGTCGCGCTCCTCGCGCACGCTCCCGAGATCGAAGAGCTCAACGTCGGGCATGCCATCGTCGCCGACGCAGTCCTCATCGGGATGGAGGCTGCGGTGAAGCGCTTCCTCGCCGCGATGGCCGAGGGCGAACGGCTGCGGGACGGAGCGCTGAGCCGATGATCGTCGGGCTCGGCCTCGACGTCTGCGACATCGAGCGAATGCGAAAGAACCTCGAGAAGCACGGCGTCGCGTTCATGGACAAGGTCCTGAGCGAGGAAGAGCGCGACTACTGCACGCGCAAGCGCGACCCCGCCGTGCCGTTCGCCGGCAGGTTCGCCGCCAAGGAGGCCGCCATCAAGGCGCTCGGCGCGCCGCCCGGCCTCCGCTGGTCGGACATGGTGATCCACGCGGCGAGCGACCACGCACCACCGCGCCTCGAGCTCCGCGGCGTCGGGGCGGAGGCGGCTGCGAAGTTCGGCGTGACGCGGACGCACCTCACCATCACGCATGACGGTGGTGTCGCCGCAGCGGTCGTCATCCTGGAGTCCGTGCGCGAGGTGGACGTCCCGTGAGCCGACCGCTCGCGACACGGGCCGAGGCGCGCGAGATGGACCGCGCCGCGATCTCGCGCGGCGTCTCGGGGGCGATCCTCATGGAGAACGCCGGGCGGGGCGCCGCCGATCGGCTGGTCGCCGACCACGACGCACGCCGTGCGCTGGTGATCGGCGGAGTCGGCCAGAACGGCGGAGATGCCTGGGTCGTCGCGCGCCACCTGATCACGCGCGGGCTCTCCCCGCGGGTCGCGATCGTCGGGGACCGCGCGAAGGTCGGCGGGGACGCGCGGATCAACCTCGATGCGCTCCTCGCGCTCGGCGTGCCCATCGCAGATCTCGGATCGAACGAGCTGGTGCTCCGCGAGCTCGCCCGCGACGCGACGGTGATCGTCGATGGGATCTTCGGGACGGGCCTCTCGCGCGACGTGGAAGGCCCCGAGGCGACGGTCATTGCGTGCATCGAGCTGCTCGGTCTCCCGGTGCTCGCGCTCGATCTTCCGAGCGGGATCGACTGCGACACGGGCGCCGTGCTCGGCGTGGCCATCCGCGCCCACACGACCATCACGTTCGGCGTCGACAAGCGCGGGCTCCAGCAGCACCCGGGAGTGGAGCACGCGGGATTCGTCCACGTCGTCGATCTCGGCGTTCCAGCCCCGCTGGCTCTATCGGCGCTGCGGCTCGACGCGCGAGATCTCGACAGGCTCGTGCCGCGCCGGCGAGGCGATGCGCACAAGGGAACCGCCGGTCACGTACTCGTCGTCGCGGGCGGGCCGGGAAAGACGGGCGCCGCGCTCCTCTCTGGCATGGGCGTGATGCGGATGGGCGCAGGCCTCGTCACCCTCGCTGCTCGGGCCACGGCGCGGGCCGCGCTCGACGCGAAGGTCTTCGAGCTGATGACGCTGGAGGTTCCCGAAGCGCTCGAAGCGGCCGTCGCGACTCTCCTGCGCGAGTGCCAAGGGAAGGGCGCCGCCGTGGTCGGTCCGGGGCTCGGCACCGATGGGATCTCGCGCGCGCTGGCGCTTCGGCTCGCGGTCGAGCTGCCGATCCCCGCGGTGCTCGACGCGGACGCGCTGACGGCGCTCGGCACCGATCTGGCCCGGCTTCGCTCGAGCGCCGCGCCGCGCGTGCTCACGCCGCACCCTGCGGAGGCCGGGCGTCTGCTCGGCCTCTCCACGAAGGCCGTGCAGGCGGACCGATATGCTGCCGCGACCGCCCTCGCCGAGCGCTCCGGACACGTCTCGATCCTGAAGGGCGCTCGCACGATCGTGGCGTCGCCGAACGGCGTGCTCGCCGTCTGTCCGCTCGGAACTCCCGCGCTCGGCGTCGGAGGCACGGGCGACGTTCTCGCGGGCGCCGTCGGAGCGCTGCTCGCGGTGGGCTCCCCGGTCGACGCAGCATCGGCGGCGGTGCTCGCACACGCACGCGCGGGGGAGCTCGCGGCGATCACCGATCGCGGCCTCTTCGCCCACGAGGTCGCCGATGCTCTGCCGCGCGCGCTCGCCGCGGCCCGCGCCCCCGGCTGATGACACGGTGACACGACGGCGTGGGCGCCGTTCGACAACGTGGCACCAGCCGATCGGCCGCCCGGCCCGGTTTGGGGCGATTTCCAGGCAATTTGGCCCGTTTGGGCGGTTGGCCCGCACGTTGCTCAGGAGCCTCGTCGGAGGTTCTGATGAGCGATCACCCCGCGACGCACCGCCCCTCGTACGACTCCCGCGCGCTGCTCGCGTCCGGAGAGCATGAGATTCCTCGCGACGTGATCGAAGAGAGCGCGACGGTGTTGCTGGATCGCTCGTCGTTCGATCGTGAGGTCCTCCGGCATCGCACCGAGCTGCTCGCGGCCGGAATGCGCCTCTCCGGATCTCGCGCCGAGGCCGAGGACCTCGTCCAGGAGGCGGTGATGCGCGCGTGGGTCTTCTGGCATCGCTTCGAGGCCGGGACGAACGGGCGCGCGTGGATGCATCGCATCCTCCTCAACACCTTCATCAACGGGTACCGCAAGCGCCGCCGCGAGCGCGACGTGCTCGCCGCCGTCCAGGTCGAGGAGCTGCGCTCGCTCGGCTGGGACTCGCGCGCCCATCTCACGCCCGGCGAGGCGCTCTCCGACGAGGTGGCGCTCGCGCTCTCCGGGCTTCCGGAAGACTTCCGCCGCGTCATCGTGCTGGTCGACCTCGAGGACCGGAGCTACCGCGACGCTGCGCTGCTCATCGGCTGCCCGATCGGCACCGTGATGTCGCGCCTGCACCGCGCACGCGCCGCCATGAAGCGCGAGCTCTCCGAGTACGCAGTCGCGGAGGGCTACGTGCCCGAAGCGCACGGCCTCGCGCAGCACGGCATCGCCGCCTGACCGCGGCTCCGTTGGCACAGGATCCTAGGGCGCGGGCGGGATCACCCCCGGGCCGCCCGTGAGCCGGAGCGACTCGAAGAACCCTGCGATCCGGCTCTGCGCCGACGTGTTCATGAAGACTGCGAAGTGACCGTTGTCGGGGAACTGAAGCAGCCCGGCGGTCGCGAGCCCGCCCGCCACGTTCGCCGTGACGGTGTCGCCTCCCGCCGGAATGCCGAGGAGCTCCAGCGTCGCGATCCGCTGGGAGATCGGCTCCACCTGCTGGTTCCGGATCGCCACCGCGAGCGCTTCGATCGAGTGCGGCGGCGTGTACACGTCCATCAGACCTTCCGTCTGGAGGATGCTCTTCGGTGCGAAGCCCGCGCGCGGATGGTCGAAGATCATCCCTGCGTAGTTCGCCGGCTCGCTGGGCTCGATCCAGCCCTGGAGGACGCTGATGACCGGATGGTTGATCCCCAGGCCCTCGCGCTCGAACGCGCGCGCGTCGGTGCCGATACCCAGGGCGGTCTGGAAGATGATCGGGATCGAGAACGGCTGGGTCTTCTCGAGGAGCGCGTACCCGAGGAGCGCTCCGCCCGCGCTGATGACGCCGCCGCGCACGCCGTCGTCGATGCCGAGATAGAGCGGGGCCACGAGGCCGCCCTGCGAGTGCCCGAAGAAGAACACGCGGTCGGGGTCGAAGTGCACGGCGATCGCGTCGCGCTCGAGAACGTCGGCCGGGAGCTCGAGGCCGGTGGCGAAGCGCGCCTGCGTGACGATGTCGAGCGCGCTCTCGAGCGTGTTGAAGCGGACGGCTTCCGGGTTCTGGACGTTGAAGAAGAGAAGATCGGGCGATGCCGTGGTGGGGTTCCGGGCGCCGTGGTGGATCTGATCGATGCCCATCACCGCGTAGCCGCCGCGCGCGAGCCGATCGGCGGTCCCATCGGTCGTGAAGCTCTGGTAGTCGCCGCCCGTGCCGTGCGAGTAGAGGACGATCGGATAGCCCGTCGCCGGCATCGCGCTCGTAGGCACCGAGAGCGCGAAGCGCGCGTCGAACTCGCCCTCGACGATGGTGCCGTCGTCGAGATCGATCTCGCCGCCTTCGTTCTGGTACGGGATCACGCCGCTCTGGAAGATGGGCACCGGCCCGTAGCTCCCGAGAACCAGCTGGTACGAGTCCCGGAGCACGCTGCGCACGACGGTGTCCGGGACCGCGGTCGGTGCCGGGTACTCGCCGCGGATGAAGTCCCTGAGCTCCGTCCCGAGCCCGGTCGTGTCCTGTGTGGTGAACACGGCCAGCGCGATGACGTCGCCGAGCTCGGTGGTGAGCGTGTCGAGCGCCGGCTGATAGACGGCGACGGAGGCAGCGTCCGCGCTGCCGTCGACGATCGTCTCGAAGTCGGCGTCACGCCCGAACGCGCTGCCGTCCTGCGCATGCACGCGGCTCGTGATCACGGCGGCGTAGATGTGGTCGCTCTCGAGGGCGATGCCGTCGGGCGCGCGGATCGCGAGCGAGCGCGCCGACCAGTAAGCCGTGGCCAGGTGCTGGTAGTGCGTCGTCACCGGGATGCGGGCTCCGCGCGTCGCGCTGTCCGGATCCACGTCGAGCAGGAACACGCTCGAGCCCGCTTCGAGGCTCGCGGCCGGATCGACGGGCAGGGTCGACTCGTCGACGGCGCGCGAGAAGCGGAAGTAGACCGCGCCGTTCGTCCCGAACCCGATCTGCTGCCGGTTGATCGAGTCGAGGTACTCCGCGAAGAGACGGCTGTTGGGGTTGGGAAAGCCGGTCATGTCCACGTGCCCGTCGCTCGTTCGGCGCAGGTCGTTGGGCCACGGCAGATCGAAGAACGCACCGTCGGTGCCGGGCGCCAGAACGAAGATCGCGCGCGCCGCGCCCGGGTCGTCCGGAAGGAACGCGTCCGGGCTGACGGCATCGCGCCCCACGTCGTCGAGCCCGCCGTCTGCGGCGGCAGCGTCGTTCGCGGCGGGAGCCGGGCCACATGCGATCACGAGCAGACCGAGGAGCCAAGCGAGGCGTACGCGCATCGCGTGAGGATACCTCGATTCCCGCGTCCGCCCTTCAGCCCGCGTCCGGATCCGCTCATACACGCATGCCCGCATGCGTGAATCCTCACAGAGGTCCTAAGAGACCGACCTCGCTTGACTTATCGGGATTGCAATCTCCATGCTCCGCGCGATGAGCAAGACGTACTCGGACCTGCTGTTCGAAGTAAAAGGTGCCGTCCGCCAGCTCTCGCTGGAGGATCTCGAGGCGAGGCTCGCGCGGAACGAGCCGATGACGATCGTCGACGTTCGCGAAAAAGACGAGTGGCGACAGGGCTTCATCCCCGGCGCGCTGCACCTGCCGCGTGGCTTCCTCGAGATGCAGGCGGAGGCGAAGCTTCCGGACAAGAGCGCGCCGATCTTCGTCTACTGCGCCGCGGGTGTCCGCAGTGCGTTCGCAGCGCGGACGCTGAGCGAGCTCGGCTACTCGAACGTCACTTCGTTGAACCCCGGCTTCTCCCGCTGGAAGGACAACGGCTTTCCGATCGAGAAGCCGCCGGAGCTGACCGCGGCGCAGTTCGATCGCTACTCGCGGCACCTGCTTCTGCCCGAGGTCGGCGAGAAGGGGCAGGAGAAGCTCCTCGGGGCGCGCGTGCTCTTGCTCGGCGCGGGCGGGCTGGGCGCGCCAGCCGCGCTCTACCTCGCGGCGGCGGGAATCGGAAAGCTCGGCATCGTCGACAACGACGTCGTCGAGTCGTCGAACCTTCAGCGTCAGGTCATTCACGGGACCGATCGCGTCGGGACCTCGAAGGTCCTGAGCGCGAAGAAGACGATCGAGAACCTGAACCCCGACGTGCAGGTGCACGTCTTCGACGAGCGCCTCGACAGCACCAACATCGACCGCATCTTCGACCACGGCCGGGACGTGATCGTCGACGGACTCGACAACTTCCCGACGCGCTACCTCGTGAACGACGCGAGCGTTTGGAAGAATATCCCGGTCGTCCATGGATCGATCTTCCGCTTCGACGGACAGGTCACGACGTTCTGGCCGCACAAGGGCCCCTGCTACCGATGTCTCTATCCGGAGCCACCGCCGGCGCACCTCGCGCCGAGCTGCGCGGAAGCCGGCGTGCTCGGCATTCTTCCGGGCGTCGTCGGCACCATCCAGGCGACGGAAGCGATCAAGCTCGTGCTCGGCGTGGGCGAGCCGCTCGTCGGCCGGTTGCTCACGTACGACTCGCTCAAGATGCAGTTCAGGACGCTGAAGCTGCGTCGCGACAAGGACTGCCCCGTCTGCGGCGACGCCCCGACCATCACGGAGTACGTGGACTACCAGCAGTTCTGCAGCCGCTAAGTGTCCCTGTTTCTCCCCCAGCTGAAGCCCACCGTCAGCGCTGCGCTGCGCGACGCGAAGTCGCCCGACCCGAAGTCGCGCGCGGCGGCGGCGGAGGCGCTGGGCGATGCGAAGGAAGCCGAGCAGGACGAAGCGCGCCAGGCGCTCGCGCTGCTCACGGCCGATGAGGAGCCGCATGTTCGCTTCGCCTCGCTCGCTGGCCTCGCAAAGCTCGGTGACGCGTCCTCGCTGGGGGTCGTCCTCGCGCGCTTCGATGACGCGAACGCGATGGTCCGCGAGGTCGCCGTGATCGCCGCGGCCGAGATCGGCGATCCAGAGGCGCTCCCGCGCGTGCGAAAGGCGCTCTCCGACGAGCACCCCGAGGTTCGCTACCAGGCGGTGGCCGCCCTCGTGGACCTCGCCGGCGAAGGCTCGCGCGTGGCGCTCTTCGCGGCGCTGGCGGACGACGACGCGAGGGTGCGCGCGAACGCTGCGTCGTCCTTGGCGAAGCTCGAGCCCGACGCCGCGACGAGCGATCGGCTCGCGCGATTGCTCGACGATCCGTCGGCCGAGCCGCGCATGGAAGCGGCGCTCGGGCTCGCAGCGCATCGCGACGAGCGGGCGATCCCCGAGCTGAGGAAGCACCTCGGCGACGACGACCGCGCGTTCGACGTGATCGAGTCGCTCGCCGCGCTCGACGCGACGGAGACGGCCGATCAGCTCGACCGCCTCGCGCGCTCGTACCTGAAGCCGCTCACGCTCAAGGCTGCAGCAGCGGCCGCGCTGGCGAAGATGAACGATCCGCGAGGCGTGCCGGTCCTCCGCGAGATCGTGCGGGCCTTCCGATCGGACGGGCGCACCTACGTGGCGGAGGTGATCGGCGCCCTGGGCCTCGTGGAGCTCGCGGACGAGCTCGTCGCGCTCGCGCGTCGTCCTCGCGGAGCCGATCTCATGGTCGTCGTCGAGTCGCTGGGCAGCCTCGCGAAACAGAAGCGGGAGCTCTATCGCGCGCTCGAAGATCTCGCGAAGCGCGACGACGCTGTGGGCGAGCGGGCGAGCGAGATCCTGCGCGCCCGCTGATCCCGGCTACTTCAGGCGCGCGCCCGGCGTGATGTCCTTGTCCGGCGAGAGCACGGAGAGACCGTTCGCATCGCTCGCGGCGATGACCATGCCGTGCGACGTCTTCCCGAACTTCGCGAACGTCCGCGGAGCGAGGTTCGCGACCACCGCGATCCGCTTGCCGACGAGCGCTTCCGGGGCGTAGTGCTCGCCGATCCCGGCGAGGATCGTGCGCGGCTCACCTTCGCCGATGTCGACGGACAGCTCGAGGAGCTTGTCGCTCTTCGGGACCCGCTCCGCGCTCTTCACGAGCCCGAGGCGTAGCTCGACCTTGTCGAGATCGTCGATCGTGATGACCCCGGGGATCGAGGGCTTCTTCTCCGTCGCGACGGAGGGCGCCGCGCTCTCGCCGACCTTCTTCTCCTTCGGAGCTTTCTCGGCCTTCTTCTGCGGGGCGTCCTTCTTCGCGAGCGCGTCGGGCGGGCTCACACCGAGCCGCTCGTAGAACCCGCGCTGCTGATCCTCGTCGAGACGCGGGAAGAGCGGCGCGCCCGGCTTCGTGCGCGTTCCGCCCGCGATCCCGCCCCACGCGCTCGGCCAGCGATCGACCGCCTCGGTCGGCATCAGCGGCGGCAGGCCGATCTGCTCGCGGATGTCGTCGCACTTTCCCGGCATGACCGGCCAGAGCATCACCGAGAGCCAGCGGAGCGACTCGAGCACCGTGTAGGCGACGACCTCGAGGCTCGCGATGTCGCCCTTCTTCGACAGCGCCCACGGGGCCGTCTGATCGATGTACTTGTTCGCTGCGAGCACGAGCTCCCAGATGCTCTCGAGCGCGCGATGCGGCGCGACGTTCGCGAGGTGCTGCGCTGCTGCAGCCGCGGAGCGCTCGGCCGTGACGATGACGCCGCGCTCGAGCTCGCCGAGCTTCGCCTCGTCGAAGCGCGGCACGAGCCCGCCGAGATCCTTCTGCACGATGCTCGCGACCATCCGGTTGAGCAGATTGCCGAGCCCGTTGCCGAGATCCCCGTGATAGCGCGCGAGCAGGTTCGCGTGGCTGAAGTCGCTGTCCGAGCCGAGCGCGACGGCGCGCAACAGGGAGTAGCGGAGCGCATCCCCGCCGAGCGCAACACCCTGTACGGCATCAAGCGCATGTTCGGCCCGGACGAGGACGATCACTTCGATCCGCTCGACCTCGCCGACGGCACGGACGAGCGCTTCGGCTCGTACTCGCTGCTGACGCAGGACTCGCGGTTCAAGTTCGAGGACAACTATCAGCGCGCTGTGCCGGTGGCGTAGATACGCCGGTCACGGTTCCTGCGACAACCCCAGCAGGTTACCGTCGGGATCCTTGAACCAGGCGACCTTGACACCGTCCGGTGCGGTCCAGATGCCAGCGCTGT
>JBBSAT010000293.1:0-10109 GCA_038252025.1 Polyangiales bacterium | reverse complement strand
GCGCGGCCTCGATTCCGGACTCCGTGAGGCGCAGGACGAGCCGTCCAGGGGGCTGGGCAAGGGCGGCGTCGTCGGGCGAGAGAGGGTCCCGGTCGTGGAGCATCTCCTCTCCGACTCTCCGACTCCATGTGCCCGGCCGAACGACGTCGCCCCAACACCAGATCTCGTTTGCTCGATTGACGAAGCATCCGCTGCGATCGTCGATATCCAGAGCTCGGACGCCATGCGCGACGACGTGCACCGGAACGATCTCGGCGCGGAAGCTCGGGACCCACGTGACGAGGTTCCGCAATGGAGGGAAGACCAGGCTCGTGTAGCCCCAGCAAGCCAGATCCCCCGATCTGTCTAGCGCGCAGCTCGTGCGGACACCGAGCCCGATTTCGACGACGTCGTGAAGCCCTGGGACGGCGCGTGGTCGGAACATGCAAGGCTCAGGGCTGTAGATCTCGAGATGTTCTCTCGACCTACCCGTCAGGGCTTCGGCGCACGCGGAGATCTCACCCGCGCTGACAGGCGTACCGCCCCAGCAGACCGCGTCGCCCGCCACGATCGCACACACGTCGAATGTGCCCACTACCAAGTCACTCGCCCCTTCGAGGGGTATCGCAACGGGCTCCTGGCCAGCTCTACGCTGCTCGACACCGCCGAGGAGCTGGCCCTCGAGGCTTCGCCCCCAGCACCGAATCATGGACGGCCCCGCGACGTCCGGCGCGCCAAACGAGCACGCGTCCTGGAATCCTACGCTCACGAACGCGGCCGGCCCCGCACCCTGCACCTCGGCAGGCGGGAGTAGCTCGTGGAGCCGATGGGTGGGGTCCGGGGCGGGCCAGCACCAGATAGAGCCTTCGTGCGTCACGACGCACGCGTCGCGGCCGCCTGCGTCAATCGAGACGCAGTCGGGTGCCGGCGCCGGGTCCAGTGCCAGGCGCGGATTGCCGAACGACACCGTCCCCCAACAACGCGCCACGCCGTCGACAGTGCAGACGCACGTCTGCTCGCCGCCCGCGGCGATGTCCACCACACCGCTCAATCCAGGGATGCGGCGAGGTGCTGGGCCCGTCCCGCCGCCGAGTTGACCCTCAGTGTCATCCCCCCAACACCAGGTGCCCGCGGCCGTCGACGCGCAAGCATGCTGGTCCCCAACTGCGAGCAGGACTCGAACCTCCTCGAGACCGGGAGCGTCTTGGGTCGTCGAACGCGGCTGGGAGGCTCCGCATGCGCCGACGCCGAAGGCGGCGCACAAGACACCCACTCTACCGAGCGCGTCGCGAGAGAGAGCTATCCCGCGCATGAGGCCGGCTCGCCAGGCGGCACCGGTCGTCCGCGGTTGACCTCGGTGAGATCGGTAAAGAACACCTCGAGCCAATTGGCGTCCAAGAGACGCGGGACCGGTCTGCCCACAGGGTGCACCACGAGAGGATCGGACAGGTGCATGGCCTCGTGCGCGAGCACCGCGACCCGGCGCTCTTCGGACAACTCGAGCCAATTGCGGGTTACGACGACGAACCAGAGACTTTCGTCCATCAACGTGTCCGACGGATCAGGTCTATTGATGGTCTCGCCCGCGGCGTTCGTGGAGATCGCTCTGGCCCACACGGAATAGCCGGGGAGGATCCATCGTCCGGCCGCGTCCCGGTCCATGAACTGCACGGCGTGCGTCCCAAGAGCGACAGCCGCTGCCGCGTACCGCGCGCCCATCGCGTCCGCGTCTGACTGGGTCGCGCCTGGAAAGCGGCATTGAACGGCGGCCAGCCGCTCGACCGCGGTCATGTTCAGCAGACGCTCGTGCGCGCGATTGAGCTCTCGAATGGCACGACGCTTTGCGTCGACGATGGCTGAGCCGGTGTCCACGGGTGCGGGGGGCAGGGGGAGCGTCGGCAGATACGGCAGGAGCACCGCTCGCGCAAACTCTGGGCGCCACCATCGATATCGTTCGACGATGTCGATAGTGGAGATGATATCAGGCGCCCAGACGGCGGGCTCGGGCGGGGACACGCACTCACGAAACCGGCTCCTGCCGGCGACATCGATGTCTCCCATCATCGGCAGCGTGCCCAAAGGTGCGCCGCGCACATGGCAGCCGATTTCGATTGGCCCCACGGTGTCGGCGAAGAGCGTGTCTCGAACCGCCTCCTCGCCCCCCGTCGTGTCTGCGGCGAGCCTATCAATCGTAGCCAGGGCGGAGCGCGCGCCCCACCTCATCGGCTCGGTCCAGATCTCTGTCGCCGGGTGATCGGGGACACCACTCGCGACGTATCCAAGGCGGCGCTTGAGCCGGCCCCACAGATGGCCGTCGAGGCTCTCCGCCATGTCCAAGCCGGGGATCGGCGTCGCGCGCGGCCAGTTCCATATCGTGACATCGCTGAGCTCGTCGGGTGTGCAGTCGACGCCGCGGAGCCACGACCTGAGTTCGTCCATCGTGTTGAGGCGAGCGTCTTCGAGCGCGGCGTACTCGAGCGGTGTCCACTCGAGGGTGCAGTCCGCCGGAAGGCCGATCGGCGTCAAGACACCGAGGCCAAGTGGATGGAGCGACTTCTCCTTCTTCGCCGCGGTAGGGAGCGCGCCGCCGCACGGGGCGCAGGCGCAGCCTGCCCCGCACTCCTTGGCATCCAGGCCTGCTTTCGGCGCGCCTCGGATCATGTTCGCCGAAGTCCCCGGCAACGCCGCCAGCGCTCCCTTCGTCAACGGAGCCATGAGTGGCCGCGCGGGAGCCTTCTGCGCCCGGCTCGCGGCGCCGCGCGAGATGCGCCCCGTCGCGCTCACCCACAACGTCCCTTCACCCGAGCCGCCAGACCACCCGAAGCACAGACGCGCCATGCGGCCGTTGACCGACGTCACCGTCCTCATCGCCTGAGACGTGACTCCCGCGGCCACGGCGAGGGACGGCAAGGCACTCGTGAGCCAGTTCACGCCGTCGTTGGAAGTCTCGAATTGGATGAGCAGCGTGTCGCTCCCGCTCGCCTTGCTGGCACGGACCTGCAGAGCGAGCGAGCGCGCCCCGCCGAGCAGCTCCCATGTGTCGATCGAGCTGAGCACCCCGCTCGCCAGCGGGCCCATCACCTCTTTCTTCAGAATGACCTGGTTGAAGGCGAGCATCAGTCGTCCCTCCCGGTCGCCCAGATCTGAGCGTAACACGACGTCCACGCCCCCGTCATGTACACCGCGAGCCGCAACAGGCACCCGCCCGGCGTCGTCCCCGCGTCCGCGTGCGACAGGTTGTAGAGCGTTCCCGTCGCGGCGAGCGTCTGCTTCGGTCCGGCGCCCTTCGCGAACCAGCCGACTCCGTCGTTGGAGGTCTGCAGATCCAGATTCAGCTGGACTCCCGCGCCGCTCCCGTTGCTCACGAGCGCGTGGAGGTACACGCGGTCGACGTGGCCCAGCAGCGACCACGTTCGCTCGGGCGTGTACTGGGGGACGTCGCTAACAGGACCGTCGTACACGAGCTCGCAGAAGTCGATCATCGGGTCGTCTACTGCGAGCGCCCTGCGATCCACGCCGTCACGTACGAGTTCCCGGTGGCTCCGTAGATCTTCAGCCGAACGTAGCCGCCGTTCGGCGTGCTGCCGTTGTCTGCGCAGGCTCCGTAGACGATCTGGCCCGGCGTAGTCAGCGTAACGGTGAGCGCCAACGCCGTCTTCACCGCGAACGACTGTCCGTCGTTCGAGGTCTCGATGTCGACGTAGACCTTGGCGCTGGCCACCGTGCTCTGCCCACATCGAAGCTGGATGTAGAGCTGGTCGACCTTGCCAACCATCTGCCACGTCGACTCGGGCGTGTACTGATAGATGGCCGTCGTGTCGATCGGACCATCAAAGACCTTTTCGCAGAATACGAGCATGCGTGAACCCTCTTCTTCCGGTTTGCACGCCAAGCGTTGGCGCCAGCTGAAGCTCTCACCTCACCCTCCCCATCAACACATTTGCGTGGCACATCGCGATTGGTGCCGATTTGATCGCATTACGGCGCCGGCTCGTTCGCGACCGGCGCGTGTGTCGGGCCAGACCGAAAGCTGCGCAACTCCGTTGGCGCCCGTAGCAGCGCTTTCCCGCCCGCGGACGCACGGTACGTCGCGTGCTCGACCGGGCGCATGCGACGACCTCACGCGCTGCTCCTCTCCGTCGTCCTCGGCGCCTGCGCGCCCGAGCGCGCGCTCGCCCCGCTCGAGGCGTGCACGACGTGGCGCACCGAGCAGTACGTCGCGGCGATCCAGACCGCCGACGTCGCCGACATCCTGATCGTCGTCGACACCACGGCGGGGATGGGCCCGGCGCAGCGCGCCGTCGGGGCGGCGCTGCCTGCGTTCTTCGACGGCCTCGCCTCGGGCGACCTCGATCACGACGGCCTGCGAGAGGCCACGCCCATGCGCTCGATCCACGTCGGCGTCGTGACCAGCGACCGGGGCTGCGGATCGGGCGCACGAACGGAGCTGACGCGCGGGCCCGGCGCCGACGCTGCGGGGATCTTCGCGTTCGGTTCGGACGGTCCGATGACCGCGGCCGACGCCGCCGCCTCGGTCGCGGCCACGGTCGTCGGCCTCGGGACGAGCGGCTGCGCGGTCTCGGAGCCGCTCGACGCCGCGATCGACGGCATCGAGCTGCTGCCGCGCGCGGAGGACGGCTTCGCGCGGCCCCAGGGCGCGCTCGTCGTGCTCGTCGTGACGAGCCACGACGACTGCTCGGGGCTCGAGGCTCGCTCGATCCGAGCCGAAGCGCGTCCTCCGTCTGCGTCGCGAACGCCCGCGACCTGAGCCCGCCCAGCGCCCTGGCCGAGCGCCTGCTCACGCTCCGGCGCGACCCGGAGATGGTCGTCTTCACGGTCATCGCTGGCGTTCCCGAGCGCCTCTCCGGCGCGACGCCGAGCGTCATCGTGTCGGACCCGGCGACGCAGCCGGCCTGGGCGGAGGGGGGTGTTCTTCCATCGTGTAGCTCCGCCACGGCGACCGCCGAGCCTCCGTCTCGCCTCGCCGCCCTGGCGAGCGAGCTCTCCGACTACGGCGCGGGCGCCGTGGTCGCATCGATCTGCGCGCACGACGACACGCAGGCCTTCGCCTCGATCAGCGCGGCCATCGTGCGGTGCGTGATCGGCCCCGGGGCGTGCTTGCCCTCGCTGCGCGAGGTGCGAAGCGACGGGACGGTCGCGTGCGATCTCCACGAGACCTTGCCCGCCCGCGGCGAAGGTGCGCGCCACACTCGGTGCGCCGAGCTCGGCGCGCCCGGAACGTACGAGCTGGTTCGCGTCGACCGCGCCACCGACGGAGCGGGTCGCGTCCTCGATCGCGAGGTCTGCCGCGTTCGTCAGCTCACGCGCGCGGAGCTGCTGGGCTCCGACGAGCCGGGGTGGTTCTGGGACGACGGGACGGCGGGCGCGGCCTCCGACCTGCCGGAGTACTGCGCTCACACGATCACGCTCCGCGGCACGGCGTACGTGATCGGCGCGGAGGTCTCCCTCGAGTGCACGCAGCGGCTCGGGGCGGCACCTCCCGCGCTCACCGCGCTGGGGCTCGGCGAGAGGTGTGATCCGACCGAGTACGGTCAGCCATGTCCGGGCCCGCTCCGCTGCGATCCGCTGCTCGCGTTGTGTGGCGTCCCCTGCACGGCCGTCGCGGACTGCCGCGCCGCGGGTCTCCCCAACCACGCGTGTGACGACGAGCCCAGAGGCCCGGAGAGCGCGCGCGGCTTCTGCGTCAGCCCCACCTGCTCGTCGTAGGCCTCGAGCGCTCGCCGTTGGCGCGCCCCTACCACTCCTCAGGCAGCCTTCGAAACGAGAGCGCTCTTTGGGGCGAGACGATCGTCTGCTGTACGCTCGCCTCCATGGCGCGCCTCGATCGGATTCTCGTCGACGACCGTGCGGTGATCGCGCGCATCCGCAACGTCGGATTCGTGGGCTGGCGCGACGCACCGACGCTCGATCACATGGTCGCGTGGCATCGGCTCGCGCGGACGCTGCACAAGGAGCACGGGGCGGCGAACGCGTGCATCGACGTCGTCGTCCGCGGCACGCCGCGGTTCACTGAGGACGTGCGCAGGGCGGCCGAAGAGCTTGCGCGCGACACGAAGGCCTTCGAGCTCGGCCTGGTGCACGCGCTCCTGATCCCCGGCATGGCGGGCACGGCGGTGCGCATGTTCATCCAGACCGTCCTGCTCGTCGGTCGCCCGGCGAACCCGGTGAAGGTCGTGAGCGACATCCCGAGCGCGCTCGGCTGGCTCGGGCCGCGCGTGGCTGCGCACGGCTGGACCGAGCGCGAGCTCCGCGAGGCCTGCGACGAGCTGATCGCGGCGCTTGGCCCGACGTGAAGCGGTTCGAGCGCCTACGCAGCCCGCGGTCGACGACGTCCTCGAGCCCTCGCGTCAGCCCTCGAGCCACTGGACGGCGGCGAGAAGCGTCAGGTCCGCCGAGAAGTATGCGCTCACGGGGCCGGAGGGCGGATAGAGGCGTGAGGCTCCGCCCCAGTACACCTCCCAGACCCAGCCTGTCGTCGGGAGCGCGCCCGCCGACCCCGAGAGCACCATGCTCGGAGCGGAGCGGGCGAGCTCCTCGATACCGCGTCGTGCGTGGGCCGTGGAGACGCGGCGCACCGTGAAGTGGTCGAGCGAAGCGTCCATGCACTCGGTGAAGGAGCGGAGGACCGCGCTCGGATGCGGCACGCGGCGCCACGCGGCGCGAAACGCACGCACCGCCTGCATGGCCTCGCCAGCGGTGACCGGCGAAGGCTCGGTGGTGTCGACCGGCTCGCCAGCTGCAGGCCAGGTTCCGCGCGAAGCTCGCTCGCAATGCGTCGGAAGCGACTGCCCGGCCACGGGCGCCGCGGCCAGCAGAATCAGGGCGATCAGAGCCGCCGGGGACGATCGGCAAGAACGGCCGAACGCGCGCGTCGACGTCTCGCCTCGCTCTGCATCGTGCATGCGAGCGATTGTCGGCGTGGTGTCCGAGGGGGTCAAGCGCGCCCCGGGCAGGAGCGCGTCGTCACCGTCAACGTGAACACCCTCGACGACGTCGACCTCGGCGTGTTGAAGATCGGCCACTGGGGCGGGACGCTCATCACCCCCACCGCCGAAGAGGGACGTGCGCTCGCGATGTCGATGGCCCGGCACACCATCCACCAGATCCAGCCGGACCTGGACGCGCTGAAGGCCGGGCGCCCGGTGTACGCGGGCAGCCCAGACAGCCTGATCGCGGCAGCCCACGTCGTGGCGATCGAGTTCGCGAACATCGCCGCGGCCAACGGCTACTGGCGCCGCTGACCGCTCGAGCTCGAGCCTCGCTGGCCGTCAGCGTCGACGGAGGAGCGCTCGTAGACGTCGTGCGCGTCCAGCGCGTCCGAGCGCGGAGCCGCCTGACGCGGCCGCTCGCGCGCGCGTGTTAGGCTTCGAGCGATGTCCGAGGCCGCCTTCGAGCGAGTGAGCTACGCGCGCTACGTCGAGCTCGCGAACGCGAGCGAGACACGCCTCGAGTATGTCGCCGGGGTCGTGCTGGCCATGGCGGGCGGCACCATCGAGCACGCACGGCTCACGATGAGCGTCGGCACCGCGCTCTCGAACGCCCTCCGCGGCAAGCCCTGCGTCGTGCTCTCCGCGGACGCGCGCGTCCGGATTCGAGCGGCCGATCGCGCCACCTACCCGGACGTCAGCGTGGTGTGCGGCCGCATCGATCGCGACCCCGACGACGCCCTCTCCGTCGTGAACCCGAAGGTGCTCGTCGAGATCACGTCCGAGTCCACGGAGTCCTCCGACCGGACGGAGAAGTTCGCAGAGTACCGCCGCCTCGCATCGCTCGCGGAGTACGTGCTCGTGTCTCAGCGGGCACGGCGCATCGAGGTGTACCGCCGTGACGGGAGGCGCTGGACGCTCGACGAGTACGGTCCTGGCGAGAGCGCGCGGCTCGAGAGCCTCGACGTCTCCATCTCGGTGGACGCGGTCTATTTCGATCCTCTCTCTCCCGCCGGCTGAAGGTCTGACCAAATACTCTGGTCAGATCCCTTCGACTGAGAGAACTTCCCTGCGCTTCACGCTGGGAAAGGACAAGGCGCGACCATTGTTGCTCACGCCTTGAGCGCCTCGCGAGGCCTGGCTGTGCGCGTCGATCGTGAGCTGCGACGCCGACGTGGGCCCCGACGGCCGACCCTCACGCAACGGCCTCCGGGTCGCGCCGAGAACGGGCCCACAGGAGGTTCTCATGTCGAAGTTCATCGTTCTCGTTCGTGTGTCCGTCGTGGCTCTGGCTCTCACCGCGTGCGGCTCGGCCGCTACTTGTCCCGCTGGGTACGCTCGGGTCGGCGATCTGTGCATGCAGGTCGCGGCCGATGATGGAGGCGTCGCCGACGCAGGCTGGACGACCGACGGCGCTCTGCCGGACACCGACGCCGGCGTGGTCGAGGACGGCGGAACCGTCGTCATGCTCGACGACGGCGGAGCCGCCGAAGACGCCGCCACGCCGGTCGAGGACGCGTGCGTCGCCCACGACGAGACCTGCAACGGGCTCGACGACGACTGCGACGGCGCGGTCGATGAGGCGCTGAAGCCTGCGTTCTTCTACGCCGACGCGGACGGCGACGGCCATGGCGACCCGAGCACCCTCGGGATGGGTTGCTCGGTTCCCGCCGGTGCGGTCGCGCTCGGGGACGACTGCGACGACACGTGCCCCACCTGCTTCCCTGGCGCGAGCGAGGTCTGTAACGGCGTCGACGAAGACTGCGTGCTCGGCGCCGATAACGGAGCCCTCCTTGCGTTCTACGCGGACGCCGACGGCGACGGATACGGAAACGCCGCGACGGTGACGACCGCGTGCGCTCCGCCGGTGGGCTTCGTCGCCGTCGCGGGGGATTGCGACGACGGAAGCGCCGCGATCCACCCGGGCGCGCCGGAGGTGTGCAACCTCATCGACGACAACTGCACCGGCGGCGTGGACGAAGGCCTCCCGATCACCACCTACTACGCCGACGCGGACGGCGACGGCTTCGCCCCGTCGGGCGCTGCCACGCGCGATGCGTGCGCCCCCGTCGCCGGCTACACGAGCCGAGCGCCCGTGACGGGCAGCACGGACTGTGCGGACGGAGACCCTCGCGCGTATCCCGGGCAGACGAGCTACTTCACGGGCGAGGTCGTCGGCCGGCCCGGCAACCGCGACTTCAACTGCAGCGTGTCGCTCGAGCCGCAGTATCCGGGAGGCGGGTTCTGCAGTGGAAGCGCCATCGACTGCCGCGGTGCGACGGGCTTCATCGGTATCCAGCCGTTGTGCGGCACCGCTGCGGCCACGTATCAGACCTCGTGTGGAGTGCAGTTCGTCTCGGGCACGCTGAGCTGCGTCGGGACGACGGACCATCGCGCGCAGGGCTGTCGCTGACGCGGGCCATGGCGCGGCGCGCTGACCCGTTCAGCGCGCCGTCGCCGTGACTGCGAACAAGCGCTCAGCGTCGCGCGACACCACACCCGCACGAGACGCCTCGGCGTCCCACCGTCAGCTTCGGCGGTGTGCAGTTCGTCGACCTCGGCAACGACCAGCGATCCTGGCCACCGATCACGGCATCGACGTCGTGCTGGTGGACCCGGCGGGCACCTCACACGGGTCGCCGCGCCGCTGCTCGTGCCGAGCGGGCGACCGGGAACGTTCGACGAGCACCTCGTGAGCTCCCCGACGCTCCTCCTCGACCCGCCCGCGCCCGCGCCCGGGTCGCCGACGCGGACCGGGCACCTTCGTAGCGGATCACGCCGCGCGGCACCCAGGAACGGGATCGCGCGATGCCACGGTGCGCTGAAGAGGCCGCGTTCGAGCGCGGCGGCTGCCGTCACCGCCGGTCAGACCACGCGCGCGAGGTAGCGGTGTACCTGCGCGACGGGTGAGCGCTCGCTGGAGAAGTCACCTTCGACGACGATCCGCTCGCCGAGCTCGCCCTCGAGCACGAGCCTGCCGAAGTGGTTGTCGACATCGTCGAACGTGACGAATCGAACGATGGCGCCCGCCCGCAGGCCCTGCGTATCGACCGACACGCGGTATCGCGCCCCCGGCTGCAAGCGGTCGACCGTGAGCCGCGCACGCGTCACGTCCACACACGAGGCGATCGCCTCGAGCTCGGCGGCGTCGACGACGCTGCCGCACACCCCGACGGACGGGTC
>JBBSAT010000292.1:0-10143 GCA_038252025.1 Polyangiales bacterium | reverse complement strand
TCGAAGGCCAGAAGATGGAGCCCATCGAGCGCGTCGTCATCGACGTGCCCGATCAGTTCACGGTCTACGGCCGTGGCGAGCTGATGATCGCCGTGCTCCTCGAGACGATGCGTCGTGAGGGCTACGAGATGGCCGTCGGCATGCCCGAGGTCGTCGTGAAGGAGATCGACGGGCAGAAGATGGAGCCCGTCGAGATGGTGATCGTCGACGTCCCCGAGAACTTCGTCGGGATCGTCACCACCACGCTCGGCCAGCGTCGCGGCCAGATGGTGAAGATGATGAACCTCGGCTTCGGGCGAGCGCGCATGGAGTTCCGCGTGCCCTCGCGCGGCCTCATCGGCTTCCGGTCGCAGTTCCTCACGGACACGCGCGGCACCGGCCTCCTCAACACGATGTTCGATCGCTGGGACCCCTTCGCGGGCCCGATGCTGCGCCGCCTCAACGGCGCGATGGTCTCCGATCGCGAAGGGATCTGCACCGCGTACGCGCTCGACAACCTCCAGCCGCGCGGCGTGCTGTTCGTGGTGCCCGGCGACGAGGTCTACGGCGGCCAGATCATCGGCGAGCACAACCGCGAGAACGATCTCGACGTGAACTGCGTGCGCGAGAAGAAGCTCACGAACGTGCGGAACAAGAACAAGGACGAGAACCTCGTCCTCCAGCCGCCGAGGATCGTCTCGCTCGAGAACGGTCTCGAGTTCATCGATCGCGACGAGCTCATGGAAGTGACGCCGGGCGGCGTTCGGGTGAGGAAGAAGATCCTCGACCTCAACAAGCGCCCGCGCCGCGACGACAACGTCTACGGGTGAGCACCAGTAGTTGTCGCGTAGCGGGCCGCGAACGGTAGTGTTCGTAGAGCACGGACGGGAGCGGTCGGCGTAGCGAGCCGGATCAGCGGCAGGCGCGTCTGCGCCGGGCGCTGATCCCAGCAGCGAGGAGGACGGCGAGAGCGAGGGCGCTCGCCGGGGCCTGCCTCGGCCCGCCGCCTACCACCACGCACCCGCATCCGCCGTCGGCGGGGGCGGGTGTCGTGCTTCCGTCCCTGAGAGTGCCGCCGTCCGAGCGGATGGATGAGCCGGCGTCCGAGTCGACGCCGCCATCCGTCGGATCCGGGTCGACCATCACCGTGATGCCGAGATCGAGCGAGAGGTCGAACGAGAGATCGCTCGAGCCCGCGTCGACCTGCTTCACGATGACGGCGATCCAGTTCTCACCCGTGACGAAGGGGTTCGCCATGCTCAGGTCGAGGTCGACCGTCGCCATCTCGTTGTCGTCGGTGCCGCCCGTCGCGAACGTCGCGTAGTCGAGCCCGGCGTCCACGTCGCGGGTGAAGACGAGCTGGCCGTTGATCCAGACCGCGATGCCGTCGTCGAAGCGCGTCGTGAGCCGCGCGCTCGTGACGGCGCCGTCGACCGTGATGGCGCGCCGGAAGTAGTAGGTCGGCTGAACGGGAGTCGCGGGGAGGAGGGTGACCTCGTCGCCGTCGCCGTAGCCGAGCTCCGCGGCGCCCTCGGGCCACGGGCCGCCGGAGCCGTCACGCCACGTGTCGCTCCGATCGGTGCCGTCGGCCGAGTACTCCCACACGTCGCCGAGGGGGATCACGGTGCTGATGGCCGTCGAGACGAGGCTGAAGGGCCCCGAGGTCCCCGAGATGGCCATGTCCGCCACGTCGGTGACGCGGACGCGCGCCATCGCCGCGACGCGCCGCGGCGTGGTCCAGTCGAACGCGCCGTCGTTGGCGGTCGTGTCCACGATCGAGAACCAGCTCGCTCCGTCCAGCGAGCCCTCGATGCGCACCATCGTCGTCGTGGCGTCGCTCGTCGTCCACGCGATCGGGACGATCGAGCCCGCGAGATGAGACGAGCCACCGGCCGGCGAGAGTACGGTGAGCCCGTGCGCGCGCACGAGCGTGACGTGATCGGTCTCGGTTCCGTCGCGACGGATGTTGCGTAGCGTCAGCGAGCCTCCGTCGACGTCGACCACGCACGAGCCGTTGGCCACCTCGGAGAAGAACATCATCGGGTGATCGCCAGCGCCGCTGGTGCCTGCGCCGCCGTGCCCCGCCGTGACGTAGAGCGTCCCGCCCGCACCCGAGGCGTAGGGTCCGTCGCCATCGAGCCGTCCGTCGCCCGGGTCGACGATGTGGCCGGCCGACGTCGTCGGCGTGTCGTAGCCGCCGTGCGCGAGGAAGCTGCGCTCGTAGATGTGCGAGTGACCGCCGAGCACGACGTCGACGCCGTGTGCCTCGAGGATCGGAAGAGCGACCTCGCGCATCTGTACGTGCTGGATCTCGACGTCCGAGTTGTGGCTGCCGTGCGTGTACGGAGGGTGGTGGAAGTACGCGATCTGCCACTCCTGATCCGTCGCGCTGAGGTCGCTCTCGAGCCAGGTGAACATCGCGCTGCCCGGCGCGCGCGAGACGTCCTGCGAGTTCAGGACGATGAAGTGCGCGTTCCCGTAGTCGAACGAGTAGTACGCCTCGGTGCCAGACGCGACGCCGCCCGCCGCGCCGTCGGTCGGCAGTGAGTACGCCTCGTAGTACGGACCCGTCTCCGTCGCCGAGGACGAGCTCATCGCTTCGTGGTTGCCGAGCGTCGGCCAGACGGGCGTGTGCCGGAGGATCTCCGCGTAGATGGCGAAGAAGTGCGCGTCGAACTCCGCCGTCGTGCCGCTGTTGTAGGCGATGTCTCCCATGTGGAGGAACAGGTCGGGCGCGCGGGCTGCGGTGTCGCTCAGCATCGCGTCGCGCACGGCGACCTGGTTCGCATCGCCCGTGCCCGAGTCGCCGACGACCCAGAGACGGAACGGCCCGGTCGAGCCGGGCGCCGGCGAGGTCTCGAACCAGTCGGTGGCCGTGCCCGTGGTGCTCGCGCTGCACGATGCGAGCGCGACGGCGTAGTAGTAGCGGGTGCTCGCCGTGAGCGAGCCGATCGACGCGTCGTGATCGGTCTCCATGAGCCCACTGCCCGCGGTGGAGCCGAGTGAGCTCATGCTCGTGCCGTAGCAGACGCGCGAGATCTGCGGCGCAGCGCTCCGCCAGACCACGTGCATGCCGGTGTCGGTCGCGCGCTGGAGGTAGGGCGTGCGCGCCTGCGCGAGGGCCAGCGACGGGCTCGCGATCGCGAGCAGAGCGAGAGTGAGGACGACGCGGATCATCGCGCACCTCGCGCGTGTCCGAGACGGGCGGCGAGGGCATGGGCGCGCTCGTACTCCGGCTCTCTCGCGAGCGCGGCGGCGAGCGCCCCTTCGGCCTCGGCGGTGCGCCCGAGGCGAGCGAGGGCGTCTCCTCGATCGACGAGGCGCGCGACCGTCGAGCGCCGGGCCAGCGCCGAGTCGATGCGAGCGAGCGCATCGGAGTAGGCGAGGGCGGCCTCGGTCGTCCTGCCTGCGCGCGTGAGCACGTCGCCGCGCAGGATCACGAGCCGTGGATCGGTGGGGGCGCTGACGATCGCCTGGTCCACGAGGGCCAGCGCGCGCACCGGCTCGCCCGCCTCGAGCCAGGTATCGACGCAGGCGAGGACGAGAGGCGCCGCGTGGTCGCTCGCGAGGAGGGCCGCTTCCAGACCGTGCGCCGCCTCGAGCGTGCGGCGCTGCGCCCGGAGAAGTCGCGCGCGCGTCAGGTAGCTCTCCACGTCGTCCGCGAGCGCGAGCGCGGTGTCGAGATCCTCGATGGCGCCGCCCGGGTCGCCGAGCGCCGCTCTCAGGGTCGCGCGCGTGCGCAGCGCGTCGAAGCTCGTCGGGGCGACCTCGATCGCGCGGTCGGCGGACGCGAGCGCGGCCTCTTCGTGCCCCGTCTGAAAGAGCGCGCGCGCCTCGAGGACGAGCGCGCGCGCATCGCCCGGCGAGAGGGCCAGCACCACCCGCAGATCCGAGAGCGCATCGGCTGGCCTCTCCTCGCGTAGGAGAAGATCGCCGCGCACCATCAGCAGCTCCACGTCGTACGGTCGGCTCGAGATGGCGCGATCGAGCGCTTCGAGGGTCTGTTCGACGGGAGGATCGGCGCTCGCGGCGGAGGACCACGCGAGGAGGACGAGGAGAAGGCAGACGAGGCTGGGCCGCATGCGGCCGATCGTACACGAGCGCTCGCCCGGTCGGACTACTCGGCGGGAGCGGGCTCTCGCTCGCGCGCGTCGACGACGAGCGGCGGCCGCTCACGGGACGCCTCCCACGTGCGAACGCGCCCGAGCGCGAACGAGTACGCGCGCAGCACAGCGACCTGCTTCAGCCACGCGAACGACCACGCCTCGAGGAGCGCGCTCGCCCAGAGGCTCCGCAGGCTCGGCTCCACCGCGCCGTCGGCCGGGTGCCGCGCGTCTCGGTGCGCCTGGATCGCCAGCGCGTGCACCAGCGCGTCTGCTCCCGCGCGAGCCAGAAGCAGCGCGACGGAGAGCGCCGTGATCGGCGGCTCACCGCTCAGCACGCCGAGGATCAGCGCGACCAGCGAGACGAGGCCGATCGGCGGAAGCACGGCGTCGAGGAGCTTGAGCGGCAGGCGGACCAGGCCGAAGGTGCGCGCGGAGGGCCTGAGGATCAGCCGGCGGAACCGAAACAGCGTGGAGAGAAATCCCGCGAACCATCGCGTTCGCTGGCGGACGAGGCCGAGGAGCGTGCGCGGAGGCTCGGTGTAGGCGCGCGCGCTGGTGAGCGTCGGGATGCGGATGGACCGCCTCTCTCTCGCGGCGACGGCGTAGAGCCGGTACGCGACCTCGTAGTCCTCGGTGAGCGAGTCGGTCGGGAAGCCGCCCGCGTTCGCGAGGGATGCGGCACGGATCGCTGCGAAGGCGCCCGGCACTTGCTCGAGCGCGCCGAGGGCCGACCAGCCACGCCGAAGCAGCGTGTTCTTCAGGTACTCCGTGATCTGGAAGCGGACGAGCCACGCGCTCGAAGCGCGCGGGACGACGGCGCCGGCCGCGGCCTCGACGCTCGGGTCCTCGAACGGGGCGGCGATGCGCGCGAGGGCGTCGGGCGCGAGGATGGTGTCCGCGTCGAGGGTGACGAGGATCGGGTGCGTCGCGACGGCACGCGCGGCCTCGAGCGCCGCGCCCTTTCCGGCGTGGGGCAAGCGGAGGAGGACGACGTCGTCGCCGAACGTCCGCTGCACGAGGTCGGCGGTGCCGTCCCGGCTTCCGTCGTCGGCGACGATGAGCTCGACCTCGACACCGCGCTGGGCGCGAACCGAGCGGAGCGTCTCGAGGATGCACGTCGCCTCGTCGTAGGCCGCCACGATGACCGAGAGGCGCGGCGGCTCGGCGGCGGGCTGGGCCGGCCCGTGGCGCTCTTCTCGGAGACCGCGGACCGCCGCGAGGCTGACGAGCAGCGAAGTCCCGAGCTCCTGCGCGACGAAGAAGAGGGCGAGGCCGAGGAACGGGTCGAGCGCTCCGCCGAGGACCGCGTAGGCGAGCCCGAGCAGACTGGCGAACGCGAGGCTCCACGCGAGCGCGAGCGCGAGCGCGGCGCGCCAGGTCGGGATCGGTCGATGGCGTTCGGGAGCCAAGGGGTGTCGAGTCTGCAACGGCGCTCTCATGGGGACCACGCCCCCGGACGGCAAGACGCCGCTCGCGACACCCTTCTTCATGGGCAGCGTCCCGGAGCGGGGCTATACGAGCGGCCTCTGGAGGCTCGCACATGTCGATCTACTCGTTCTTCAAGGGCAAGGGCCCCAGCGGTTTCGGATACGGCTCGAGCGCCGAAGACGTGACGGCGGGCGTCTCCCTCGAAGGGAAGACGATCCTCGTCACGGACTGCAACTCCGGCCTCGGCCTCGAGACGATGCGCGTCCTCGCGCTGCGCGGCGCGCACGTGATCGGCACGGCGCGGACCGCCGACAAGGCCAAGCAGGCCGGCGCGTCGGTCGCAGCGGGCAAGATGACCGGGCTCGCGTGCGAGCTCTCCGACCCGACCTCGGTGCGCGCGTGCGTCGAGTCAGTGAAGAAGAGCGGCGTCCGGCTCGACGCGCTGATCTGCAACGCAGGGATCATGGCGCTTCCGAAGCTCGAGAAGGCGCACGGCTACGAGCTCCAGTTCTTCACGAACCACATCGGTCACTTCATCCTCGCGACCGGGCTGCTCGACGTCCTGACGGACGACGGCCGGCTCGTGATGCTCAGCAGCGGCGCGCACACGATGGCGCCGAAGGAGGGGATCCAGTTCGACAACCTCTCGGGCGACCGCGACTACAAGCCGTGGACGGCCTACGGGCAGTCGAAGATGGCGAACCTTCTCTTCGCGAAGGAGGTCGCGCGTCGCTTCGTGGGGACGAAGAAGACTGCCAACGCCGTTCACCCCGGCGTCATCCGGACCAACCTCGCGCGGAGCATGCCGTCCTTCCAGCAGATGGCGTTCGGGCTCGTCGGCCCGCTCGTTCTCAAGAGCGTCGGGCAAGGCGCGGCGACGCAGACCTACGTCGCGGTCCATCCGGCCACGGCGACGATCAGTAGTGCCTACTTCGCGGACTGCAACGTGGCGAAGCCGCGCGCGGACGCGGACGATCCGGCCCTCGCCAAGAAGCTCTGGGCGGAGTCCGAGCGCATCGTCCAGAGCCTGGCATAAGGCCTGGCTCGTCCGATGACCGCGCCCGAGATCCTCGCCCCGCTCGACGGCCACCTCTTCGGCGCGGGGCAGCCCTGCTTCGGCTGTAGCCCCGATCATCCGTTCGGGTTTCGGCTCACGTTCACGCGCGAAGGCGACGAGATCGTGACGCGCTTCACGCCGGGGGATCGCTACCAAGGGCCCCCGGGGATCATGCACGGCGGGCTCGTGTCGACGCTGGCGGACGAGGTCGCTGCGTGGGCGGTGATCGGGCTCGCCCGCAAGTTCGGGTTCACGGCCAGCTTCGACGCGAGGCTGCACCGCCCGATCAAGATCGGCGTTCCGGTCGAGGGGCGCAGCGTCCTCGTGAAGGACGCAAGTCGCATCATCGACGTGGGGGTGCGCCTGTCGCAGGAGGGGCAGGACGCGATGACGGGAACGTTTCGCTTCGTCGTGCTCGACCGCGGAGGCGCCGAGCGGATGCTCGGCGGGCCGATCCCCGAGGCATGGGGGCGATTCTGCCGGTGACCGGGCGTTGACACGGAGCCGGCTGGGCCTCATTTCAACCGCTGGTCCGAGCGACGGAGACGGTAGAGATGGTCGAGCCCGAGAAGCTGGCGGAGCTGATCCGCGCATCCATTCCTGGTGTCACGCACGTGAGCATCGAGGATCTGACGGGCACCAAGGATCACTTCCAGGCCGTCGTCGTGAGCCCGGCCTTCGGGCCGATGAGCCGGATCGAGCAGCACCAGGCGGTCTATCGCGCGCTGGGCGAGCTCATGGCGGGGCCGGTGCACGCGCTCGCGCTGAGGACGTTCACCCCCGAGCGCTGGCACGATGAACAGATGAAGGCGGGCTGACCCGACCGAGGACGGAGACGGACATGGACGAGCAGTTGAAGCAGCGGATGCAGGCCATCGTGGACGGCCACAAGATCGTTCTCTTCATGAAGGGCACGAAGTCGTTCCCTCAGTGCGGGTTCTCAGCGACCGTCTGCGAGGTGCTCAAGCGCCTCGATGCCGACTTCACGACGGTGAACATCCTCTCGGACGCCGAAGCGCGGCAGGGGATGAAGGAGTACTCGAACTGGCCGACGTTCCCGCAGCTCTACGTCGAGGGCCGCTTCGTCGGCGGCTGCGACATCGTCCGCGACATGTTCACGTCGGGCGAGCTGAAGCCGATCGTCGATCGCGCCCTCGGTCGAGAGCAGAGCGCAGCTAGCTAGCCTCCGGAGGAGTTCGCGTAGCCGCGCGCGCTCGCTTCGAGTGCGGACGGAAGCGCACGGCGCAGCGAGCCGATCGAGAGCCCCGCAGCCCCTTAGGCAGGGTCGTCTTCGGGGCGGCTCGCGTCGATCCCGACCAGGCGCTGTTCTTCGCGGATGCCCTTGAGCAGCGCGTCGAACGGGCGCTCGCTCAGGCCCTCGATCACGGCGGCCATCATCGCGGTTCGGGCGTTCGCTTCCGTGAGCACCACCTCGCTCGCGGCGGCCTGCGCCTGAAGGCGAGCGCTGATGTTCACCGTGGTCCCGAAGTAGTCGAGCCGGTCGTTCGCGCGGACCATCAAGCACGGGCCCGCGTGAACGCCGATCTTCACGCCGAGCTTCATCGGCCGATACTTCGCGTCGTGCGCGCGGATCATCCCGAGGGCGGCGCGGGTCGCTTCGGGCAGGGACGGGAAGCTCGCCATCACCGCGTCGCCCATCGTCTTCACGATCGCGCCGCCGTTCTTCGCGATCTCGCTCTCGCAGATCCGGAAGTGGTCCTCCACGATCGCGAAGGCGCGCGCGTCTCCCACCTTCTCGTAGAGCGCCGTCGAGCCCGTGAGGTCGCTGAAGAGCAGCGCCACGTGGCCGACCTTGAGCTCGACGCCGGCGGCGGGAGCCTCGGTGGCGAAGAGATTCGCGAACTCGGGCATCGAGGCGATGACGGTGCCGAGCACCGTGTCGGCGGACCAGCTGCTCCGCTCGAAGAGCAGCGCAGCCTCCTGGGCCGTCTCGTTCGTCACCACGACCTCGGTGGGCTTGCCGTCGGCTCGGCCGGTCGGTGTGACCTCGAGCCCAGCGTCGCCGATCACGACCTCCAGCTTTGCCGGACGGTGCTCGAGGCTCAGGTCGATCTTCTTCTTCGTCCAGAGCGTGCGCAGGTGGATGCCGCCCGACGGGATGTCCATCGCGCGCGTCTGGGCAGCTCCCGGCGCGGTCCGGAGCTGCGCGAACACGTGCGGGAGGAACGCAGGGCTCGACGCGCAATAGAGCGCGGGGATGACGCGCCTCACGGCCTCGTTGCAGGGAAAGACGGCTTCGACGTGCTGGGCGAAGTCGAGGTCGTAGTCGATCTCGCACGCCCCGCAGTGCGACGTTCCTTCGAGCTCCGACAGCGACTCGGTCACGCGCGCGCCGACGCGGCAGACGGGACAGTTGATCTGCCAGGAGAGATCGACGAGCCCGGCCTCGCACGCGTAGAGGAACGCGCGCAGGACCTCGCGACGATCCTCGTTCCACACGCGCGCGAGCTCGAAGGGCCTGATCTGCGCGACGTCCTCGTCGGGGCGATCACGCAGATGTGCGATGAGCCGCTGCGCGAGATCCGCGCGTACGGGCTGCGCCGCCAAGCGCTTGCCGCGCGCGTCGAGCTGGTCCTGGTCGACCGGCGTGCGCGGCCCGGACGTGGCTTCGTGGTAGCCCACGGCGAGGAGGCGCCGTGCCTGGATGACGGCGGGCTCTTCGAGGATCGAGCCGTCTCCCATGGCCTGCCCCTCGAGCACCTCCGCGATCCCGTCGAGGTAGCGCGCGAGCGCGCTCGCGAACTTCACCTTCTGGAGCATCCCGACGGCCCAGCCCGAGTCGACTGCGGCGCGGCAGCTGACCTTCGTCGCTGGCTGACCGTCGACCTCCACGTCGGCGAGGGTCACCCGGAAGCGCCCCGCCGAGAGCGGTCCCTTCAGGAAGCGACGCTCGCCCTCGACCAACGTGCCTTCGACCCACTGGTAGGGAGGCTCGACCCACTCGAGCGGAATGCCGAGCTCGCGCGCCTTCGCGAGCCTCAAGCGCTTGCCGTCCTCGACGACCCACTCGTACTTGGCCGGCGCGAGGCCCGCTGCGCGATCCCAGCGGTTCGTGTCCGACACCACCGCCCACACGAGCGATCGAGGCGCTTTGATCACGCGCTCCCGCTCGCTCGCGTACTCGGCCATGGCGCGCGGGAGCCTATCACGACGCAGGTCGTGGCATCCTCGTCCCGTGCAGTCGTTCGCCGCGCGCTCTCTCGTCCTCCTCGTCTTCTTCTCGGCGGCGTGCACCAGCCGGCACGGCGATCCCATTCCGCTTCCGGATGCCGCGAGCGATGCGGGCGCCGACGCGCTCGTCGAGCCCGAGTCCGGTGTCGACGCGGGAGGTGACGCTGTGGTCGACGACGCCCCGAACGACGCCGCGATGGACCCGGCGCCGATCGTTCGCGCGCTGCTCGACGTGATCTGCGACGCACGCCTCCACGCCAGCTGCACCTCGCCCTGGGACTGCGGGTGCGGAGACCTCGGCCCGCGCCCGGACGCCGTGGCGTGTGCTGCCGACTACGTCCCCAGTTGCCGGTCGTATGAGGGCGATGGGCTCGAGACCTC
>JBBSAT010000291.1:0-10169 GCA_038252025.1 Polyangiales bacterium | reverse complement strand
TTGCCCTTGCCCTTGCCCTCTCTCCTCTTCTCCCCCCTCTCCCCCCGCTCTCTCTCCCCTTTCACGGCGCAGTCGACGACGGACCGGTCTGCGCCGGAGCGTCCGTGCTCTTCGCCCCCGCCTTCGCCTCGGTCTTCCGCTGCTCGGCCTCGCGTCCCGCCGGCGGCGTCGGAGGCTGACTGTTGCTCGGCGTGAGCTGGAGGAGCGCGATCTTGCCGACGGCGAGCACGCTGATCGCGACCGAAGCGGCCCACACGAAGTCTCGCGAGCCCGAGAACGTTGCGACGCCCAGCACGAGCACCACGCAGAGCTCGACGAGCACGAAGGCGAGCGTGTCGAGGACCCCGCCGCGCGTCCCGAGGCCCATCACCGCGATGATGCAGACGAACGGAATCCAGAGGTCGGGATCGACCCACTCGAACGCGTTGCCGAGCGCGACCAGCGCGATGACGCCGAGCGTCGCCACACGGAGCCAGAAGTTCCGTCGCAGGGTTCCCGCCGGGCTGGTCTCGGTCGCCACGCGAACGTGACGCTAACACCTCGGCAGCGTCTTCGTCACCGCGCTCCTCGTCGCGCTCGTCACCGCGCTCGTCGTCGCGCGGCCCACCCGAGCGCGAGGAGCACCGCCATCGACGGCAGCGTGATCACGTCGCCGAGCCGCACCCACCACGTCGTGCCCGAGAGCAGCCGCACCTCCACGATCCGGCTCGCCGCGCAGAAGATCGGCGTTCCCTCGTCGCGCTCTCCCGTCGCGAGCGTCAGCCCGCTGGGCCCTGTCCCGACGGCGCGCACCAGATCACGCCGCGTCTCCACCGTTCGCAACGTCGAGAGGAAGCGATGGAGCCCCGGCGCCTCCGTGTCGCCGAACCACGCATCGTTCGTGTGGTTCGACAGGAACGCCGGGCCGCGAAGGCCGACCTCGCGCGCATGGTCGGCGAGCAGATCCTCGTAGCAGTTGAGCACGCCGACGCGCGTGCCCGCGACGTCGAGCACGCTCGATTCGATCGCGCCGGGCGTCAGACCTCGGCCCACGTAGCGATCGAGGAAGGGCAGATAGTCGTAGAGCGGCACGTACTCGCCGAACGCCATCAGGTGCACCTTGTCGGCGACGCCCGTGATGGTGGCGTGATCCATCGAGAGCACGCTGTTCCAGTGATCGGTCCACGTCGCCGTGATCGCGCCGAAGAGCAGAGGACCGTGGACTCCGTCGCGACAGAGCCCCTCGGCGTTCGGCTCGGGCGGATCCGTGAGGCGCGCCCGCGGCCAGCCGAAGCCGTACGCGCCTTCGGGCCAGACGACCAGATCGACCCCGAGATCCTCGAGCTCGCGCGTCGCGTGGACCATCGCCTGGTGCTGCTCGAGGTAGTGCGTCGTGTCGCGTCGGTCCTCGATCGTGAGCCCGGGCTGCACGAGCCCGACGCGCAGCAAAGGAGCCGCCGCCCGCATCGCGCGGACCTCGGGCAAGCGCACCGCTCCGTACGCGAGCGGCAGTCCGACGGCGAGGAGCATCACGAGCAGCGCGCGAGGATCGCGCCGTCGGAGCGCCTCGAGCCCTGCGCACGCCCCGAGCGCCATCGCGAGGTCGAGCAGCGGCGGCCCTCCCAGATCCGCGCACTGCACGAACCAGGTCCAGCCGACCTGCGACGTGCCGAGCCGCCAGGGAAAGATCATCGGCGTCCCGCTCATCCCCACGACCATCGCGAGCGGCAGCGCGACCCACGCCCTCACGCCGAGCCGCGCGACGCCCGCCGCGAGCCCGCACGCGATCACGAACGGAACCGCCTGCCCGAGGAAGAGCAGGGTGGCCACGAGGAGCGCGAGCGAGCCGTGCATCATCGCGAAGCGCTCGAAGAGCTCGACGGCCCAGCGCATCGTCCAGGCGTTCGCCGCGAAGCCGCAGGCGAGCCCCATCGCGATCGCGTGGCGCACCGGGATGATCGCGCGCGCGCCGGTCTCGAGCCCGACGAGCAAGAGCACCGGGCCGATCCACGCGAGCCCATAGAGCTCGGTCGGCGCACCTCCGAGTCCGATGCAGAGGCCGGCCGCGGCGCCGATCGCCAGCGCCCGTGCGAGCGGCGCCCTCGAGGTCACCCGCGAAGCTTCACCGCGCCGGGGCGGATCTCGAAGCGCGCGGGCAGCCTCCCGGGCGCCTCTCCGTCGACGTCGAGGAGCACGTGGTCTCGCGCGCTCACGGGCTCGGCCACCACGACCCGTCCGCGCGTGTACGTCACGCCGCGCCGCCCGAGGTGCGTTCCCGCGTAGATGTGCGGCGTGAGGCGCAGCGAGTCGGAGCTCGAGAGCTTCTCCAGCCCGACCACGTCGAAGAAGCCGTCGTCGAGCTCGGCGCGCGGCGCGATCTGCATCCCACCGCCGAAGAAGCGACCGTTCGCGACCGCGACGTTCATGATCTCGGTCTCACGCATCGCCTGGTCGTCGACCGCGATGCGCACGCGCTGGTTTCGGTACGTGCGCAGCGCGCGGAGGCTGCCGACGAGGAACGCCGAGGTGCCGCCCATCCACTTCGGTGTGCTGTTGACGAGCCGGTCGACGAGTCCCCCCATGCCGAAGCTGGCGATGTTGAGGAAGCCGCGCGCGGCGGGGCGTCCGTCGTCGGCGACGAAGGTGAGCCAGCCGGTGTCGATCGCTCGCGTCCGGCTCTGGACGAGGCGATCGACCAGGGCCTCCATCGCGGCGTCGCTCGTTCCGGCGTTGGCGGCCGCCAGCGTCTTCCGGAAGTCGCCGCCCGTGCCGCACGAGAGCGGACCGAGCCACGCATCGGTCGGGATCGCGGTGCCGTCCGGCTCGAAGAAGCCGTTCACGGCCTCGTTGAGCGTGCCGTCGCCGCCGACGACCGCGATCCCGCGCGCGCCGGAGGCGAGCGCCTCGCGAACCAGCCGGGTCGCATCGCCCGACGCGCTCGTGCGAGCCACCGCGTAGTCGAGCTGTCTCGCGCGGAGCGCTCGCTCGAGCGCTGGCAGACGAGCTTCGGCTCGCCCGGCGCCAGCGCGCGGGTTCACGACGAGCACGAAGGAGCCGAGGTCGGTGTCGCTCACGGGGCGTGATCTAGCGGGGTTCGGCCCGCGAAATGCAAGCGGGCGCGACACAAAGCCGGTGGCCCGTGGAAAAACCTCGCGGTACCATCCGGCCACCTTCGAGTGGCGGAAGTTTCGCGGAGCAAAGTCAGACGATGACTCAGGATTTCGGCGTCAATCAAGGGCTCGTCGAGGAGCTCTACCTCAGATACCGGGAGAACCCCTCCGCCGTCTCCGAGCCCTGGCAGCGTTATTTCGACTCGCTCGACGAGGACCCTGTCCCGCCTCGCCACTCCAGCGCCGGTAGCGTGACCTCCCCGGGACGGCTCACGTCGCCTGGAGTCATCACCAGCAACGGCTTGGTCACGGTGAGCGGCCTCGCAGCGCCGGCGCTTCCTTCGTCCGCCGGGATGACGCCGGGCGGAGACCGCCGCTCGTTCGCGCCTGGCCCCGAGACGCGCACGGCGACCGAGCTCCAGGCGCGCGTGTCGGCGATGGTCAACGCGTACCGCGTTCGCGGCCACCTCTTTGCGGATCTCGATCCGCTCGGGATGCTCCCGAAGCCGCCGTTCGACATCTCGCCCGACGCGTTCGGGCTCTCCGAGGTCGATCCCGACACCGTCTTCAACGCGATGGCGCAGCAGCTCCCCCTCAAGGAGATCATCGCGCGGCTGTCCGAGACCTACTGCCGGTCGATCGGCGTCGAGGTCACGCAGATCGAAGATCCGATGGAGCGCGACTGGCTCCAGACGCGGATGGAGTCGAGCCGCAACCGCCCTGCGTTCACGCGCGAGGCGCAGCTCGCCATCCTCGGCAAGCTCACCGAGGCGGAGGTCTGGGAGACCTTCATCCACAGCGCCTACAAGGGGAAGAAGCGCTTCAGCCTCGAGGGCGGTGACGCCACTGTGCCGCTCTGCGACGTCGCCATCGAGACGGCGGCGGGGCTCGGCGTCGAAGAGGTCGTCATCGGCATGGCCCACCGCGGGCGCCTCAACGTGCTCGTCAACGTGATGGAGCTGCCTGCGCAGGATCTGTTCGCGGTGTTCGAGGATCTCGACCCGGAGCGCATGAAGGGCCGCGGCGACGTGAAGTACCACCTCGGGTACTCGACCGACCGGAGCTTCGACGGGAAGAAAGTCCACCTCACGCTCTCGTTCAACCCGAGCCACCTCGAGTTCGTGAACCCGGTCGTCGAGGGGCGCGTCCGGGCGAAGCAGGATCGGCGCGGCGACACGGAGCGCAAGCGCGTGCTCCCGCTCCTCCTCCACGGCGATGCCGCCTTCATCGGCCAGGGCGTCGTCGCCGAGACGATCAACCTCGCCTACCTCAAGGGCTACACGACGGGCGGGACGATCCACGTCGTCATCAACAACCAGCTAGGCTACACGACGCCGGTCGAGGACGCGCGGTCCACGCGCTACTGCACCGACCTCATCCGCATGCTGCGCTGCCCCGTCTTTCACGTGAACGGAGACGACGCGCAGGCGGTCGCGCACGTGGGGCGCATCGCCGCCGAGTACCGGCAGAAGTACGCGAAAGACGTCTGCATCGACCTCTACTGCTACCGGAAGTACGGGCACAACGAGGCCGACAATCCGTACATGACACAGCCGGAGATGTACGCGCGGATCGACGCGAAGGCGTCGCCGCGGAAGATCTACGCGGACGAGCTGACGAGCGCGGCGCGCGTGACCGAGCAGGAGGTCGAGACGCTGCTCGCCGATCGCAAGAAGCGCCTCCAGGACGCCCTCGACGAGGTGCGCGCGACGAAGCGTCGCTTCGACGTCAGCGCGGGCAAGGGAATCTGGACCGGCTTCAAGGGCGGCCTCGACGTCGAGGTGCCGGAGGTGTCGACGGGCGTCGACGTCGAGACCCTCAAGCGCCTGGCGCGCTCGCTCGGCACGCTTCCGGAGGGCTTCGAGCCCATGCGCCAGCTGCAGGTTCGCGCGGACGAGTATCGCGCCGCGGCCGACGGCAAGACGATGCGCTGGGGCATCGCCGAGAACCTCGCGTACGCGAGCTTGCTCGTGGAGGGGCACCCCGTGCGCTTCAGCGGACAGGACTCGCAGCGCGGCACGTTCGGCCATCGCCACGCGGTCGTTCACGAGGTGGGCACCGGCCGGAAGTACGTCCCGCTGCGTCACGTGGGCGACGCGCTCGATCGGCCGCAGGCCGCGTTCGAGCTCTACGACTCGGCGCTGAGCGAGCAGGGCGTCCTCGGGTTCGAGTGGGGCTACTCGCTCGACTGCCCCGAAGGGATCGTCATCTGGGAGGCGCAGTTCGGCGACTTCGCCAACGGTGCGCAGGTCATCATCGACCAGTTCGTCGTCTCGTCCGAGGACAAGTGGCACCGCCTCAGCGGGCTCGTGATGCTCTTGCCGCACGGCTTCGAAGGCGGCGGTCCCGAGCACTCCAGCGCCAGGCTCGAGCGCTTCCTCGGGCTCGCCGCCGAGGACAACATCCAGGTCGTCAACCTCACGACGAGCGCGCAGATCTTCCATGCGCTCCGTCGCCAGGTCCTGCGCCCGCTTCGCAAGCCGCTCATCGTGATGAGCCCGAAGAGCCTGTTCCGCAGCGACCTCGCGGCGTGCACGATCGAGGAGCTCGCGACGGGGAGCTTCCAGCGCATCATCCCCGACCGCGAGGTCACGGGGAAGAAGGCCAAGCGCGTCATCTGCTGCTCGGGAAAGCTCTATCACGAGCTCGCGAAGAAGCGGAAGGACGAGGGCCGCGACGACGTGGCGATCGTCCGCTTCGAGCAGCTCTACCCGCTTCGGGCCGACGAGATCCGCGATGTGTTCTCGGCCTACGCCGACGGGACCGACGTCGTCTGGACGCAGGAAGAGCCGTGGAACAGCGGCGCGTGGTACTTCATCAACGCGCGCCTTCCGGCCCTCCTCGAGGGGCGGTTTCCGCTTCGCTCCGTCTCACGCGTCGAGAGCGCGAGCCCGGCGACGGGGTCGCTCGGCGCCCACGAGATCGAACAGGCCCAGCTCATCGAGGAGGCGTTCTCGCCGACGAGAAGCGGCCGCGCCAGCACGCGTCCCCGCGCGAGCGCCTGAAGGCACGACTGCCGCGGGCGGCTCGGTGTCGGCCGCCCGCGCCGTCTCTCTCTCGTCCCGCCTACGGCCGCAGAACGAGGCTCAGGGACCGCAGACCGAGAGGGTGCAGACGCTCGGCGCCATGCAGTCGGCGTTGATGAGGCACATGAGCCCGTCGGCGCAGCTCGGGCAGACGCTGCCGCCGCAGTCGATGTCGGTCTCCCCTGGGCCGCGCATGAGGTCGGTGCAGGTGCTCGCGGCGCAGACCATCGACGCGTTGCAGAAGGCGCTCACGCAGTCGCCTCCGACGAGGCACATGTCGCCGTTCGCGCAGTTCGTCGCGCAGGTCCCGCCGCAGTCGATGTCGGTCTCCGTGCCGTCCTGGGTGCCGTTGGTGCACGGGTCGACGAACGCGTCGGTGCCCACGTCGATTGGCACGAACGCATCGATGCCCACGTCGGTGCCCACGTCGATCGGGACGAAGGCGTCCTCGGGCACGAACGCATCGATCCCCGTGTCCTCGACCGCTGCGTCGATGTCCGCGTCGTCGCCCACGAACGCGTCGACGTCACCCGCGTCGATCCCCGTGTCGTCGAGCGTGCCGACGTCTCGGCCGCCGTCGACGCCGCCGTCGCCCGATGCGTCCATCGCGAGCGCGTCCGTCCCCGCATCGGCGCTGATCAGCGTCCGATCGAAGTGCACGAACAGCTCGCAGCCCGTCAGGCAGCTGGCGAAGCCGAAGGCGACGAAGGTGAGGAGGACGAGCGAACGACCGGGAAGAAGCTTGGTCACGGGGGACAGGCTACCCACCAAGAGGGGTCTTCGCCAAGACCCTGCGAGCGACGGCACCGAAACGCCTCGTGGCGAGCCGGCACCTCCCGGGTCTGGACCACCGACGGCGGGCGCCGTACAACCCGCCGTGTGAAGGGCCGCTCCACCGAGTTCCGTGTCGGCATCTTCGTCTCGCTCGCCCTCGTCGTCGGCTCGCTCGTGGTCTTCGCGATCGGGAGCCGAAGCTCGATGTTCGCCTCCCGGGTGAACTACCGCGCGATCTTCGAGAACGTCGACGGCCTCCGGCCCGGCTCGCCGGTGCGGATGGCGGGCATCGACGTGGGCACCGTGGACGACGTGCGCTTCCAGGCCGACGGACGGTGCGAGGTCATCCTGCGCATCCGCGAGAGCGAGTCGCACCTCGTCACCGCGACCAGCATCGCGACCATCGGCTCCAAGGGCCTCCTCGGCGACAAGCTCGTCGACGTCTCCCCGGGGGAGGGCGATCGGCTGGAGCCCGGGTCGGAGATCCACACGGGCACCGCCGGCGGCCTCTTCGCCTCGGCCGGCGCCGCGATGGAGAGCGCCGCTCCCGCGATCGAGAACGTCCGCCTCTTCACCGAGACGCTCGCGAACGAGCAGTTCTGGAACGATCTCCGCTCCATCGCGGCGAACATCACCGAGATCACGCGCATGGTCCGGGAGGACGACGGGACGGTCCATCGGCTGCTGAGCGACCCGGAGATGGCCGATCGGATCGAGGAGACGCTCGGGTCCGTTCAGGTCGCCACTCGCGAGCTCGCCGCGACGACCCGGAGCATCCACGGCATCACCGCCGAGATCCAGAACGGCGACGGCAGCGCTCACGAGATCGTCTACGGGCACGAAGCGACACGCCTCATCACGAACCTCGCCGACACCGCCGGCGAAGCGGCGACGATCATCCGGGACGTGCGCACCGGCGACGGGAACGCGCACGAGCTCCTCTACGGGGACTCGGCCGGCGATCTGATCACGAACCTGACGAACATGAGCGCCGACCTCGCGGCCATCACCGCCGAGATCCGCGCGGGCCGAGGCACGCTCGGCGGCCTGCTGATGGATCCGTCGATCTACGAGGACGTTCGCCGGATCGTCGGGAACGTGGAGCGGAACGACATCCTGCGCGCGCTGGTGCGCTACTCGATCCGCGAGGACGAGGCGCGCGAGCCCGACACGCGCGCCGAGCCGGGCTCGAGCCTCGAAGAGTAGCGGGGCCCGAGATCCCGCTCAGCCGCCGTAGCGAAGCAGGGTGGCCACGTCGTCGTCGGTCGGTGCGTTGCCCTCGATGAAGTCGCGGACACGCGGGTCGGCCGCGTTGCGGATCTCGGCGGGCGTGCCGCTGAAGATGATGAAGCCCTTGTGCACCATCGCGATGCGATCGCTGACGATCATGGCGCTCGCCATGTCGTGAGTGACCACGATCGACGTGACGTTGTAGATGCGCTTCGTCTCGAGGATGAGGTTGTTGATCTTCTCGGTGCTGACGGGGTCGAGGCCGGTCGTCGGCTCGTCGTAGAGCAGCACCTCCGGCTGGAGCGCGATGGCACGCGCGAGGCCGACGCGCTTGCGCATGCCACCCGAGAGATCCGACGGGAAGAGCCGAGCGACCTGCGGGAGGCCGACGTCGTCGAGCGCCTTGTCGACCTTGGCGTAGACCTCGTGGTCGGGGAGGCGGTAGTGCTCGCGGATGCCGTAGGCGACGTTGTCGCGCACCGAGAGCGAGTCGAAGAGCGCGGCGCCCTGGAAGAGCATCCCGATGCGCCGACGCACGGCGGCGTACTCGCGCTCGGGCGTGGACTCGACGTTCGCGCCGTCGAACACGATGGTCCCGCCGTCGACGCGCAGGAGGCCGATGAGGAGCTTGAGCATCACGCTCTTGCCCATGCCCGAGCCGCCGATGATGGTCAGCGACTCGCCGCGATGGACGTCGAGGTTGAGATCCTCGTACACCACCTTCGGGCCGAAGGCCTTCTTCACGTTGCGGAACTCGATCAGGGCCACGTTCGCCGCGCGGAGCATAGCAGTCGTTCTGCTGCTCGCCGGTCTCTCTGCGTGCGGAGACGGAGAAGACGCTCGCGCGCTCGCCGATCGGGCCGCCCTGACGGCGCCGCACGAGGAGGTGGTGAGCCGCTTCGATCGCTGGGCGCACCGCGTGGCGAGCGCGGAGGCTGCGTGGGCCAACCGCGACGCGCTGGAGGAGACGGCGTTCACCCCGGTGCGGCACGAGCCCGGCGTGGTCGGGGCGTGGATCCAGCGGGGGGCGCACGTGCCGCTGGCGTTTCCGCGCGGCGCCGCGCTGCCGGTGGCCGTGCTGAGCTCGCTGCGCTCGCCGGGCCTCGGGGACGTCGAGGTCGGACGCGGGACGATGGTGCGCAGGGCGCAGACGCTGGCGGTCACCGTGATCGCGATCGAGAGGGACGGGCTGCGGACGACCGTGGCGATCGAGGAAGAGGGCGAAGAGCGCTAGAGCGACAGCCCCCAGCCGAGCGATGCCAGGTTGATGAAGAGGCCGTTGGTCCGCTCGTAGTGGTAGTAGCTCGCCTCGAGGTAGCTCGAGCTCGCCGTGCGCGCGCCGCCCGGGTCGTAGTACCAGCGCGCCGTGAGGCCGACCTCGTGCGCGTCGAGGGCTTCGAGGTCCGAGTCGGCCGTGTGCGGCTGATTGAAGTCGAACGTCTGCGGCAAGAGAGACGACCAGAAGCGCGGCGCGGTCTGCGTGTGGAAGCGGTAGCTGAGCCGCAGCGAGACCTCTTCGCCCAGGTACTGCGTGACCCAGGCCTCGGGCGTGTGGCCGAGCACGCCGAAGTCGTCGACGTAGAACCGATACTGCACGGCGAAGAACGTTCGCGAGTCGGGGATCGCCTGCGAGAGCCGTCCAGACACCGCATGACGAACGCGCGTGGCTGGGAAGAGGTCTCCCGTCCGGTCGCCGTTCTCCACCGGGACCGAGTTCCAGGTCGTCATCAGCGTTCCGAGCTGCGCCGTCAGCCCATAGCTGATGCTCACCATCGTGGTCGGCGAGAGGAGCTGAGAGAGCGACGTGTTGATGGTGCCGGTGAGCCGCTCGACGAGGCCAGGGTCGTAGCCCGTGAACTGCACCGGATCGAGGAAGTCGGCGATGAGGTCGAACGACGTCGTGAACACCGCGTTGTCGTCCGCGAGATCGCGCGAGGCCGCGAGGCCGATGAACACCGAGCGGAGCGGCTCCTCCACGTGACCTCCCCAGTGCAGCGTGTAGCGAGTGTCCGCGTCGGCCTCGACCGTCGAGTAGATGTCGAGGCTCACG
>JBBSAT010000290.1:0-10198 GCA_038252025.1 Polyangiales bacterium | reverse complement strand
GCCGTCGAAGCCGTCGAAGCGGCCGAAGCCGTCGAAGAGGTCGAAGCCGTGGAAGCGGTGGAAGCGGTCGAGCCCGCGGAGCCGCCCGCGCCGCGTCGTGGACGCGCCCGCCGTCGTCGTCGTCGACCTGCGCACCCGCCGCGCGCTGCGCACCCGCCGCGCGCTGCGCACCCGCCGCGCGCTGCGCACCCGGCGCCCGCGCCGACCGGGACGGCGCCCGCATCTCGGCCGCCGATCGTCAGCGATCCCGGCTTCTGACTCGCCGCGCTGCGGGCGCAGCATGTATCGTGGTGTGATGGTGAGTACTTCGCCGGGGCGCGTCTTTCTGATGGTCGGATGTCTCCTCGCGGGGTGCGCCAGCGCCGGCACCGAGGTGATCGTCGTCACGGACACGAACCTTCGCGGTCCGACGGGCCTCGACGAGATCTCCATCGACGTGGTCGGGCCCGACGGCACCGCGACGCAGCGCTCCGTCGCACACCTCGGTGCTGCGCAGCCCGAGCTTCCGCGAACGCTCGGGCTGGTCTGGGAGACGGGCCCGCTCGGCCCGTTCACGGTTCACGTTCGAGGGCTCACCGCGGCCCGCGTGCGCCTCGAGCGCACCGCTCGGTTCAGCTTCGTGACGGGACGAACGCTCGTGCTCAGGCTCGACCTGCTCGCGGGCTGCGAGGGCGTCACGTGCGGCGCCGACATGACGTGCGCGGAGAGCGGATGTCGCCCGGTGGAGATCGCGCCCGCGGAGCTCGTGCCGTTCACGGGCGTGCTCCCCGGGCTCGACGGAGCAACGCCAGGCGATGGCGGCGACTCGAGCGATGCAGGCGACGCGGGCGACGCGGGCATCCCGGACGTGGGCATGTTCGACGTCGGCATGATCGACTCCGGTCCCGTGGACGGCGGCACCGACACCGGTCCGATCGGCTGCACCCTCGACGGCGACTGCGCCCCGCTCGACGGCTCCTGCGTGCGCGGCACGTGCACCCTCGCGACCGGCATCTGCGGGACGACGCCGCGGCCGGACGGCACCTCGTGCGACGACGGTCTGTTCTGTACGGCTACCGACACGTGCACCGCGGGCTCCTGCGGCGGTGCCGCGCGCGACTGCTCTTCGATGACTCGCGCGTGCAACACCGGCGCTTGTGACGAAGGCGCCGACGCCTGCGTGGCTGTCCCCGTCGCCGATGGCTCGTCCTGCGACGACGGCCTCTTCTGCACGACGGGCGACGTGTGCGCCTCCGGCGCTTGCGGAGGCGCCGCGCGCGTCTGCATGGACGGCCTCTTCTGCAACGGCGCCGAGACCTGCGACGAGGTCGCGAACGTGTGCACGTCGAGCGGCGCGCCCTGCGACGACGGGTTCTCCTGCACGCTCGACGGATGCATGGAGGCGGGCGGCGCATGTACCGCGGCGCGAAGCGAGGCCGCGTGCGGCGCCGCGCAGATCTGCAACCCGGTCGCCTACGCGACCGCCGCGAGCGGCTGCGGCGCGGCGCCGACGACGCTCTCCGTGGCTTGCCCCGCGATGGGCACGGCTGGCGCTTCGAGCGCGTGCATGGTGCGCCTCGCAGCAGGCGCGACGGGCGTTCCGGGGGAGGCGGCCAACATCGTCTGCACGGCGACGCCGGCTCCCGTCCAGCTCTTCGCCGACGACTTCGCTGGCGGGCTCGATGCAGCGTGGATGACCACGGCCGGCACGCCGCGGACCGACTCCACGCTGGCCAGCGAAGCGGCGGTGGCGACCGCGAACTGGCAGGCGGACGTCTCCGTCCGGGTCGCCGGCCTCGCGACGACGTGCGTCGACTTCCGCGTCGCGCAGGCGAACGCGAACGGGGGCGAGCGCATCCGCTGGGACGTGTCGTTCGACGCCGGCGCGTTCGCCACCGTCTTCGACCTCGACTTCAACACGTGGGAGGTCGGCACGCAGACCTACGCGTTCAACCGCAACGTGTGCGTCTCGGTGCCCGGCGGTGCGACGAGCGCCCGCTGGCGGCTTCGGATGGACTCGAACATGCCCGCGGTCTGGGTGGACGACGTGGCCATCAGTGGGATCGGCGCCGCGTTCACGGTGCCGGCGAACGGCGGCCCGGACGACTTCGGCACGCCTGTGGGCTGGACCTTCGCCGGCGGCAGTCCGCCCTACGTCGGCGCGAACGGCGGCTCGAGCGCGCTCTTCGCCGAGCAGGAGACCTACACGGCCACGCGCGGGGCGATCGACGCGACGGCGTGCGACGTGCTCGATGTCGACTTCGACATCGGGTACGCGCCCGGCGCGGGAGCGCTCGACAGCAACGATGATCTCCGGATGGAGGTCTCCATCGGAGGCGGCGCGTTCTCGCTCGTCGAGCTCGTCGACTTCAACAACGGCGTCTGGAACGTGAACAACGCGCTCTTGCCGTGGCTCGGCATCCGCCGGATCACGGATGCATTCCCCGCCGCGGTGGGTGCGGCGTCCGTGGTGCTCCGCTTCAGGATGAGCGCGGACAACCCCGGGGAGCGGACCTGGGTCGACAACTTCGTCGCTCATTGCGCCGACCTTCCGACGCCGACGTTGACGGCCGTGACCGATGCCGGCGGCGGCATGTACTCGGTCGGCGTGCGCTCGGCCGTGCCCGTCACGGCCACCGTGAGCTGCACCTGGTCGACCTCGAACGACGGACCGCTCACCGCGTCCGACGTCGTCCCCCTCCTGCCGTGAGCCGCTTCGCGACGTACGCGACGACCGTCCGCGAGTCACTGGAGCGCCGCAAGAGCGTGCCCGCGCCCGCGCTGGGTCGGGTCGTCCTGCCTGTCGTGGTCGGTGTCCTCGTGGCGCTCGGGATCGCTCTCGCGAGCGCGCCCGGCACCGATCTGGCGTATCAGTTCCGTGACGAGGACGGCCTCGTGACCGCCCTCTCCTCCATCTTCCTCGCCATGGCGAGCGCGTTCGCCGGCGCTGCCTTCCTCGTGGAAGGTCGAGGCGGCAACGGCCTCCGGATGTGGTGGCTTCTCACCTGTCTCGGCTTCTTCTTCTTCGCGGCCGACGAGCTGCTCTCGTTCCACGAGCGGCTGGGAGAGCTCCTTCGCTCTTCGGTCTTCGGCCGGCCGCAGCACGTCTTCCGCAACTGGAACGACGTCATCGTCATCGCGTACGGCCTCGTCGCGGCGGGGGCGCTCGCCTACTTCATGCCTCGCGTGCTCCGCCTGCCGCTCCACCCCGAGCTCCTCGCGATCGCGTTCGCGTCGTACGTGATCCACACGCTCGTGGACTCGCTTCCACACTCGGTGCACGCCATCTCGCTCGAGCTCACCGGGCTCTCGGCGAGCATCTTCGAGGAGTCCGCCAAGCTCTTCGCGTCGGCGTTCTTCGCGGTCGCCATGCTGCATGGCTTGCTGCTCGTGGTCGCCGCCCGCGCCGGAGCGGCCGAGCCTCTCAGATCGCGTGTCCCTTGAACTGGCTCGTGTAGAGGCGGTGATAGACGCCGCGGCGCGCGATCAGCTCGTCGTGTGTACCCGTCTCCACGACCTTTCCACCGTCGACGACGACGACCTGATCGGCATCGCGGATCGTGCTCAGACGGTGCGCGATCACGAAGCTCGTTCGGCCTTTCATCAGCCGGAGCAGGGACCTCTGGATCCGGAGCTCGGTGCGGGTGTCGACGCTGCTCGTGGCCTCGTCGAGGATCAGGATCGACGGGTCCGCCAGCAGCGTGCGCGCGATGGCGAGCAGCTGCCTCTGCCCCTGACTGAGGTTCCCGGCGCGCTCGGAGAGCACGGTCTGATAGCCCTTCGGCAGCTGGAGGATGAAGTGCTCGGCGTCGGCGAGACGGGCCGCGCCGCGGACCTCCTCGTCGGTCGCGTCGAGCCGTCCGTAGCGGATGTTCTCCATCACGGTCGTGCCGAACAGATAGGTGTCCTGGAGCACGAGCCCGAGCTTGTGCCGCAGGTCGTCCTTCTTCAGATCTCGGAGATCGACACCGTCGATCTCGATCGTGCCCGAGTCGATCTCGTAGAAGCGGGTCAAGAGGTTGATGATCGTCGTCTTGCCGGCGCCGGTCGGTCCGACGAGCGCGATCGTCTGCCCTGGCGCTGCTTCGAGCGAGAGGTCGTCGAGGACGGGACGACCCTTCCGGTACGCGAACGAAACGTGGTCGAAGCGCACGTGGCCTCGGACCGCGGTGAGCGCGCGCGCGATCGGCGCGTCGTCGGGCTCTTTCTCGGTGTCGAGGATCTCGAACACGCGCTCGGCGCCTGCGAGCGCGGCTTGGAGCGTGTTGTAGAGGCTCGAGATCTGCCGGAGCGGCTGCACGAAGTTCTGCCCATAGTTGATGAAGGTCGCGATGATCCCGACGGTGACGAGGCCCTCGAGCGCGAGCCACCCGCCGAGCCCGACCAGCACGATCACGAAGAAGTTCCCGAGCACCGTGGTGAGAGGCATGAGCAGGAGCGCGTACGTGTTCGCGTAGACCCCGACCTGATAGACCCGCTCGTTCTCGACCCGGAAAGCGGCGAGAGCCGACTCGTTCCGCTGGAACGCCGTGACGAGCTTCTGGCCTCCGATCGACTCTTCCATCACTGCGTTCAGCTGGCCGAGCTCCTTCTGGAGCCGCGAGAAGCCCTTGCGCGTGAAGACAGCGACGAAGCGCGTGAAGCCGAACATGATGGGCACCACGAGCAACGACGCCAGCGCGAGCCAGTGATCGAGCACGAACATCGCGGTCAGGATGCCGACCATCGAGAGCACGCTCGAAAGGAGCGACGTGACGTTCTGCGCGACCGCCTGGTTGATCGCGTCGATGTCGTTCGTCAGCCGGCTCATGAGCTCGCCGGCGGGATGACGGTCGAAGAAGTCCATCGGCAGAGACTGGAGGTGACCGAAGAGATCCCTCCGCAGGCTCTTCAGAGCGCGCTGCGACACGCCGGCCATCAGCCAGGCCGCCGACGCATCGAACGCGTTCGTGCCGAGGAACGCGGCGAGCATCAGGAGCGCGATCCAGCCGAGCCCCGCGGCATCGCGCGTGGCGATGAACTGATCGAGCGCGCGGCCCATCAGATAGGGCCCGACGAGGCCGAGGAGCGAGTAGGCGACGATGAGCGCGGCGACGACGACGAGCCGCAAGCGGAGCTGCCCGAAGTACGTCGCGAGACGCGCGAGCGTGCCGCGTGGATTCTTCGCGCGGGCGATGCTCCCGAAGCCCGGCCGCATGCCGCCGCGTAGGCCGCCCCCTGCGCTCGGTCCCGCGCCGGCGCCTCCGCTGCTCGCGCCGGCGCCGCCCTGCGTGGGGCCGCTCACCGGCTTGGGGCGCCGAGCTGGGAGTCGTAGATCTCGCGATAGACAGGGGACCGCGAGAGGAGCTCCGCGTGCGTGCCCTCGGCGACGAGACGGCCCTCGTCGAGGACGAGGATGGTGTCGGCGTCGAGCACGGTGCTCACGCGCTGCGCGACCACGAAGGTCGTGCGCCCCGGCGCGTCCACCGCGAGCGCGGCCTGGATCTTCGTCTCGGTCTCGACGTCCACCGCGCTCGTGCTGTCGTCCAGGATGAGGATGTCGGGCTTCGTCAGGAGCGCGCGGGCGATGGCGATGCGCTGCTTCTGGCCGCCCGAGAAGTTCGCGCCGCGTTGCTCGACGCGACTCTCGTAGCCGTCCGGCAGCCTCGTGATGAACTCCTCGGCCTGGGCGGCGCGCGCGGCGCGAACGACGTCCTCGTGCGTCGCGTCGGGGCGGCCGTAGCGAATGTTGTCCGCGATGGTTCCGGAGAACAGCAACGACTCCTGCGGGACCAGTCCGACGCGCGCGACGAGCGAGCGCTGAGTCACCGCGCGGACGTCGTGTCCGAACGCGCTCACGCGCCCCGCTCTCACGTCGTAGAAGCGCGGGATCAGGTTCACCAGCGTCGACTTGCCCGACCCGGTCGAGCCGAGGATCGCGATGGTCTTTCCAGGCTTCGCCTCGAAGGTGATCCCGTCGAGCACGGCATCGGTCCCTTCGCGCGCGTAGCGGAAGGTCACCTCGTCGAAGCGGACCTCGGCGGGCGCCGACGCGGGGAGGGGGATCGCGTCCGCGGCGTCGGTCACGTCGGGCACGGAGTCGAGGATGTCGTCCATGCGAACGAGCGACGCGACGCCCGCGGCCCACATGTTCGAGAGCATCGTCATCAGGACGAGCGGGGTCATCGTCGTCAGGAGGTAGTTCGTGAAGGCCACGATCTCGCCGACCGAGAGATCGCCCGCGATCGACTGGAGGCCGCCTGCGTAGATGACGACCACCACGCCGACGTTGATGCACATCGTCAGCGCTGGCGTCATGCTCGAGACGAGCTGCATCACGCGGATCGAGCGCTCCGTCATCTCCGCGTTCGCGACCTCGAAGCGAGCGCTCTCGTGATCGGCGCGCACGAGGGACTTCACGAGGCGCGCGCCCGCGACGTTCTCGTGGAGCACGTCGTTCAGCCCATCGAGCGCCGCCTGGACGCGCCGAAAGCGAGGCTCCATCCGGGTGACGAAGAACGCGATGAGCAGCGCGGTGACGATCAGGAGCGGGAGCATCAGCAGCGCGAGCCGGGCGCTGGTGGTGACCATCCAGGCGAAGCTACCGATCATCAGCAGCGGGGCGCGCGTCCCGATCCGCAGCGAGACCTGGGTCAAGAGCTTCACGGCGCTGACGTCGCTGGTGAGCCGCACGAGCAGGAGCCCCGTCTTCTGCCTGTCGAGGTTGCCGAACGAGTAGCGCTGGATCTTCGAGAACAGGGCCTCTCGGAGGTCGCGCGCGACGCCCTCGCCCACTCGTACCGAGAAGACGTTGTTCGCGATCGCCGCGACGGTGCTGAGCGCCGAGATGCCGAGCATCGCGAGGGCGGTCTCGATCACGACGCGCCGATCGCCCCGCGCGATGCCCTGATCGATCACGCGCTGGATGAGCCGCGGGATCGAGAGATCCATCACGACCATCGCCGTGAGCATGAGCAGCGCGAGGGCGGCCAGGCGCCAGTACGGCTTCACGAAGCCGAGGAGACGAATGAGATGGCGCATGGGAGAGCGTGGCCCTCGTATGCGGTCCGCGCCCCGGGTCTGGCAAGGGCCCGCGGAGCGGCGTTCGTCAGGGCCAGCTTCGCGCCCGATCGCCGGGCCGGCGAAGGTCTCAGCCGCAGAGCCCGAGGATCGGGCAGAACGTCTCGGTCGTGACGCCGTGCTCGCTGAACGAGGTGCCGTCCCCTGCGTAGAGCTCGTAGGAGATCCCGGCGAACGTCCCGGGCTCGGTGGAGAACTGATCGATCGTCACCGTGCCGCGAAGGACGAGGCAGGGCGTTCCGCACGCGCTGCACTCGCAGTAGGTCGCGGTGCCCTCTCCGTCGAAGCTCGAGCCGAGGCTGAACGTCGTGCCCGGCGCCACGCCTTCGAGCGACTGCCACACGTCGAGGGTGAGCACGGCGCCCGCGGGGAAGCCGCACGACTCGACGCCCTCGCCGATGCGGAACTCGACGGCTGGGCCGTCCGTGGGAGCACACGCAGCGCTCACGACCATCGAGCGCGTCGTCGGCGGCGGCGGCGGCGGCGGTGGCGGTGGCCCCTCGCAGACGCCGAGGTGAGCGATGTCGACGCCGACGGCGTTCGCGCTGCACTCGGTCAGGTAGGTCTCCCCGTCGCAGCCACAGACGGGCACGCCGCCCGGCTCGGGGCACGTCGTCGGGATCGGCCGGCACACGCCGCCGGAGTCGTCGCCGCCGCAGTACGAGCCGTCCGGAGAGTCGCAGTAGGTGCCGGGGGCGCAGGGGATCCCAGCGATCCCGCCGCAGAACGCTTGGCAGTTCGAGTGCGCCGCGAAGCAGGCGTCCAGAGTGTCCGAGAGGGCCGCGCAGCCTGCACCGGCGCATGTGCAGCCGGCGACCGCCGCGCACGTCGAGCCGTCCCACGCATAGCCGAGGAGGATCCTGCAGGCGCCCTCGCCGCGCGCGTCGACGGCGGCACAGGGATCCGGCGCGCACTCGAGGTCGATGCAGCCCTCGCCCGGGCCGGTGCAGATGCCGCAGCTCGGGTTGCAGCAGACCTGACCGAGATCGCAAGTGACCGGGCCGCACGCGGGTCCACCGCCTTCGCCCTCGTGGGACGCGCTGCAGCCTCCCGAGGCGGCGGCGATCAGCGTCAGCGCTGCGAACAACATGGTGGAAGCGAAGCTGGAAGAGCGGAGGAAGGTCATGTCGGAGCCCTCGAAGAAGAGCGGCAGCGTTGTGCCGTTTCGCGCCTGGCGCGTGTTCGAGGACCCGTACAGCACGGCGTGTGCCGAGGGCGCGTGGGCAGCGTGCGACAGGCTCGACCAGCTCAGCGGAAAGGATCGGTCAGCAGCGCCTCGCACGTGGGGTTGATGCACACGTCGTGAGGCGAATCGTGGAAGGGGAGTAGCTCCTCAGGAACGTCTGCACCGAACGGCTCGTCGGGAGTCTGGTGATCGCAGACCCATGCGCGAAGGCCCGCACGGCCGCAGTCGGAGTCGACCTCGCACGGGAGTCGGCAGGTCTGGTCGAACGAGTCGCACGCGAGCCGCGCTCTCTCGGAGACCCGGCGAGCGAAGGTTGATGGCGGAGAACGCAGCGCCCGGCTGCGGTGCGTGCTCGCGTCGGATCTCCCTCAGCAAGCGCTCATCATACCGAGCCGCGTGAGGCGTGTCCGGAGAGAGCAATCGAGGCCGGCCGCGCCAGAGCGTACGCTGGCGGCGAACAGGGAGAAGCCATGGACGACACCGATCTCACCGGAGTGATGCTCGCGCGGATCCGAAAGCACATGATCGTCGCCGTGTCCGGGCTCGTGGCGGGCATCGCCGTGATCGTCGTCGGGCGCTTGCTCGGCGGAGCCGTGTTCGGCGCGGAGGTTCCGGGCTGGTGGCGGGGTCTCTCGTTCGCGGTGGGCATCGCGACGATCCCGGTGATCGGCTTCTGGTCGACGTTCGAGTTCCTGCGCTGCCCGAGCTGCAACGGGCTCGTGGTCTTCCAGGTGAACGCACAGGCCTCGCCCCTCGCCAGGCGATACAGCAAGGAGTGCCGCCACTGCGGAAAGACGATCTTCGACGATCGGTTCTCGCGTCGGTTCCGCGTCGTGCAGATGGCGGTCTTCTTCGGGACGATCCTGTTCTTCGGCGGCCTCGCGCTGCTCCGCATGGGGCAGTGACGCGGGGGCGCTACGGAGCGTCCTCGGAGGCTGGCGCGTCGTCGCCGAGCGGTGCGTCGTCGCCCGCGGTCCAGGTCGCGGTCACCTCGTCGGGCCCGTGCGACTGGGCCCCGGGCCCGCCGCAGGCGGTGAGCATCAGCAGAACCGCGAGAGAGATCGTGATCGCCTTCATCGCTCCTCCACGTGCACCAGAGTCGACGGAAGCGTCGTGCGCGCCCAGGGCGCTTGCCGATCGTAGCCCACGAGACCGAAGCCACGGGTCTCCCCCGCCGCCCGCCAGCGCACGGGCAGCGGGATGCGCAGCGTCGCGCGGCCGCGCAGCGCCTGGAGGTGGATCCGCACGACGCCGGCAGGATCGGGGCCTTCCACCGACGCCACCGCGCTCGATGCGAGCACGCGCGTGCGCGTCTCGTCGTCGAACGCGGCCGACGAGGGAAGGGTGATCTCCAAGATCGGCGCCCGCACCTCCGCGTCGCTCGTCGACTCGACCTCGGCCTCGAACGCCGCCCGCTCTCCCACGTGCCCGGGGACGCCCTCGACTCGGACGCTGAACGGAGCTTCGTCGCGCGTCGCGATGGGCATCACGCTCCGCGACTCCACGCGCACCCAGACGGGCTGATCGGCGCGCACGCGTACCGTGCTCCCGGGCCGCGCGACGAGATCGGCCACGCCGCGCGTGAGCGTCACCTCTTGCGTGTGCCCGTCGATCTCCACCTCGACGGTCTCCGGCTGGCTCGCGCCGAGCGCGCCGTACGCCGACGCGGCGTAGGCCCAGAACACGGCCTCGACGCCGAGGCGCGGCGCGAGGTGCAAGTGCCGCAAGATCACCGGGGCGAGCGCGTTCGCGAGCGCGTCGTCGCCGGACTGTCGCGCCGCGAGCGCGAGCGCGAGCGTGCCGACGTAGGCGTCCTCGACGTCGGCGCCGAAGCCCTCGGCCGGCGTCGCTCGCTCGCGCGCCCGCTCGTAGAGCGCGCGGCCGATCGTGTCGCTGCGATCGGCGAGGAGGAGGCCGGCCGCGATGCGCGCCATCACGGAAGGGTGGTCTCGCTCGGTCGCGAGCGCGCGCCAG
>JBBSAT010000289.1:0-10222 GCA_038252025.1 Polyangiales bacterium | reverse complement strand
CGGACGCCGGGCGGCTCCAGCGGCGGCGAGGCGGCGGCGATCGCCAGCGGGCAGAGCGTCCTCGGGATCGGCACCGACATCGGCGGCTCGGTGCGGATCCCGGCTGCATATACCGGGCTCGCGACGATCAAGCCCAGCCTGCACCGCTGGTCGAACCGCGGCTCGATCGGTCTCCTCCCGGGCCAAGAGCTCGTGCGCTCGCAGATGGGCCCGCTCGCTCGCAACGTCGCGGACCTCACGCTCCTGTTTCGTTCGATCGACACGACGAAGCACGCGCGCTTCGACCCCGAGTGTCCGCCGCTACCGATGGGCGACCCATCGAACATCGACGTGAGACAGCTTCGCGTCGGCTTCTTCGAGACCGACGGCTTCGTCACGCCCTGCGCGACGGCCCAGCGAGCGGTTCGCGAGGCGGCGGCGATCCTCGAGCGCGCAGGAGCCCGAGTGACGCCGTTCGAGCCGTCGCGGGCGGGCGAGCACTACCTGCTGATGGCCGCCGGACTGAGCGCCGACGGAATGACGACGCTCGGAGGTGCGCTGGGAAAGGATCCGATCATCGCGGCGCTGAAGCTGAACGCGCGGCTCGGGCGGACGCCCCGCGGCGTGCTCAAGCAGCTCGCACGGGTGGCGCGCGGGCTGGGCGAGAAGCGCCTCGCGGACGTGCTCGACATCGCAGGGCGGAAGACGGTGGAAGAATTCTGGGCGCTCTGCCGCGATCGGACGGGCATGCAGCGCGCCGAGCTCGACGCGTGGAACGCGCAGGAGCTCGACCTCGTGCTCTGCCCGGCGACGGCGACGCCCGCACCGCCCCACGGGACGACGGGCGACTTCACCGCGGCCGCCGTGTACACGACGCGATACAACCTGCTGAACCTCCCCGCGGGCGTCGTGCCGGTGACGCGCGTCGCGAAAGACGAGACGGAGCGCGCCGAGCAGGTCGACCGGCTCGACAAGAAGGCAGCGCTCATCCAGCGCGGCAGCACGGGCCTTCCGGTGGGCGTCCAGGTGGTCGGACGGCCGTTCCGCGAGGACATCGTGCTCGCGGCGATGGCCGCGATCGAGACGGGGGCGATGAAGAGCGACTCGTTCCCGTGGACGCCGATCCACGAGGGATAGCGGCGCTATTCGTCGTCGTCTTCGCTCTCGCTCTCGTCCTCGCCGTCGCCGTCGCCCTCGCCCTCGCCCTCGCCCTCGCTCTCGCTCTCGCCCTCGCCCTCGCTCTCGCTCTCGCCCTCGCCGTCGCTCTCGCTCTCGCTCTCGCTCTCGCTCTCGCTCTCGCTCTCACGCTCACTCTCGCTCTCGCTCTCGCTCTCGCTCTCGCTCTCGCTCTCGCCCTCGCTCTCGCTCTCGCTCTCGCTCTCGCTCTCGAGCTCACCCTCCGCGGCCGCGAGAGTCAGCCCGCCAGGGCCCAGGTACACCTCCGATCGCCGGTAGACCTTCATCCCGCGCATCACGAAGATCTTGGCGATCGCCGCGACGGGGACCGCGAGCAGCACGCCCAGGAAGCCGAAGACCTCGCCGCCGATCATCAACGCGACGAGCACCCAGACCGCCGGGAGGCCGACCTTGTCGCCCACCACCCGCGGCACGATCACGAAGCCCTCGAGGAACTGCACCACGCCGTATGCGACGACGACGAGAACAGGCTTCGTCCAGCCGTCCCAGTCCACTACGCACATCAGGAGCGCCATCGTGAGCGCCGAGCCGCTACCCACGTAGGGAATGAACGCGAGAAGGCCTGCCACGAGCGCGATCGGAATCGCCAGGCGAACCCCGACCAGCGAGTACGCGAGCGCGTAGAGACAGCCCATCACGATCATCACGAGGAGCTGCCCGCGGAGGAACTGGCCGAGGACCGCGTCGATCTCGCTCGCGACCTCCACGACGATCGGGCGGAAGCGCCCTGGCACCAGATCGCGGGCGCCCGCGACCATGCGATCGAAGTCGTAGAGCAGGTAGAACACCAGCACCGGGATGACGAGCGCGCTCGCGACGGCGCCGACGACGCTCACCGTGCCGCCCAGCACCCAGCCGACGATCGCCTGCGCAGGGGCCGCAGCGTGGCTCGCGAGCTCGGTCGGCGGCATCGCGAGCTCGGCGAGCGCCTCGTCGAGCGTGTGGGGGATCGGAATCCCGTGCGCCGCGAACCAGGGCTCGAGCTGCTCTTCGAGGCGCGAGAGCTGGTGGGGAAGCTCCGTCGCGAACTGCACGACCTCTCGCACCACGCCCGGAAGCACGAGGAGCAGAAAGAGCGTGCCCACGCCGGCGAGCAACGTGAGCACGACGAAGATCGCGGCTGCGCGCGGCACGCCGAAGCGCTCGAATCGATCGACGACCGGGTCGAGGAGGTAGGCGATGCCGAGCGCGAAAAAGATCGGAGAAAGGACGCCGCGGAGCACGTAGAGCAGCACGCCGAGCAACACGATCGAAGCGATCAGCCAGGCGATGCGCACGCGCGGATCACGTACGGCGGCCCCTTCCCCGTTCATGGGCCGGTTGTAACACGCTCGTTCCGCTCGGAATCCCGTTTCGATACTCTCCGGTACGGTCCGATCGCCCGTGCTGCCCGGAGGTTCGCGGCCGCTCTACAAAGGATCCACCGCCCGATGCTGCGCCTCGACTACTACGTCTCGCATCTCGTCCGTCAGTCAGCCAAGGAGCTGCTTCTCGGGTCGAACCAGCCGGTCTGCTTTCGCTTCGCCGACGGCGAGGATCGGAACTCGGCACAACCGATCGACCACGCGGTCGTCGTCCAGCTCGTCCAGGAGGCCGCACCTCCGGCGTCCGTGGACGAGCTGCGCCGGGATCGACGCTGCAGCTTCCGACACGTCACGGACGCCGGCGTGCGCGTGGACGTGGAGGTTCTCGCTGACAAGGCGCAAGAGTGGCGCGTCATCGTTCGGCCGGGCGCTGTCGGCGCTGCCGATTCGGCTCCGCAGCGGGCTCCCGCCTCGCAGGCACTGAGCCCGCAGGCACTGAGCCCGCAGCCCCGCCCCGCCCAGGCGCCCGCGGCCGCGCCGTACTCACCTCCGCGGCGCGGCGTTGGCGACGTGAAGCCGATCGAGCTCTCTCCTGCGCCAGCACAGCGCGCGGAGGCGCCGAGGCCCGCCGAGCCCGCGCCGCAGGTCACGGCCCCGGAGGCCCGGCCGCACCGCTCGGCCATCGAAGCTGCCGGCGTCCACGTGAACGCTGTGCCCGGCGAGCCGAAGCTCAACCACTGGCTGCGGATGATGATCGCGGTGGGAGCGAGCGATCTGCACTGCTCGAGCGACGTGATCCCGATGGTGAGGCGCGACGGCGAGATGCAGCCGCTCCTCGATCGACCGCCGGTGGCCGATCGGGAGATGCGCGAGATCCTGATGGAGATCATCCCCGATCGGAACAAGGCGGTGTTCGCGGAGCGAAACGACACCGACTTCGCGCACGCCATCGAAGGGCTCGCACGCTTTCGCGTGAACTACTTCGCGGATCGGAAGGGCATGGGCTGCGTCATCCGGCAGATCCCGTTCAAGATCCTCTCGCCTGAGCAGCTCGGCCTGCCGCCGAAGGTGCTCGACCTCTGTTACCTGTCCAAGGGGCTCGTCCTGGTCACGGGGCCGACGGGGAGCGGCAAGTCCACCACGCTCGCCACGCTCATCGACGTGGTGAACGACAACCGCCACGACCACCTCATCACCATCGAGGACCCGATCGAGTTCGTGCATCCGAACAAGAAGTGCCTCGTGAACCAGCGCGAGGTCGGGATGCACACGCTGAGCTTCAAGGCCGCCCTGCGCGCCGCGCTCCGCGAGGACCCGGACATCGTGCTCGTCGGCGAGATGCGCGACCTCGAGACGATCGCCATCGCGATCGAGACCGCGGAGACCGGCCACCTCGTGTTCGGAACGCTGCACACGACGAGCGCCATGAGCACGATCGATCGGATCATCGATCAGTTCCCCGCCGATCGTCAGTCGCAGATCCGGACGATGCTGAGCGAGTCGCTGCGCGGGGTCGTCGCGCAGATGCTGTGCAAGAAGAAGGGCGGCGGCCGCATCGCGGCGTACGAGGTGCTGATCGCGACGCCAGCCGTCGCGAACCTCATCCGCGAGGGCAAGACGTTCCAGCTGACGAGCGTCATGCAGACCCAGAAGGCGGCCGGCATGCAGACCCTGAACGACTGCCTTCTCGACCTGGTGAGGACCGACAAGGTCGAGCCCGAGGAGGCCTACGTGAAGTCGAACGACAAGACCGGCCTGAAGGAGGCCTTCGCGAAGAACAACATCAAGCTCAACGTCGCGTGAGCGACGCGGATCGATCGGGCGGGTGCGAGCCGTCCTGGTCGATCAGCTCCCCGCGGTGAGCCCGCCGTCGAGGACCAGGATGGTTCCGACCGCCAGCTCCGCGGACAACAGGTAGAGGATCCCTTCGGCGACCTCCTCCGGGCGGCCCACGCGCCCGATCGGATGGAGCTTCGCGAGCTCGCGGATCTGGGCATCGCCCCTCGCGCGAGCTTCGTCCCCGATCGGCGCGGGCTCGCCTGCCGCGAGCCGCGGAGCGCGCGTCATCCCGGTCTCGATGACGCCGGGCGCGATCGCGTTCACGCGGACACCGTCGGGCGCGAGCTCGAGCGCCAGCGCCTTCGTCATCGCGATCACGGCGCCCTTCGAGGTCGCGTACATGCTCGTCGTCGGTGCCGGGGCGATCCCGAGCGTGCTCGCGAGCATCACGATGGCGCCGCGCTGACCTCGCGCGCGCAGCGCGAGACCGAAGTCCCTGGCGAGCAGGAAAGGAGCGCGCACGTTGATCGCGTGGTGCCTGTCGAGGCTCACAGCATCGACGCGCGCGAGCTCGACGTGCTCTGCGATCCCTGCGGCGCACACGAGCCAGTCACAGGCGCCGATCCGCTCCTCGGCCAGCGCCACCGCGCGCTCGCAGTCCTCGACCCGCGCCAGGTCGAGCGGGAGGATCTCGCCTCTGCCGCCCGTGGCCGCGAGGAACGCCGCGCGCGCCGCCTCGTCGCCGAAGCGCGCGATCCCGGCGACCTGAACGCCGCGCTGCGAGAGCAAGGCCGACGTGGCGAGCCCGATGCCCCCGCTCGCCCCCGTGACGATGGCGCGCGCGCTCACGATCCCACGACGGGATGCCGCGGGAGAAACGGCGGCTCCTCCGCGACCTGTGTCGGCTCGCCTTCGACCTCGATCTCGTCCTCGGGGAGGAACGGCGGCGTGTCGACGCAGAGGATCGACTGCCAGCGCTTCGTCGGGTTGTCGTAGCGGTGCGCCGCGCCGTGGGGCCATCGATGCACGGCGCCCGACGGCACTTCCTTGCCCGAGAGCACCAGGCCCTCACCGAGCACCATCTCGGACTCCTGCATGACGCGATGGACGTGCAGCGGGATGCCGCGCCCCGGGGCGATGTTGAGGCGATAGATGCCGACGTCGCGCGTCTCGTGGACGATGTCGACGGTGCCGAAGGGCTTCTCCTCGTGGACGAGCCGCACGTCGTTCGCGTCGCGATGGACCTCGAGCGATGGGACTCCGTTGCCGAGCAGCGCGAGCGGCTTCGCGAGACGGAGCGTGACCGCCTGCACGCGCGCTCGCTCCTCGCCGAGCGCCGGCGGCGCGAGCAGAAAGCGCGTGAGCGCGTGCGCGGCGGTCTCGAGCAGATGAAATCGACAGCTCTCGAGCAAGAACGCGAGCTGAGACGCGATGGCTGCGTAGTCGACGCTGCGACGCAAGCGCTGCGTCTCTCCGGCCGGCCCGGTGTCGAGCTCCATCTCCACGTCGAGCGTGAGCGGCTGCGGCTCGTCGCGCTCGTGCGGGTACACGCCGACGATGCAGACGACACGCAGGTCCTTGATGCGGATCACGTCGCGTCGGGTCTTCTCGCGACCCTGGCTCCGGTGCGGAGCGCTCACTCGCTCACCTCGAGCACCATCGTGACCACGCGAGGCATCGACGCGTCGTCCATCGGGAGCGTCTGGTTCGGCGACATCGTCCCGTCGTGGTTCACGATGCGCGCGAAGAGCTGGATCGTGCGCGGGCTCGCCGACGCGCCGAGCATCGCGGTGGGGATGCTCATCTCGCACGCCGTCGCGGTGCACGCCGTTCGAGCGGTCCCTCCGGTCACCCACGCGAGGTCCGACGTGCTGACCGAGAGATCGCGAAAGCCGATGCGGTCGTCGGCCCCGACGAACGCCCGCGCGAGGTCGAGCGTCCCCCACGCGACGTCGGCGCGGAAGGTCGCTGGCGTCGTGAACCCGGCGCTGATCCCGTCGTCGAGGGCACCGATCGAGTCGGTGAGTGACGCGAGGCTCGCGACGCCGTGCAGTCCGCCCGGATCCCCGTCGATGTAGACGACCATCGCGTTTCCACCGTCGACGCGTCCCTCGATCGCGAGATAGAGCGTGCCGGAGATGGCCACGGCGCGGAGCGCGGTGAGCTGATTGCCCGTCCAGAGGGTGGCCGTCGCGCTGGTCGCCGAGACGGCAGCGGCCCACTCGACGGCTCCCACGACCCCGTCGATCGTCGGCGCGACGAGCGGCCCCGCATCGCGACCCGCGTCGGCGCTCGCGTCGGTGCCGCCGTCCACGCCCGCGTCCGAGCCGGCGTCCACGCCCGCGTCGAGCTCGCCCCCGTCCGAGCCCGCGTCGAGCACGCTGGCGTCGCTCAGAGCCGCGTCTTCCACCGCGGCGTCGGGGCTCGCGGCATCCGAAGCGTCCTGGAGAAGCCCCGCATCCCGGGACGCGTCCACGCCGCCGTCGCGACGCGCAGGGAGCGGCGACTCCCCCACCGTGCAAGCCGACGCGAGCCCGAGGACCATGGAAGCGACGAGGATGGGCCGGACGCGCATCGGCGGATCCTAGCGAAACGTGGCGGAGATCGGGAGCCGAGCTTTCTGCGCGGCGTCACGTGTTAAGCCTCGGCCGTCATGGTCCAACACGACAGCGAGCCCCGCATCCACGCGTTCCGCGCCGTTCCGCGCACGGGCGTCATCTACGTCACCGCGGAGGCGACGGCGCGCGGCTACTCCCCCGAGGATCCGGAGTGGTGCAACCTCGGCCAAGGCCAGCCCGAGACGGGTCCGCTGCCCGGCGCGCCGCCGCGGATCGAGTCGATCCCCGTGTCGGCGGCGGACCACGAGTACTCGCCGGTAGCCGGCCTGTGGGAGCTGCGCGAGACGGTCGCGGCCCTCTACAACCGGCGCTACCGCCACGGCCTGCCTTCCCAGTACGGGGCCGAGAACGTCGCGATCGGCGGCGGCGGCCGCGTCTCGATCATGCGCGCGTGCGCGGCCGTCGGCGCAGTGCACATGGGCCACTTCCTGCCCGACTACACCGCGTACGAGGAGCTGCTCGACGTGTTCAGGCGCTTCACGCCGATCCCGATCCTTCTCGATCCCGAGAGCGGATACGACTTCAGCGTGCGCCAGCTGCGCCGCGAAGTGCTCGGGCGCGGCCTCGGCGCGCTGCTCTTCTCGAACCCGTGCAACCCGACGGGGAAGGTCGTCTCCGGCGACGAGCTCCGCGCGTGGGTGGCGCTCGCTCGCGAGCTCGACAGCGCGCTCCTGATCGACGAGTTCTATTCGCACTACGTCTGGAAGGGGACCTCGCCCGTGAGCGCCGCGGCGTACGTCGAGGACGTGGACAGAGACCCCGTGGTGCTCTTCGACGGCCTCACGAAGAACTGGCGCTATCCGGGCTTTCGAGTCTGCTGGACGGTGGGGCCGAAGAGCGCGATCCAGGCCATCGCGAGCGCGGGCTCGTTCCTCGACGGCGGTCCCTCTCGACCGATGCAGCGCGCTGCGATCGATCTCCTCGACGAGGAGCGGACCGCACGGGAGACAGCCGCGATCCACGAGACGTTCTCGGCGAAGCGAAAGACGATGGTGCAGGGGCTCCGCAAGCTCGGCGTGCGCTTCGATCTCGAGCCGGAGGGTACGTTCTACTGCTGGGGCGACCTCTCGGGGCTGCCGCCGTCCCTGCGCGAAGGCGAGGCGTTCTTTCGGGCGGCGCTCGAGCACAAGGTCATCACGGTGCCCGGCCTCTTCTTCGACGTGGATCCCGGCAAGCGCCGCGGGCGCCGACACTCGCGCTTCCACCATCACGCGCGGTTCTCGTTCGGGCCCTCGGCCGACGTGCTCGAGCGGGCGCTCGGGCGCCTCGAAGGGATGATCGCATCGGCTAGCTGAGAGCTAGAGCGGCCGACGGGCGATCAGTCGCCCGACTGCCGTTTTTTTGGGTGTGCGTACATGTGCGCTTAGTGTCGCACATATGCCGACACGCACCTCCATCGCGCGCATCGAGCTCGGGCGTCGCGCCCTTCCCCGAACGGCCCACGCGCCGCGGCCGAGGCCCGACGCTTCGCCGTTCATCAAGTGGGTCGGAGGCAAAGGGCGGCTGCTCGCTCAGCTGCTTCCGTTGCTCCCGACGGGGTCGGACCGGATGCGGCACGTGGAGCCGTTCACGGGCGGAGGCGCGATGTTCTTCGCGCGCGCGCCTCAGCGGGCCTTGCTCTGTGATCTGAACCGATCTCTCGTCGACACGTACCTCGCGGTGCGGGACGAGGTCGACGAGGTCATCCGTGAGCTCGAGTCGCTCTCCATCGCGCACGCGTCAGGCGCGTACTACGGCGTGCGCGAGCGCTACAACAAGGAGCGCGAAGCGCCTCGCGTCGAGCGCGCGGCGATGTTCATCTACCTGAACAAGACCTGCTTCAACGGGCTACATCGCGTGAACCGGCGCGGCGACTTCAACGTGCCGCAGGGTCGCTACAAGAACCCCCGTATCGTCGATCCGAGCGCCCTGCACGCCGCGAGCGCAGCGCTGGCGCACGCCGACATCCGCCACACGAGCTTCGAAGGCCTCCTCTCGCTCGCGAAGCCCGGCGACTTCATCTACCTCGATCCGCCCTACGAGCCGGTCAGCGAGACGGCGAGCTTCGTCGGCTACGGCGCAGATGGCTTCTCGCGCGCCGATCAGGCTCGCCTTCGTGACGTGTTCGCGGAGCTCGACCGGCGTGGCTGCAAGCTGATGCTGTCGAACAGCGATGTCCCTTTCATCCGCGAGCTCTACGCTCGCTTCCGGATCGACACCGTCGCCGCGCCGCGCGCGATCAACTGCAACGCGGAGAAGCGCGGCCTCGTCTCCGAGGTCGTCGTCAGAAACTACTGATCGAGCGGACCCGCGAGTGAATCAGCGGTCGGGCTGGTTGCGCAGGAAGTCCGCAACCTCGGCGAAGCGCGCGTCGAGGAAGGCGCGGACGTCTCCCTCGATGCCTGCCGCGTCGAGGCCGATGGCCATGCAGCGCAGCCACGCGTCGCGCATCTCGGAGTCGACCCGCACGCGGGCGTGACGCATCCGAAGACGCGGATGACCGTGCTGCTGCACGTAGTCGTCCGGGCCGCCGAGCCAGCCGATCAAGAACAGCCCGAAGCGATCCCGTGTGCCGCGATCGACCTTCCCCTCCGGGTCACAGCGATGCGCCGCCGCGAGCGCCGGCTCGTGCTCGCTCATCGCGTCGTAGAAGCGCTCGACGATCAGCCTGACCTTCGCCTCGCCAATCCGGGCGAACGGAGTGTCTTCGGGGCCCATGGCGCGCCTCTTAGCCGCCGCAGCGAACGGGGCAAGTCCCTGCGCGGACCGCTGCCGTTCGCGCTCCGCTTCGCGAGCGTGCCGTTCGCGCTCCGCTTCGCGAGCACTCCTATGGACGCGCTTCGGTCCGACGGCGACGTCGTGATGTTCCCCGACGTGCACGTGTCCGCCGGCGTGCGCTAGCCGACGAGCGGGCTCGCCTTCCAACTTGCAGGAGCCGCGCGCCAAGACCACCCTTCGGCTCGTGCCGGGCCCCACGATGTACTGCCGACGCTGCGACGACGCGGTCGAGTTCATCGCGCCGTGGGAGGGATGGAAGACGCTTCGGGTCGCCTGGTGGGTCGGGGTGGGGCTCCTCCTGGTCCTCTCGCCCATCCTCGGCGCGGACTTCTTCTGCCTGATCCCGAGCTCGTTCGCGTTCATCTTCGCGGGAGGAACCCTCCAGCGACTGGCGAGCGAGAGAGCGATCTGCCGCGTCTGCTCGCTCCCGCTCGATCCTCCCGACGTCCGCCCGAGCCCGCCCGCCACGTCCGGCTGAGCGGGTCTGGCACCGCCCGCCCCACGGAGGGGTTGCACGCGCGCGCCGGGGGGGACTACATCGTTCGTCTTCCATGTCCGTGGCCTCGCTCGAGCCCGTCGCCGTCCCCT
>JBBSAT010000288.1:0-10257 GCA_038252025.1 Polyangiales bacterium | reverse complement strand
GTCGTCGGGCTCGCGCCCGCCCCGCCGGGGTTGCAGGTCTCGGCGCCGTTGCAGGTGTCGCCGTCGTCGCACTCACGGCTCATGGTGCACAGGATCGGCACGCAGCCCGCCGGGCCCGCGCATCGCATCCCGCCCCCGCACGCCGCATCGCTCGGAGCGTGCACGCAGACGCCCAGGCCGGCGTTGCACGAGTCGACGGTGCACGCGACGCCGTCGTCACAGGTCTCGGGGCACATCGGCCCGGCGTCCGGGACGGCCCCGTCCGGGACGGCCCCGTCGGGCACATCGGCGTCGGGCCGGGCGCCGTCGGGAAGCCAGGCATCGACGTTGCCGGTACCGCCATCGGTCCCCATCCCGGCATCGGCGCCGCCGAGGCGGTTCGTGTCCGGCGAGACCAGAGCGCTGCACGCAGGCGTGAGGACGACGAGCGCGAGCGCGACAAGGAAGCGGAAGTCCATACGGCGTCCCCCGATGTGAAGAAGTTCCAGGATAACAGACCCGGCGGGTCCGTGGGACACGGTCTCCACCGCGCTACGTTGCGCGGATGCACGCAGACTCTCGTTTCTCGGATCGCGTCGTCGACTACGCCAAGCACCGGCCCGGCTACCCGGCCGAGGTGATCGACTTCATCCTGCGCGAGCTCGGTCTCGAGCGCGGGAGCGTGGTCGCCGATCTCGGGAGCGGCACCGGGATCTTCTCTGCCCTCCTGCTCGATCGAGGGCTCGAGGTCCACGCGGTGGAGCCGAACGGCCCCATGCGCGCGGCCGCCGAGGGCGCGCTCGGAGCTCGTGAAGGGTTCCGATCTCACGACGGCAGCGCCGAGCGCACCGGCCTCCCTTCTGCGAGCGTGGACGCCGTCGTGGCGGCGCAGGCCTTCCACTGGTTCGATCCACTGCCGGCGCGTGCCGAGTGTCAGCGCGTGCTTCGGCCCACGACGGCTGGCGCCAACGTCGCGCTCGTCTGGAACGCGAGGCGCGAGTCCGGCACGCCGTTCCTCGACGGCTACGAGCGCCTGCTCCGAACGACCTCCGTCGACTACGGCGAGGTGCGGCACCAGAGCGTCCTCACGTCGGGCGCGCTCGAGTCGTTCTTCGGCGCGACGCCGAGCCGATGGTCCACGCCTAGCGAGCAGGTCTTCGACTGGGATGGACTGCGCGGGCGCGCCGCGAGCTCGTCCTACGTGCCTGCGGCTGGCGATCCGCGGCACGACGCGTTCTTCGCGGGGCTGCGCGAGCTCTTCGACCGCACCAACCAGTCGGGGCTCGTGCGCTTCGAGTACGACGTCGACGTGCAGTACGGGCGGCTCTGAACGGACCGTGGCGAGGAGCGATCAGAACCGGCTTCGCCCGTTCGTCGGCCCCAGCCGCCAGAGAATGGCGCCCGGGCTGCCGGGCGCGCGATAGAGACAGCCGAGCGCTCCGTCTTGTGAGGCGACGAAGACGATGCTGCCGGGATGGCTCCACGCATAGGTCGCGGCGGCGCGATGGCGGGTGCCGCGGCTGCGCAGATCGAAAGCGTGCGTGACGGTCGCTTCGACATCGAGCGCTTCTCGAACGGGGGCGCAGCCGCCGTCCACCGCGAGGACGATGCCGAAGCCGACGAGCGCGAGCGAGCGATCGAGGATCGTCGCGCCGTCGAGCGCCGTCACCGCCCCCAGCTCGACGATGGTGTGCTGCAGCTCCGACTCGAGCGCTCCGGTGAGGAGCTGGCGCTGCTCCCGCTCCGAAGCGCGCGCCCGGAGGCCGAGCGAGCGCGCGCGATGGAGGCGGTTCAGGATCGCCGCGAGAGAGATGTCCGGATAGGTCCGATAGCCGGTCTCCCCGGCCGGCTCCGGATGCGGCTCGGCGCTGAACACGAGGATCCCGCCGGAGCCGTGGGCCGAGAGCTTTGCGACGAGCAGGCGGACGACGTCGAGGTAGCGATCCGTGGCGGCGATCGGGAGGTCGGCGCGTGAGGCCGCGAGCTCGAGCGCACGCCGAACCGGACCGCCGGAGAGGATGACGTCGTTCGCGAGGGACTGGACGTGACCATGCTCGTAGTCGAGCACGTGATGACGGCCGATCCGCATCGAGAGGCCTCCCGGCCTCTGCACGACGATCTTGAGCGAGCGATCGCCCTCGAGGTTGACGCCTTCCCGTGCGAGCCCGGTGACGAGCAGCCTTCCATCGAGGTAGATGACTTGCACGTAGACGCGTCCGTCTGTCGTGGCGGCCGCGAGCTTGACCAGCTCGTTCGCGGAGAACGCCCGAGGCGACCGGAACCTCAACGTGCTCCAGCGGAACATCGGTGAGGGCACGCCGTCGACTGGGCCCTCGGTCTCGGCGGGCCCGGCTCCCACGAAGACGACACGCACCGGATGCCGCTCGCCCTCCTCGAGCTCGAGCCCCGCGAAGAAGACGACGCTGAGGAGCTCGATCAAGCTCTCGTCCCCGACGCCCGCCAGGCAACCGTCGCTGCCCGCGCTTCCGCGCAAGAGGGGCACGAGCGCTGGGGGGAACAGGTGCGGTTGGTCCACATCGGCGGACGCGTCGACGCGACGCGGGTCGACGCGCGCGAGGAGCGCGTGAACGCGCCCGACCAGCTCGTCGTGCGAGAACGGCTTGTAGAGCACGTCCGCGCGCTGGAGCTTCCTCACCCACTCTCCGATCCACGAGTCCCGGTGCGCGGTCATCACGAGGATGGGGACCTCGACGCCCGCCGTCCGCGCCATCGCCGCGGCGCGGACGCCACCGAGCTCGGGCATCATCACGTCGGTCACCAGCAGATCGATGCCGCCGCCGAGCTTGGAGAGGAGCTCGCTCCCCGTGCTCGCCACCGTCACGGTCATTCCGTCGGCGGCGAGTGACTGAGCGACGAGCGCGCGCACATCGGGATCGTCATCCGCCACCAATACGCGAGCGCGCATGAGTCGCGCGTTGCAGCACGCATGCCGTCTCTCTCGCGCAGGGCGTGGGCGCACCGCCTACGTGTGATGGCGGACGACGGGGCGGCGCGCCTCGGAACGTGGCGCGGCTGTTCGGCAAACATCGCGCTCACCGCGCCGACTCGCTACCCTCCGCGCGTGGAAACATCCAAGAGCGAGCTCGTCGGCAAGACCTTCGTCGTGACGGGCGCCAACACGGGAATCGGACGCGCGACGGTGGAAGCGCTCGCTCGACGGGGCGCGGGACGCGTGATCATCGTCTCGCGGAACCGCGAGAAGACCCAGCCGGTGCTCGATGCGCTTCAGGCCATCAGCCCCAGCACGGAGACACGGTTCGTCTCCGCCGAGCTCACGGACCTCGCGACGGTCGAGCGCGCCGCGGACGAGATCCTCGCGCTCGATCATCCGATCGACGCGCTCATCGACAACGCCGGGATCGCCGGTGTGCAGGGCATCACGAAGGACGGCTTCGAGATCACCTTCGGGACCAACCACCTCGCGCACTTTCTCCTGACGGAGAAGCTACTCCCGCTGATCACGCGCGCCGCGCAGGGCCGCATCGTGATCGTGTCGAGCCAGGGCCACTATCGCGCGACGGGCATCGACTGGGAGGCGCTGCGCAAGCCCACGAAGGCGACGACAGCGCTCCCCGAGTACTTCGTGAGCAAGCTCTGCAACGTCCTCTACGCCAAGGAGCTCGCGCGGCGGCTCGCCGGGACGAAGGTGACGACCTACTCGCTTCATCCAGGCGGGGTCGCGAGCGACATCTGGTCCCGGCGTCTCGGCGTGTTCGCGTTTCTGCTCCGGCCGTTTCTCATCACGAACGAGAAGGGCGCGCGCACGCAGGTTCGATGTGCGACCGATCCAGCGCTCGCCGGCGAGACGGGCCTCTACTACGACGAGGAGAAGACGAAGGAGCCGTCTCTGCTCTCGAAGGACGAGAAGCTCCAGGACGAGCTCCGCGCGAGGAGCCTGGAGTGGGTGCAGCCGTTCCTCTGACGTTCTAGCCGCGCCGGAAGAACTTCAGCCACGGGCTGAGGCGCAGGTTGAAGCCGCGCCCGAGCCAGTGCCAGAACCACGTCACCGTCCAGGCGCTCAGCGCGCACACGAAGAAGACGCCGAAGAAGAAGAGCTTCACGTGGTCCATCACGGTCACCCAGGAGTCTGGGAGCACCACCGCGGCGGCGATGGTCATCGACGCGGCGAAGATGGAGACGGCGATGCGCGTCGCGCTGTCGTGGACGCGATCGGGGAGCTGATCGAGCTTGGGGAGGATCGGCCGGACCTGCACGTTGCCCGTCTCGAAGTCGTGGAGGATCTGGTCGACGTGCGTCGGAACCGTCCGCATCAACGACGCGATGCCCGTCGCGCCGCCGAGCGCGCTCTCGATCATCTTCCCCGGCTCCCAGCGATCTTTGAAGAGGGCCTCGACGTAGGGCCGGATGATGGGGATGAAGTCGAGGTCCGGGTCGAGCCGGCGCACCAGGCCTTCGATGGTACCCGCCGACTTCACGAGCACCGAGTACTCCGTCGCGAGCCGCACGCGGTACTTGCCTGCCGCGCGGGCGAACTCCTCGATGAAGCGCTGACTGTCGAGCTCCGCGAGCGAGCTCACCATCACGTACTCGGCGCGCACGCGCGTGATGTCGGCCTTGAGCTGACCGATGTCCACGCGCTGGGTGGGCGTGCCCATCTTCAGGATCACGCGGGCGACGGTCGAAGCGTCGTTCATGATCGTTCCGAGCACGAGCGTGACGATGTCGTCGCGCTGCTCGGGCGAGAGCGTCCCGACGAGCCCGAGGTCGATGAGGCAGAGCGTGCCGTCGTCGCCGACGAGGATGTTCCCCGAGTGCGGATCGCCGTGGAAGAAGCCGTCGACGAACACGCCTTTGCACATCGCGTGGACGATCTCCGTGACCGCGTGGTGCGCCTCCTTCGAGCGCGGCTCGAGGTCCCGCACGGGCTTGCCTTCGAAGTACTGCATCGTGAGGACCGAGCGGGTCGAGAGCTCGGGCACCGGAACGGGGACGGTCATCTTCCGCGCAGGGTCGAGCAGGCGCTTCATCGTCACGAGGTTCGCGAGCTCGGCGGTGAAGTTCAGCTCTCTCAGCAGGCTCTTCTCGAACTCGGCGATGATCGCCGAGGGCTGGAGCAGCCGCACCTCGTCGATGCTGGACTCGAGCGCCTTCGCGGCGAGAAAGAGGAGATCGAGATCACCGCGCATCACGGCGCCGATGCCGGGCCGCTGCACCTTCACGACGACGCGCTGACCGTCCTTGGTCTTCGCGAGATGGGTCTGCCCGATCGAGGCGGTGGCGAGCGGCGTCTCGTCGAATTCGAGGAAGAGCTCGCTCAGGGGCTGGCCAAGCCCCGTCTCGATCGAGGTGCGTACCTCCTCGAGCGAGATCTCGGGCGCCCGATCCTGGAGCTTGCTCAGCGCGTCGACGTATTCGCCGGGCAGCAGGTCCGACCGCATCGAGAGGACCTGCCCGAGCTTGATGTAGGTCGGCCCGAGCTCCGCGAGCAAGCGCGCGAACCGCTCCGCTGCCGAGCCCTCGGCCTCCTTTCCGCCCGAGAGCACGGTCGGGAGGAACGGCGCCGCGAACGGCATCCGGAGCACGAACTCGCCGAAGCCGTGACGCAGCGCGACCCGCACGACCTCCCGGAGGCGGTTTGCGTCGCGGATCGCGACCCCGAGCACCGAGGTCGTCGTGCCTTGTTCGGCCATGGCGGCCGACGCTACGCCGAGCGCGACGGCGGAGGCAATCGCCGCGCGTTCCACGAACCTGGGCGGGCGGCGCGCTCCCTCGGGAACGGTGTAGGCTGCCCCGATGAAAGAACGCGTCGTCGTCGTCACCGGAGCGAGCGCTGGCATCGGCGCATCGGTGGTCCTCGAGCTCGCCCGTCGTGGCGCGCGGACCGTCCTGGTCGCCCGTCGTGCGGACGCCCTCGAGACCGTCCGTCGCCAGGTCGGTCCAGACGCGCTCGCCGTCGTCGCAGACGTCACGCGTCCAGAGGATCACGTGCGCGTCGTCGAGGCTGCGCTCGCTCGGTTCGGCCGGGTGGACGCCTGGGTCAACAACGCGGGGCGGGGCATCAGCCGCCTGCCCACCGAGATCACCGACGAAGACCTCGACGAGATGATGCTGATCAACGTGAAGTCGACGCTCTACGGGGTACGGGCGATCCTCCCGCACTTCCGCGCACGCGGCGGGGGGCACGTCGTGAACGTGAGCTCGATGCTCGGTCGCGTGCCGTTCGCGCCGATCCGCTCGGCGTACTCGGCGGCGAAGCACGCGCTCAATTCCATCTCGGCCAACCTGCGCATGGAGCTCGCGCCCGAGAAGATCCTGGTCTCGGTCGTCCATCCCGGCATCGTGGCGACCGAGTTCGGCCTGAACGCGCGCCACGGAGGCGGCGACTCCCGCGCGATGCCGGGCGCGCAGCCTCCCGAGGAGGTCGCGGTGGTCATCACAGACGTGATCGAGCATCGACGCGCCGACGTGTACACGCGGCCCGGCGCCCGCGAGATGGTCGCGGCGTACTACGCGGCCGAGGATCTCGCCGTCGTCGAGTAGAAGCCTCCGTTCGCGCGCTGATTCACGTCGCGAGCTCTCATCGGTCGGTCACGTGCCGCCGGCTCACCGGAGGAGGTCCCCGACGGACACCGCGTCGAGGGCTCCTCCGCGAGCCTCGAGAACGCGTCGTGTCGCGGGCTCACACCGGCTCGTCGCGTCGCCCGCCGCGATGCTGCGATCGATGCGCCTCACGACGCCATCGTCACCGGCGAACGCGATGTCGATCGCGAAGGTCACTGGCGCGTTCGTGATGCAGGCGTCCCCTTCGAGGGGAAACTCGATCACGAGCGCGTCGCTCGGCGCGAGCCCGCTCGAGCCGGCGAGGCCCTGCCGTCGCTCGCTCTCCGTCACCGCGTGGGTGACGCAGAACGAAGCGACGAGCTCGGAGCCGCGCTCGATCCGCAGCTCGTCGCAGTCCGGCCCGCAGCCGAAGGCGACGAGCGCGATCAGCAGCGAGCGACGCATGGGGCTCAGAGCGAAGCGAGGAACGCCAGGAGCGCCTCGCGATCGGCCGGAGAGAGCGCCGAGACCGCGAGCGCGGAGGTCCTGCCCTCGCTCTCGTGCCGGCTGATCGCTTCTTCGAGCGTCGGCGAGAGCCCGTCGTGCATGTAGGGACCGGTGCTCGGGATGCCCCAGAGCGGCGGCGTCCGGAACTCGCGGCCGGTCGCATCGCCCGAGCCGACGCCAGCGTAGTCCGCGGGCGCGACGTCGTGGAGGAGCAGATCGCTGTAGAGCGCCACCGGGGTTCCGTCCGGCAACGCCATCGTGCGGTGGCAGTCGCCGCAGCCGACCATCGCGAACACGGCCTCGCCTGCGACCACGGTGGCGTCGGTCGCGTCGTGCCGTCGCGGCGCGGCGAGCTGGGCGAGGAAGAAGCGCATGTCCTGGAGGTCCGTCATCGACATCTCGGGATCGGCGCTGCTGTCGCCGTCCGTCGTGGCGCCGAACGTGGCCCCGGTCTCCGCGGGCACGGTCACGCCGAGCTCGTTCGTCGTCGCGTCGCGGGTGAACTCCGCGATGGACGGCACGTCCGCTCGCCATCCGAGGCGTCCGATGCGCCCGTCCGAGAGCACGTGCGCACGCCCGGAGATTCCGTCGAGGTCCACGTCCGTCGGATCCTCGTTCGCGAGGATCGCGCTCTCGGTGATGCGATCGACGAGGCCGAGCCCGAAGAGCGCCGGTGTCTGCCGAAGCTCGAAGTAGTCGCTCAGCGGATCGCACGGCGGGCGCACGGCCCCCACGTCGTGGCGGTGCGCCATCGTGCCACCGCTGGGCAGCATGACGACTCCGCTCGCGTCGAGGATGCCCTGGCGCGTCACGTCGACGTCCGCGGGGCCGCTCCCACCGATCACGGGATCGAAGTGGCAAGCGCGGCACGAGTCGCCGTTGAACTCCGGGCCGAGACCGACCGACGCCGACATGTCGCGATCGAACACGCCACGACCTCGGATGAACTGCGCTTCACCGTCCGCCGGGAGCCCGATCTCGGGCCCGCCGAAGTCGCCGACCGCCGCGATCGGCGTGCCCGGCGGCACGAGGCCCTCGCTGCGCTGGCTCAGCCCGCCGAGCGACTCGAGGAACGCGATGACGCGCCCGCGATCCGTGTCGGACAGCGCCGAGAACGCGTCGCGCGCGCCCTGCCCCTCGCCAGCGTGCTGCAGGATCGCGTCCTCGAGCGTGTCGGCGCGCCCGTCGTGCAGGTACGGTCCTTCGGCGGCGATGCCCCAGAGCGGCTGGGTCCGGTACTCGTTGCCCATCGCCAGACCCATCCGGATGCCGTCCGCCAGCTCGGGCCCCATGTCGTGGAGCAGGAGATCGGTGTACGCCGGGATGAGACCGCGGTGGCCTTCGAGCGTGGGCACGTGGCATCCGCTGCAGTTGACCTGATCGAAGAGCGCACGGCCGGCTTCCGACGCCTCGGTCGGCTCGTCCGGCAGCGGCGCGGCGAGGAGCATGGCGAACGAGACGAGGTCGAAGAGGTCGCTCTCGGCCAGCTCGGGATCGGGCACGTCGTCCATGTCGACCGTCGGCATGTCGGGCGCGGCCGCCTGGTTCTGGAGGATGACGTCGACGCCCGACACGAGCGGTGCGCCCATCCCGAGGATCGTGGCGCTCGGCACTGGAAGAAGCGCCTTGAGCGAGTCGGGCAGCGGATCCGACGTGACGCCCATGTGGTTGAAGATCGGGCCACGGATGAAGCCCTCGATCGACACGGTCTGCGCCTTGCGGCCGAAGCGACCGACGAAGCCGCGATCGTAGTTCGGCCGCCCGCTGATCCCGTCGTGGTCGAGATCGTCGGGGTCGGCGTTCGCGAGGATCGAGGCCTCGTTCAGCTCGGCGAGCAGACCGACGCCGAAGAACGCGATCGGATTGCGGAGCGCCAGGACGTTGGCGCCCTCCGCGTCCGCGAGTCGCCTCGTCTCGGTGTTGAACTGGTCCTGGATGCCGTTGATGCCGACCGCGGACTGCGAGCCATCCGGGAGCATCTGGCGCACGAGGAGGAAGTTCCGGTAGTGCGCGCCGGAGCCGCCCGTCGTCGGCCGTTCGTGGCATCCGGTGCACGAGCTCACGTTGAACGACGGCCCGAGGCCATCGTCCGGCGAGAAGCGCCGAAGCGCGACCGTGCGGCCGCGATCGAAGGTCGCCCGCTGTGCGGCCGTCGCGTACGGGGCGATCTCACCAGGTGTCGCGAAGATGTCGTCCGGGATCGTCGGGGCGGGGCCCGGACATCCAGCGAGACCGAGCGCAGCAGCGATCGAGAGAAGATGAGCGCGGTGTGTCATTCGTCGATTCCCCGCTCTCGAATGGTCGAGAGCCCTCGATAAGGCCCACTGGGCGAGAGTAGGTTGCCGCCGACGGCCAGTAGAAGTCCACCCGGAGCCCCGAACACGGAATGGAAGTCTTCGTTCACGAAGAGCGTGTCGTCTCGGAGCACGTGGCCCTCGGGATCGATGGCGAGCCGAGTGCCCATCCCGCCGACGACGTGGATCACGTCCGGCTGGTCCATCCACACACCGTTGAGACCGGGAAGAAGGTCGGTCGGGATCGGCGTGAACACGCTGCCGTCCCAGAGGATCGCGACGGCGTTGCCCCGCCCGCCGACGAGCACGACGTGGTCGGTGCTCGTGCCCCAGACCGAGATGAGATCTTCGCCCGTTCCGGCGAGACGCTCGGTCCACACAGTGCCGTCGAAGTGGAGGACGGCTCCGTGCTGGCCGACGACCCAGACGTCGTCACGGCCGACGCCCCACACCTTGAACAGGCCGTGGACGTTCGTGCGCATCAGCGTCGGCAAGGCCTGCACGCTCCAGCCCGCAGCGTCGCGATGAAGGATGGTCGGAGAGGCGTCGGGGAAGCCGCTGCCGCCGACCGCCCAGAGATCGCTCGGTGCCGTGCCCCAGATGCCCCAGATGTGCTCGGTCGTCGTCGAGTCCTCGGGCGTGAAGCTCGTTCCGTCCCAGTGGAGGATCGTTCCGCTCTGCCCGACGACCCAGACGTCGTCGGGGCCGAAGCCGAACGTCCAGTCGAGCAGGGGCACGTCGATCCCCGTCGGGCGCTCCGACCAAGTCGCACCGTCGAAGTGCATGACGACGCCGTGCGCAGGGGAGCCGCCGACGTTCCAGAGATCGTCGGGGCCGGAACCCCATGCGTTCATCATCCAGCCCACGTCGCGCGCCGCGTACGCCTCCCGCCACTCGGGCGAGGGCGGCGCGCCGCACGCCGCGAGCATCAGCACCGCGACCAGCGCGAGGCCCT
>JBBSAT010000287.1:0-10270 GCA_038252025.1 Polyangiales bacterium | reverse complement strand
TGAGCGCGCGCGCGGCGGCGAGCATCGGGGCAGGCGGCTTCGGCTCGAGGTGCTCGACCACGTCGCGGAGCGGCGCCGAGCAGATGACGTTCTCCGCGCGGAGGACCTTGTGCGCGCCGTCGAGGTCGACGTGCACGTCCCAGGCTCCGTCAGCGCGCTTCTCGAGCTTCTGGACCTTGGCGCCCATCACGACGCGGCCGCCCATGCTCGAGACCTGCCGCGCGCACTCTTCCCAGAGCATGCCGGGGCCCTGGCGCGGATAGCGGAACTCGTCGATCAGCGTCGTGATGATCTGCGACTTGTCCTTCGGTCCGAAGAGACGCTTCGGCTTCACGGCGTTCCAGACGGCCGAGCCGAGGTTGAGGCTCTTGATGCGCTGCGCGGCCCAGTCCGCAGAGATCTCCCGGCAGTCCATCCCCCAGACCTTCTCCGTGTAGTACTTGAAGAAGATCTCGTAGAGGCGGCGGCCGAACTGGTTGCGGACCCAGTCCTCGAGGTTGGTCGGGTCGGGCACGGGGCGAACGCGCGCATGCGCGAAGCTCACCATGCAGCGGGTGCTCTCCCAGACGCCGAGGTTGAAGAGCGCCTCGATGGGCTTGAGGGGGTACGAGAAGAAGGTGCCGTCGTAGTAGATGCGCGACTTCCGCGGCCGCGTGAGCATGTCGTTCGGCAGGATCTTCGACCAGAACTCCTCGACCTCTTTGGCCTTCGAGAAGAAGCGGTGGCCGCCGATGTCGAAGTGGTAGCCCTTGTACTCGGCGGTCCGAGAGATCCCGCCCACGTAGCGCGGGTCCGCCTCGAGCACGAGGGGCTTCTTGCCGGCCTCGGCCAGCTTGTGCGCCGCGGTGAGGCCCGCCGGGCCTGCGCCCACGACCGCCACGAACACGTCCTCACCATCCACAAAGGAGTCGGCCACCTGAGAGCTCACGTCGTTCGCCTGGAAAGAGCCCCAAAAACGCGGGGGCCGGCGACGATAGCACGAGGTTTTCGGACGTCCGGCCGCTCAAGGCGTGACCTTCAGTCGCGAGGGGCCGGCGGAGCACTCGTGTCGGGATCAATCCGCGTCTGGCGTCACCACGCGGGTCGAGGTCACGGGCGCCGCGCCTGCGCCGCGATCGAACCACGGATGGAAGGGCGGATCGTCGTCGCAGCGCGCGCGGTCGTTCGCCGGGCAGTAGATCCGCACGTGGAAGTGATCGCGGTGTCGCCCGCCGCGGCTTGGCTGCGACATGATGGTGCTGGCGCGGAGGATCGTGTCCTCGCTCGCGCCCTGGCGCATGCCCTCCGCCAGGAGCCCCACCTGCAGCTCCCGCGCGATGAAGATCCACTGCACGGGCGCCTCGACGTCGGTGACCAGCGCCTCGACGAGCTCCCAGTTGCGCACGAAGTCGTAGCGATAGCTCGCATCGGAGCGGGAGGTACCGTCACGCCGGAACACGAAGAAGCGCCGCAGCTCCAGCAGCGCGCCCGCCGTATCGACGACGTAGAAGCCCACGTCCGCATCGCGTCCGCTCTGGTGCGAACGGTGCGGGCGGAAGCGTCCTCCGCGCTCCAGCGAGAGATCTCCGACCGTCAGCCGCGAGCCCGGTGTGCGCTCGTCGACGCGATGCGCGACCCGATCGAGCAGCGCGACGAGCTCGTCGGTCCCGAAGCGCTGGTTCGAGCCCGGCTGCTTCAGACGGAGCACGGGGGACTCGCGCACCTCCGCCCCGTTCACCAGGCGTCCACGGTTGTGCCGTCCGATCGAGAGGCTCGTCCCGTCGGTCGACACGTCGTGGCCGCGCCGCTGTGGAACGCTGGCGCGCTTGCTGTGGCGTGACGTGCGGCGCCGATGCGGACGGGCGGCCTTCGTGACGCGGTGACCGTGGCGCGGCGTCTCCGTGCGCGTGGTGATCGTGGTCGTCGTGGTCGTCTCCGCCTCGACCGTCGACGGAGCCTCGGGCGTGGTCTCGACCGCGGTCGATGCCTCTTGCCCGAGCGCCGCGCTCGCGGCGAGCGAGCACGCGAGCAGCACAGAAGCTCGCGACAGACGAAGCATCGACCCCCGAGCGTGCCCGACCCGCGCCCTTCCCTCAAGAATCCGCGTGAGGGGGCTCGCCGCCACGCTCGCGCACCCGCGTGCGACGCGGCGCCCCGTGCTCGACAGCCTTTCTCGCGCGATCGCGTCGGTACGGAGGTTGCTCACGCACCTTGCTCCGAGCGAAGTGATCCGGGCCGTACGAAGGGGGAGACACGATGGAGCACTCGACCGAGCGGATGATGAAGACCAGCCCGGGCGCTGCGAGCCGCGCGGCCGAGCTCGCGATCCTCTCGCGCTGCATCGACGCGTGCTTCGACGCAGCGCAGTCGTGCACGGTCTGCGCGGACGCGTGCCTCGCGGAGACGAACGTCGACGTGTTGAAGCGCTGCATCCGCCTCACGCAGGACTGTGCAGACGTGTGCGAGGCGGCAGGCCGTGTGCTCAGCCGGCTGGGCCAGGGCGGCAGCTTCGCGTTCCAGGCGGCGCTGCTCCAGGCCTGCGCGTCGGCGTGCGCCGAGTGCGGGAGCGAGTGTGAGCGGCACGGCACGACGCACGAGCACTGCCGGGTCTGCGGGGAGGCCTGCCGGCGCTGCGAGAACGCGTGCCGGGCCCTCAAGTCGAGCTGATCGGCGGTCGAGCCGACGTTCGCGGTCATCTCGCTCGACGATCGTCCCGTCGCCGTTGGCGAGTCATCGAGACCACGCCCGCATCCACGGCTTGCTCCGGTAGCGGTCCCAGGCGTCGGGCAGGACCGTGACGACGGGCTCGCTCACGCGGCCGCTGCGAGCGATGCGGAGCGCAGCCGCGACGTTGGTCCCGGACGAGCCGCCGACGAGCAAGCCTTCCTCTTGCACGAGCCGGCGCGCCGTCTCGAAGCTCTCCTCGTCGCTCACGCGCTCGGCGAGATCGATCACGCTGCGATCGAGGATCTCGGGAGGCTCGCTCCCGCCGATACCTTCCACCGCGTAGCTTCCGTCGGGGCCGACGACGCCCGTCTCGACCCAGTCCGCGAGGCCCGAGCCGATCGGATCGGCGAGCACTACGAGCGCGGCCGGGCGCTGCCGCTTCAGCGCACGGCCCACGCCGGTGATCGTTCCGCCCGTGCCTGCTCCCGCCACGAAGGCGCCGATGCGCCCGCCCGTCTGCGCGAGGATCTCGACGGCGGTCGTCTCCTCGTGGACGCGCACGTTGGCGGCGCTGCGGAACTGATCGGTGAGGAACCAGCCGTTCTCGGCGGCCAGCCGCTCCGCGACGCGCCTGAAGTTCTCGGGGCTCGAAGGAGGCGCGTTCGCCGTCACCACGACCTTGGCGCCGAGCGCAGTGAGCGCGTCGCGCTTGTCCTGAGACATCTTCTCCGGCATCACGCACACGAGCCGGTACCCGCGGATCGCGGAGACGATGGCGAGCCCGACGCCGGTGTTCCCTGCGGTCGCTTCGACGAGGGTCGCGCCGGGAGCGAGCGCGCCGCGCGCCTCGGCGTCGTCGAGGATCGCCAGCGCGATCCGATCCTTGATGCTGCCGCCCGGGCTCAGGTGCTCGCACTTCACGAGGACCGGAACGGGAAGACCGCGCGCGAGGCGCGTGAGCTGAACCAGCGGCGTCCGGCCGACGTGCGACAGAACGCTCGCGCCCAGAGATGCTTCTCTCATCTTCATCCTCCAGCCGGTCGCTCGACCGGCGCGCTCGACAGCGTCTCCTTCATGCGGACCAGCACGACGACGCCCGACAGGAACGTGAGCGCCGCGACGACCCAGAGCGCCGCCGGCAGACCCAGCGCGTCGGCGACGACGCCGGCGAGCACGGCTCCGATGGCATACCCCAGGTCGCGCCAGAGCCGATAGACGCCGACCGCAGACGCGCGCCAGCTCGGGTGCGCGACGTCTCCGATCGCGGCGAGCAGCGTCGGATAGACCATCGCCGTACCGAGGCCGAGCAGCGCCGCGCCCGCCGCGAAGCCCGCGAACCCGGAGGCCGAGACCACCACCCCGATGCCGACGGCCTGCACCCACATCCCGAGTACGATCAGCCACTTGCGACCCACGCGATCGGAGAGCGCGCCCGTGAACAGCTGTCCGAGGCCCCAGGTGGCCGGATAGATCGCGGCGAGCGTACCGATGTCCTCGATGCCGAGGCGCGCGGCGGAGAAGAAGAGCGGGAAGAGGCCCCACGCCATCCCATCGTTGAGGTTGTTGACGAGCCCCGCCTGGCTGACGCTCGAGAGGTTCGGGTCCTTCAGCGTCGTGCGCCAGAAGACCTCCGCCTGCGTCGGCGCGGCCTCGCGTAGAGCGCCCTCGCTCTGCTTCGACTCGACCGCGACGTGTCCCTTCGTCTCGCGGACGAACAGCGCCGAGAGGAGAAGGCCCGCGAGCGCGAAGAAGACGCCGAGGTAGAACGGCTCGGGCCTCAGGTGCGTCCGGGCGGCGACGAAGCCGGTCGCGAGCGCGCTGACGGCCACCGCGAAGTACCCGGCGAACTCGTTGATCCCCATCGCGAGCCCGCGGTTCTTCGGCCCGGCGAGATCGATCTTCATGATGACCGTCGTCGACCACGTCAGGCCCTGGCTCACGCCGAGGAGCGCGTTCGCGACGAGCACCCAGCTCCAGGCGGGCGCCCACATCAGCAGGAACGGCACCGGGACGGCGACGAGCCAGCCGAGCACGAGCACGTGCTTGCGCCCGAAGCGGTCGGAGAGCCGACCGGCGAGGTAGTTCGTCAGCGCCTTCGTGATCCCGAACACGACGATGAACGAGAGGACTGCGGTTCGCGCGACGAGATGGAACTCTTGCTCGGCGATCGGAGGCAGGAGCGTGCGCTCCATCCCGACCATCGCGCCGACGAACGCGTTCACGAGCACGAGGAGCGCGAACTGGCCCGCGTTCGCGCGCATCCCGAGGCGGACCTCGCTCTCGGTCGTCATGCGTGAACTTCTCGGAGGCTTCGTCGTGAGGTTCGGGACGCGCGCAGGCACGAGGAAAAGTCCGAGCGCCGTGCGGGGTTCTGTAGGACCTTGGGGCCTCCCGATCCACCCGGAGCGCCCATGCAGCGTCGAGCCCTCTTGAGCGCGGTCCTGATCGTCGCGTGCGGCCCTCCGCAGGTGAGCGAGGACGCCGGTACCGTCGACGCCACCGCGGCCGCCGACGCCGCGCTCGACTCGGGGACCGACGCTGCGGCGTGCACGCTCTCGCCCGGCGATCTTCCCGGCGACCGCCAGATCGCGAGCGCGGCGTTCTTTCCGGACATGACCTTCGTGACGCAGGACGGCAGCGTGTCGCTGAGCGACTTTCACGTCCCGTGCGCACCGCGGCCCGAGCTCATCGTGGTTCGCTCCATCGCTGCGTGGTCGGGCCACTCCCGCTGGCATGTTGCCCACACGGCGCGACTCCTCGCGCATCCGGAGCGGGCGCGCCTCCACTTCGTCGACGTGCTCGCGGAGGGCGTCGATGCCCTCCCCTCGCGCACCCTCGACCTCGAAGCGCTCGCTCCCCAGTACGACGCGATGCCCGACGCGGTGGGCATCGATCCGGAGGAGCGCCTCGGCGCGCTCGCGCTGGTCGGGATCCGCCTCCCGGTCGTCGTGCTGCTCGACGCGCGCGATCTCCACGCGCTCCGCACGCTCTTCGCTCCGCGCGCCGGCGTGATCGAGCACGAGATCGACCGGGCGCTCGCGATGCTCGACGGCGAGGCGCCGCCTCCGCCCTACGATCCTCCGCTCGTCGACGGGCGCTTCAGCGAGGACGAGTGGGACCTGATCCAGGGCATGGCCTACCCCACGGCGCTCCCGCCCGATGGCTCGAACGCGCACGCCGACGATCCGGCAGCCGCTGCGTTCGGGGACGGGCTCTTCGAGGACGGTGGCCTCTCGCCGACGGGCGTCGCCTGTCGCACCTGCCATCAGATCGCCGCCGACTACACCGACATGCGGCCGGTCGGTCACGGCGTGGCGGACGTGACGCGCAACACGCCGACGATCGTCGCATCGGCGTTCATCCGCTGGCCCTTCTGGGATGGACGCGTCGACTCGCTCTGGGCGCAGGCGCTCGGGCCGATCGAGAGCGCGAGGGAGATGGGCTCGAGCCGGCTCTTCGTCGCGCACCGCATCTACGACGCGCACCGCGTCGACTACGAAGCGGTCTTCGGCGCGCTGCCCGATCTGACCGACATGACGCGCTTTCCGGCGGACGGCGCACCTGGCGATCCCGCGTGGGAGGCGATGAGCGCGGGCGATCAGGACGCGATCGACCGCGTGTTCTCGAACGTGGGCAAGGCGATCGAGGCGTTCGAGCGAACGGTGTCGCCGCCGCCCACGACGTTCGACGCCTACCTCGCGGGCTCGATGGACGCGCTCAGCGAGCTCGAGCGCGACGGCCTCCGCGAGTACGTGCGCGACGGCTGCGCGGACTGCCACTACGGCCCCGCGTTCTCGGACGGCGCGTTCCACGCGATCGACATGCCGGGCTTCGGCATCGGCGCCGAGCTCGACGTCGGGCGCGAAGGCGCGATCGGAGCGCTGCTGGCGTCGCCGTTTCGTCGGCAGGGCGCCTACTCCGATGCGATGGACACGCCGGATCCCATCGCGGGGCTCACCGTGCTCGACCCGTCGACCCGAGGCGCGTTCCGCACGCCCACGCTGCGGAGCCTGACGCGCACGGCGCCGTACGGACACGCAGGAACGTTCATGACGATCCGCGACGTCGTGACCCACTACGCCCGCATCACGATGCCGGCCGATCCCGATCCGCACGTCGCGGGAGACCTGGATGCACACATCGTCGGCTTCGACGACGTGCCCGCGCGCATCGACCCGATCACGGCGTTCCTCGGGGCGCTCTGAGGCCAGGTTTGACTTTGGGAGGCTCGCGGCCCAATCTGAGGGACGTGAGACATGCTCCCCGAAGCCGAGCGACCTCTCCGCGCTGGACGCGCTGGGCAGCGCGCGTGCTGGGGATCACGCTGCTCGCCGCCGCCGCCTCGGCCGGCTGGATCACGTTCTGGTGCCCTGCGATGCAGGAGAGCAGCCTCCACTGCTGCTGCGCTCGCCCGGCCTGGGATCCGTCTCTCCCGCGTCCGGACGTGATCTCGCGCTCCTGCTGCGAGTCGCATCAGGGCGAGGCGCTCCCGAGCGCGAAGCCCGATCTCCAGGCGTCCCACGCAGTGCTGCCCGCGCCCCTCGTCGCGACGCTGCCGCTCGCGCTCGTGTTCGGCGCGCCGCAGCTGGGCTTGAGCGTTCCGCGAGAGCGCCGGCACGAAGCGCGCATCGGGCCACCTCCGCGCGTTCATCGCGAGAGCTCCGTCTTCCTCCTCTGAGCCGCCTCCGTTCGAGCGGGTCGCTGCCGATGCAGCGATCACGAACGGCAGCCGTCGGCTCGGAGGTGATTCGTGCAGCGTTCCAAGTGGTGTCTCGCCGTCCTCGCCATCGGTGGCGTGGGGCTCAGTGGCTGTGTCTCGGGCTCTACGTGGCGCGCGTGGGAGGAGACGTCGCAGGCGATCCGGGACGCGGCCCCGAACGAGGCGGGCGGCGAGGACGCGCCAGCCGATGGCGTCTACGCGTTCCGGACGTGCGCCGACGTCGCGCGCTCGGTCCTCGACGCCTATCCAGGGATCGACGCACAGGTGCATCGGGCGCGAAGCGCGCTCGCCCAGGCCCGCGCAGCAGGAGCGCTCCCGGCGCCCTCGGCGCGCTTCCAGGTCTGGGGCTTTCCGATCGGAGACCCCTCGCTCGCCGACCGCCAGGGGATGTACATGCTCGGCCTGACGCAGCAGCTCCCTCCCGCGGGGAGCCTCGACGGCCGGGCGCGCGCGCTGGTCGAGGAAGCGCGGGTCGCGCTCGGATCGCTCGCCGAGACGAGACGCGAGGTCTCTGCGACCGCGAGCCATGCCTGCGTGGACTGGGCCGAGGCGGCAGAGCGGCGCGCGCAGACGACCGCGTGGATCGTCATCCTCGACCGGATGCGCGAGGACGTTGGCGCGCAGTTCGGCGCGGGCGGCGGGATGCTCGCCGACCTTCCGCGCATCGACCGAGAGCGAGCCACCGCCGAGCGCATGCTGCGGCGCGCCGAAGGGGACGAACGCCGCGCGGAGGCCAGCCTTCGCGCGCAGCTCGGCGCGGCCGGCGAGAGCTCGCTCGGAGACGCGCCCGCCCTGCCGAGCGCGGCGCCCGCCGTGGACCGCGACGCGCTGCTCTCCGTCGCGAGCTCGCGCGGCGCCCTCGTCTCCGCCCGCGCGCGCGTGGCCTCGGCAGACGCGCGGATCGAGGCGAGCGAGGCCGCGGCGAGCGTCCCGACGTTCATGGTGGGCGCGATGTACATGCAGACGCCGCAGGCGCCAGCCGGCCTCGGGCTCGAGCTGACGATGACCCTCCCCTGGCTGTGGAGCGGAGAGGCGGACGAGCTCGAAGCGGCCCGCGAGAGCGCGCTCGCCGCCCTCGCGGACACGTCGTCGATCGAGCACGACATCGCGGTGGACCTGAGCGAGGCGCTCGGTGAGCTCGAGACCGCGTCGGCGACGCTCGTCGTGCTCCGAGAGCGGGAGGCGCCGGCCGCACGACGCGCCGTCGAAGCCGCGCTGGAAGGCTATGCCGCAGGTACGGGCGACCTCCTCGACTGGCTCGACGCGGCGCGCGCGATACGCGAGCTCGACGTGGAGGAAGCGGAGCTCCGCGGCGCGCTCGGGCACGCGCTGACCGAGGTCGAGAGCATCGTGGGCGCGCCGCTCACGGACGGCGCGGTGCCCCAGTGACCAAGCAAGACGAGAAGCCGGAGGAGATGGAGAGCGCCGAGCCGGCAGTGAGCGCCGAGCCGGCAGTGAGCGCCGAGCCGCGCGAGGTCCCCGGGCTGCGCGCCATGGCGATCGTCCGCTGGTGCATGCTCGTGGCGGTCGCGCTCCTCGCCGCGGGGACCTGGTGGACGCTCGTCCTTCGCAGCGAGCCGCCGAGCGCCGAAGAGCCGCGCTTCTACTGCCCGATGCATCCGCAGATCCGCCTGCACGATCCCGGCACCTGCCCGATCTGCGGCATGCGGCTCGAGCCGATCCCCGAGGAGGACCACCACGACGGGAGCGCCACGACTTCGTCCGAGACGGCGGAAGAGCCCCCGATGGCGATGGACGCCCACGTCGGCGAGCCACCGCCCGACACGGCCCCCGTGATGCTCACGACCGAGCGTCGCCAGCTCTCGGGTATCTCGACGGCGGTGGTGCGCGAGATCGTGTTCGGAGGGGAGCTACGCTGGCCGGCTTCCGTCGAGGCCCGGGACGGCGCGCGCGCCGAGGTCCGGCTGCGCAGCGATGGCTTCGTCGAGCGCACGCGCATCACCGAGACCGGCGCGCACGTGCGTCGCGGCGAGATCCTGGCGTGGGTCTACTCGCCCGAGGTCCTGCGCGCGGAACAGGAGCTCCTCACCGCGCGCGGCTGGACGAGCGCCGATCCGGCCGCAGCACCGGCAGGAACGAGCGCCGCCGAAGCGGGTGCGCGGCGACGTCTCGAGCTCCTCGGCGTCTCGCCCGTCGAGATCGACGCCATCGTGCGCGAAGGCGTTGCGCGACGCGCGCTTCCGCTCCGCGCTCCCTCGGGCGGAACGGTCACGGCCTACGCCGCCGTCGTCGGCGCGTTCGCGTCGCCAGCCGACGTCCTCTACGAGATCGTCGACTTCGCGCGCGTGCGCGTCGTCGCGTCGGTCTTGAGCGTGGACGAGGCCGGTGACGTGGGGGGGCTCGCGCGCTTCGTCCCGCAGGGCGGCGGCGCACCGATCGCGCTCACGCTCGAGCTCGTCGAGCCCACGGTCGAGGGGGCCTCCCGCGCCGCGCGCGTGCGCTATCTCGCTGCGAACCCAGAGGGATCGCTCAGGCCGGGCTCCATCGGCGAGGTCGTCGTGGAGCGCTCCGCGCGCACGGCGCTCGTCGTCCCGCGCGACGCGGTCATCGACCGAGGACGCGCGCCCTACGTCTTCGTCGAGGCCGGCGACGGCCACTTCGAGGCGCGAGTCGTCGAGGTCGGCGCGCTGGTCCGGGGCGATCGCGAGATCCGACAGGGCCTCCAGGTCGGCGAGCGCGTCGTGGCGCGCGGCGCCTTCGTGCTCGACTCCGAGAGCCGTCTCCAGGCTGCCCTCGCGCCGCGCCGAGAAGGCTCGGAAGCAGCCGCGCCGACGGGCGAGCACCACCACACCTCTCCGGGTGCGCCGTGATCCGCCGCATCATCGAGCTCTCGGCACGGAGCCGCGGTCTCGTCCTCCTCTTCGCGCTCGCGCTCGGGATCGC
>JBBSAT010000286.1:0-10273 GCA_038252025.1 Polyangiales bacterium | reverse complement strand
GGGGACCACTCCGAGCGCGGGGATCGTGAGCACGATCGCGTCGCAGCCGATCGTGCAGTTCGGCGTGGCGTACCAGCTCTTCTACTGGTGGGACCCGCTGGCGGCGACGGTCGCGCTCGGTCGCCGCGACGTCGTGGACGCGAGCGAGCTGCGCGTCGGCGTCGTCACTGCGGAGGGCCCGTCGTCGGGTCGGACGTTCGTGACGCGTCGCGGGCCGCGTGTGCGCGTCGCCCAGCATGCCCATGCTCTGGCGTTCGAAGACGCGTTCGTCGCCGGTCTGGACGGCACCGACTGACCGCAGCAGTCAGTGCCGGCGCAGGAGATCGCGCAGGACCTGATCGAGGTTGTCGTGGCCCGTGCGCTTGAGGATTCGCCGCACGAGCGTCTTCACGGTGCTCTCCGCGATGCCGAGCTCGCTCGCGAGCGAGGCGCGCGGAACACCGGACACGATGGCGCGGATCACGTCTCCCTCACGGGGCGTCAGCACGTTCTCTTTCGTGAATTCCTCCGCCTTGCGCACCGGGTGTGCGGCGACCTCCAGCTCCAGCGTCACCCTCGCGAGGAACGAGTCGATGTGGGACTTGCCGTAGGGCTTGTGGACGAACTCGGCGCCGAGGATCTGCGCATGGTTCGCGAGCTGGAGATCCGGAAGACCAGTCATCACGAGCGCGGGCGTGCGATGGCCGCGGAGGCGCGCCCACGCGAGGAGGTCGAGGCCGGAGCCGTCGGGCACGCTCACGTCGAGGAGCCAGGCGGCGTAGCTGGACGACGCGATGCGCTGCTTCGCGGTCCGGATCGTCTCGACGAGATCCAGATCGTGCGCGGTCAGCGCGTGCGTGAGCGCGGCCCGCATGTGGGTGTCGTCCTCCAGACAGAGAAGCCGAAGGCGCCCTTTGCTCGTCATCGTTTTCACGGGATCGAGGGCGATCATACCTACCGGGTCCTCGTCGTCCTCCACGATCGTACGCTCGTCATCCCCAGGGGAGGACGACCGGATGGCCAGGCGCTCTCGGTCGGGTGGGCCGCCGTCGCCTCCGTCGATCACGAGCGCGCGAACGAACGGACGAGGCGGAAGCCGACGTCGGGCACGCCCTGGCTCGCCGGCAGCGCGGTGCGTGTGGTGGTGCGCGCTCCATCGAGCGGCGTGCGGAAAGAGCCGCCGCGAACGATGCGGCGTGCGAAGCCCGCGCTCGGCGTGCGTCCCTCGATCGGCGTAGGAGGAACGTCTGCGTCCGCGCACCAGTCGCGCACGTTGCCCGCGAGCCCGCGCACGCCGAAGGGCGAGACGTCGTCGGCGAACTGCTGGATGGGCGACGGCCGGCTGGGCGTGCGGCCGCCCGCACGCAGGTGCGCGAAGGCCGCCTCGGCCACGTCGCCCCACGGGAAGGAGCGTCCGTCGGCGCCTCGTGCCGCGCGCTCCCACTCGATCTCGTAGGGCAGGCGCCACGGAAGGCCGGTCCGCTCGGAGAGCCAGCGCGCGTACGCGTGCGCGCCGTCCCAGGAGATCCCGACGCCAGGCCAGTCCGGCCGGAACATCCCCGCGCCGTCGCGCAGCACCCCGCCGCGAAACGGAGCGCCCGCCGGCTCGGCGAGGAACCGCGCGAGCTCGCGCGCCGTCACCGGGAAGGTCTGCATCACGAACGCATCGACCCAGAGCGAGGCGCTGCCCTCGGGATCCGTCGTCGCGCTCTCGTCGAGATCGAGCCGGCCGGCCGGCACGTACACCTCGTCCTTCGCGATCTCACCGGCTTCCGGGATCGCGACGGGCGCGGGCTCCTTCGAGCCAGGCCGAGCGTAGATCGCGTCCTCCGTGCGCCGGAGCACGACGGGGACGCAGACCCGAGGCCGGCCCTCGGCGCGCAGCTCGATCGCATAGCTTCCGATCGGGAGCTCTGCCTCGATGAGCGGCGTCGGACCGAGCTCCGAGACGCGCTCGAGCACGAAGCGTCGGCTCTTCAGGACGAAGCGGTGCAGCACGGCGACGGCCGGAACGGTGGTCGCCAGCGTCAGCCGTGCGGTGCCCTCGAGATAGTCCGCGTACTTGCCGAGGTCGTGCGCGCGCAGCGCGATCTCGATCCGAGCGGCCTCGTCCATCGCGCGGCTCGACTCCGCGGCGTGGTGTCGCTCGTACGCGAGATCCGCGAGCATGCGCCTCGGCTCGGCCAGCCCCGGCGCGTGCACGAGCGCCGCCTCGAGCATCTGCTCGACCTCCGTCAGCTCGAGCTCCACGTCGTGTCCGATCGACACGGCCTCGTCGGACTTTCGCCAGGCCTCGGCGCGCGCTGCCGGGCCGGCCTCGGGAGCCAGCGCGGCGAGCATCACCTCGGCCGCTCGCTCGAGGGCCTGCGCGGCGCGGCGCTTCGGCGCGATCCCTAGGAGCAGCTCGCTCGCCTCCCGGACGACGACCAGCGCCTTCTCTCGGCGCATGGCGCCTTCGCGCCAGCGCGCGACCTCCTCGCCGAGCGCGCCCGCGTCCTCGTAGCGGTTGGCCGGGTCCGGAGCCATCGCGCGGGTGATGATCTGATCGAGCGAGTCGTCGACGGCGCTTCCCTCCGCGCGCGGGAGCGGCGGCACTTCGCCCTGCGAGGCCAGGAAGAGCAGCTGCGCGCTGCCTCCGCGGTACGGGCGTGACCCGGCGAGAGTCTCGTAGAGCATCACGCCGAGCGCGTACACGTCGCTCGCCGGGCCGATGCGATCGGCTTCCCCGAGCGCTTGCTCGGGCGACATGTACGCGGGCGTTCCGGCGACCTCCCAGGCCGTCGTCGCCCCGCTCGCCGTCGTGTGCACGGGGGGCTCGGCCGCGATGCTCGTGCGCGCGGGCGCGACGAGACGCGCGACTCCCCAGTCCATCACCAGCACCTCGCCGAAGGCGCCCACCATCACGTTCAGCGGCTTGAGGTCGCAGTGGATCACGCCGCGCGCGTGGGCGTACGCCACGGCCTCGCAGACGCGCTGGAAGATCTCGAGCCGACGCTGCTCGGGGAGCGGTGCGGCGTCCTCCGCGATCAGATCGGCGAGGGTGCGACCGTGGACCTCCTTCATCGAGAAGTAGGGCCGACCGTCGGACAGCTCGCCGAGCGTGTGGATCGGCGGGATGGAGGGGTGCGCGAGCTGCGCCGTGATCTGCGCCTCGTCGAGGAAGCGACCGCGCATGCCTGACGTGTGGGTCAGGTGCGTGTGGAGGACCTTCATCGCGAGGTCGCGCCCGAGCGCCTGGTCGCGCGCGCGATAGACCTCGCCCATCCCGCCTTCCGCGATGAGGTGCACCGGGACGAGCGTCGGGCGTTCACCCCTCGGCCCGTCCTCGGCAGCCTCGGGCAGCCCGCGTGGCAAGGTCGTGCCGGGCGACGACGACGACGACGCGTCTTTCTCCGAAGCGCCACCGTCCGGCGCGCGGACCGCGCGGCGCGCGGGGAGCGTCAGCTGCGCGACGCTCTCGAGGCCCGGCTCGGGCGGCATCGCGACGACCCGCGTCGGCGGAAACGCCGTCCTCGCGCGCCGACTCGACTGGTCTTCCGTTGGGAGGGCCTTCAGGAGCCACGCGCGCAAGCGCTCTCGAGGCGTGCCCTCGATGCCGAGCTCCGTGAGGAGCGCATCGATCTCGGACAGGGCCCTCGGCCGCGGCTGGTCGCTCGCGCTCATCGGGCTCAGGCCACCTCGATCTCGAGCACGCCAGCGGCGCGCGCGAGGACGTCGTCGGGGTCGAAGGGCTTGGTGAGGTAGAGGTCCGCACCCACCTCGGCGCCGGTCACGCGATCGAGCTCCTGGCCCTTCGCGGTGAGCATCATGATGAAGGTCTTCGAGAGCTCCGGATCGCCCTTCACGGTCTTGCAGACGTCGAAGCCGTTCATCACCGGCATCATCACGTCGAGGAGAACGAGGTCGGGCCTCTCGCGACGGATGGTCTCGAGAGCGGTGCCGCCGTTGTTCGCGGTGAGTATCTCCACGCCCGCGTCGACCAGCGCGTCGAGCGTCTGCTCGAGCAGCAGCCGGATGTGGGCCTCGTCGTCGACGATCAGGATCTTCTTGTTCACGAACGCACCTCGTACACGTCGATCATGCCGCGCGGAGTCGCGATGGCCTCGGTTGGAGTGATCTCGAAAGCGGGACGAGAGCTCAGCGCCGAGAAGACCTCGGCGTCGACGAGGATCCGTCCGCCCGACTCTGCCTGCAAGCTCGCCGCGGTCCCGACGCCCTCGTAGAAGCGAGCCGGGTCCGCCGTCGCGAGCGCGGACAGTCGCGCGACTCCGACGCCTGGGCTCTCTGCGAACGGGCCACCCGAGCGGCGGTCGAGCCTGCGGACGAGCGCCGCCGCGGCACGCGCCGCTCGCTCGGCGCCACCGAGCGCGTGATCGCCTCCGGCGAAGAGCGCGACGACCGTCTCGCCCTGCGCCGCGCTCACCGTGCCCCCGTGCTCGAGCAGCACGTCGATCGCAGCGCTGGTCGCGCCCAGCATCGCGGCGAGGACGACCTCCGTGCTGGCAGCCGCATCCAGCGAGCGCGCGCCGGCGCCGACGTCGCAGAAGAGGACGGCGATCGACTGCTCGCCTTCCGGCGAAGCGCTCCCTTCGAGCGCCGCCTCGAGCAGCTCCGGGGAGACGAAGCGCTCGATCTGGTTGCGCAAGGCCTGCTGCCTCAGCTGGTCTCGGTGCAGCATCGCGTGGCTGATCGCGGACGCAGCGTTCGCAGCGAGCGATGTGACGAGCTTGAGGTCGCCCGCCGTCCACTGTGCCCGCTTCGCGCTGGCCACGCGAAGCAGCCCGAACGTGGTCTCGCCCGACCGGAGCGGCGCCGCCATGAGCGAGCCGCCTCCGGGCGCAGCCTCCTCGACCAGCTCGGCTTGCCCGGTCCGGAGGACCCGCGCCTCGATGCTCTCCTCGGCGCCGAGCGCGACGGTGCCCGCCTCGACGCCGACACCCGCGAGCAGCTCGATGCGCTCCCCGCGGCGGTCGACGACGTAGAGCGCGGCCTCGCTCGCACGGAGGAACTTGTGCGCCTCCGACACGATCTTCTTCGCCACTTCGTCGACGTCGAGCACGCGCGAGAGCGAGCTCGACATGTCGTAGAGGATCGTCAGCTCCTTGTACCGGCCGAGGGTCTCGGCAGCGAGGCCGAGCTTCTCTTGCTCGCGCTCGTAGAGATGGGCGACGAGGCCGACGAGCGTCTCGATGCCTTCGTTCCCCGCCACCGTTCCGACCTCGATTCCGTCGATGGAGATCGCGAGACGGCGCGCCGTGGGCTCGCCAGCCGCGCCCAGCAGCACCTTGCCTCGGGTGTCCTCGATCCACGCAGGCGCGGCGAGCAGCGCGATCACTTCTTCGACGGAGCGCTTGGCCGCGCCGCGCAGCACGCGACTCAGCTCAAGCCGAGCCATGCGTTCGATCCTTGTCGAGCAGCTGCACGATCTGGACGTTCTCGAGGTCCTTCTCGAGGCGCATCGCGCGCACGAGAGCCTGGGCGTCGACCGAGGACGACTCGACGATCACGAGGTCGGGCTTCCTGTCGCGGATGACGGCCAGCGCGGCGGAGCTCGCGACGGTGCCCACGATCTCGAAGCCGCGGCTCTCGAGCAGGCGTTGCACCTCGCTCGCCGTTGGCGGATCGGGGTCGACCACGAGAACGCGCCGACCGCCGCGCGATCGCTGAAGGATTCGCTGCACCTCGGACACGAGCTCGTCCGCCTCGGTGGGCTTGGTGAGGTACTTGTCGACGCCCAGCCGATAGCCTCGGTCGGCGTCCTGCACGATCGAGAGGATGATGATCGGGATCGAGTGGGTCTTCGGGTCCGACTTGAGGACCGCCGCGACGTCGAAGCCCGAGATGTCCGGCATCATCACGTCGAGCACGACGAGATCGGGGCGCTTGGCGCGGACGGCGTGGATCGCCTCGTAGCCGTTCGTCGCGAGCCGGACCTCGTAGCCGCGCTCTGTGAGCTGCTGCCGGAGCATCTCGCGGAGCGCGGGATCGTCGTCGACGACGAGCACGTCGCCCGTGGCTTGCGGCAGAGCGTGATCGATGATCCGCTCGACCCGCTTCACGAACGAGTCGAGCTCGCCCCCGACGGCGGCGCGCGGAGAGCTCGGTGGCGGGGCCGACGGGCTCACGGGCACGTTCTTGACGGGCAGCATCACGCGGAACGTCGAGCCCTTGCCGACCGCGCTCTCGACCCCGATCGTGCCGCCGTGCGCGGTGACGATCTGGCGGCAGATCGGCAGGCCGAGGCCCGTGCCCTTCGGCTTGTTCGTGAGCGTGTCGCCCACCTGCTTGAACTTCTCGAAGACGGCGTTCTGATCCGTGAGCTCGATCCCGTGGCCCGTGTCCGAGACGGAGAGCTCGAGCGAGTCTCCGAAGGCGCGCGCGCGCACCGTGACGGCGCCCTTCTCGGTGAACTTCACGGCGTTCGAGATGAGGTTGATCATCACCTGGAGGAGGCGATCGAAGTCGCCCTCGATCGTCGGGAGCGTGCCGGAGGTCTCCCGATGCATGATGACGTCGGGCCCGGTGAAGAGCGCCGTGGTGGCTTCGACGGCGCGATCGATGAGCGCCCCAGCGTCGAGCGGCGCCATCTTCCACTCCATCCGCCCGGCCTCCATCTTCGAGATGTCGAGGACGTCGTTGATGAGCGTCGTGAGGCGCTGACCCTCCGAGACGATGATGTCGATGTTGCCGCGGACCTGGGTCACGGCGCGCTGCGCCTTCACGTCGGTCGCGGGGACGTGGGCGAAGACGGATTGCTCGAGCTTGTTCCGGGTCAGCTTCGCGAAGCCGAGCACGGAGGTCAGCGGCGTGCGCAGCTCGTGGGACACGGTCGCGATGAAGTCCGTCTTCATCCGATCGATCTCCTTCTCGAGCGTCACGTCCCGGAGGATGACGACCGAGCCGACGCACTTCTTTCCGTCGTCGTCTTCCGTCTGAATGGGCGAGGCCAGGGCCACGCCGATGCGGTCACCCGGGAGGTCGATCTCGGTCTTCCGCACCTCGCACTCGTCGATCGAGAGCTGGGCGAGCTCCGCGAGCTCCCGAGGCATCACGTCGGCGGCGACCTGGCTGGCGACCTCGCCGGTGAGGAAGAGGATCTTGGAGAAGGCCGGGTTCGCGGCCTGCACGATGCCGTCGTGGTCCACGGCGACGAGGCCGTCGGCCATGTTGTCGAGGATGGCCTGCGATCGCGCGAGCGCGGCGCGCAGCTCCTGGGTTCGCAGGGCGACCTCGTCCTCGAGGTGCTCGTTGAGCTGCGTGATGCGTTCGTTGGCGCGCTCGAGGGCGGCCGTGGCCTTCTCGCGCTCGGCGAGGAGGTAGATCATCAGGCCGAACATGCAGCTCGAGATGACCGTGATGTTCGTGACCAGGAAGATCGTCCGCGCGGTCTCGCTGGGGTTCGGGCTGAAGTGCTCGCGGAGGGTCGGATCGAGCACGCCGCTCACGACGGTCAGGACGAGGTAGAGGATCAGCCAGTAGACGCCCATCCGGGCCTTCGAGAACGCCAGCGCACCGACGATCGCCATCATCGCCCAGAGCATCACCGAGCCGCTCGGGCTGAAGCCGCCGAGCGACCACTGGAAGACGAACGGAAGGAGCAGGCTCAGGAAGACCTGGATCGTCTGGACGACCCGGAAGTTCTTCGAGAAGCGGAAGAACAACAGGTTGAAGAAGGTGACGACCGTGTACCCGTACGGGATCGCCGCCGGAACGAGGAGGTCCTGCGAGGCGGCGATCGAGCCCCAGAGGAGGCCGCCGCCGCTCATCAGCGCGCCCATGAACACGAGGAGCCGGTGGCGCAGGCGCTCGACCTCCGTGTCGGTCGGTCGGTCTCCGATCGCGCCCAAGCGCATGATCAGGCTCTGGCCGGGCTCGCTCGCTGCCTCGCTCATGAACTGCCTTCCGCGCCACCAAGGAGCGCGTGCGAAGACAATACAGAGAGGCGAACCGCCCCTGGTGGATTATTCGTCCCCTCTCGAGCGAGCCGGCTGGATCCTCGGCGACCCCGATGGAGGCGACGGCTACTTTTTCTTCTTCGCCGCAGCCTTCGCGGCCCGGGACGCGGGAGACGAGGTCGCTCGGACCGCACGGCGCTGGAGGTTCGACTGCGTCTTGAGGTGCGTCGTCCCGCCACGCGTCGACTTGCGCGAGCGCTCGCTCGTCGCGGACTCCTCGAGCAGCGCGCCTCCCTTTCGTCCGGCGCTCTGGGACTCGTTTCGCGAGCCGGTCTTGCCGACCTTCGCCTTCCGGTCGGTCGCGCTGACGCCGGGCTTGGCCGTGTCCACGGGGATGTCTCGTCGCCGCTTCGGCGGCTGCTTCGGCTTGGGAGGGTTCGCGGCGCGCTGCACCTTCGCGAGGAACGCTTCGGCTCTGGTGGACATGAGAGCGGTCTAGGCACCCATGCCGACTCCGCCACCGCCCCCGACCCGGGCGGACGAACGCAGCGGCGCGGCCGGGGAGGCGGTGGTAGGTCGTTCGAATGAGCCAGCCATTCGTTCCTGAGAACGTCGACCTCGCGGAGGTCGCCGCGTTCCTCCGCGAGTCGTGCGGCAAGACCGTCCTCGGGTCGATCGTGGGGCGGACGATCCTGTGCGACGAGGTCGTCCGGCGGCTGGAGTGCTCTCTGCTCGACGGCGAGAACGTCGTCGACACGATGATCAGCCGCGGCTTCATCGTGCAGCGCGAGACGCCCGACGGTGACCCGCAGTGGGTCATCGAGGGCTGAGCGTCTTCGTGCCGCCACCGCGATCCTGTAGGCTCGCGCCATGACCAGCCCTGTGGATGGCGGGGCTGGCTCGAGCCCGTCTCCCGTGAGCCCGGGCTCATCGGAGCCGCAAGCGCCCGTCTCATCGGAGCCGCACGCGCCCGTCTCATCGGAGCCGCACGCGCCCGTCTCATCGGAGCCGCACGCGCCCGTCCCATCGCAGCGGCGCGCACTACGACTCTTGGCGTGGGGTGCGATTGCAGCCGTCATCTGGGTCGCACGTCCGTTCGGGGTGGGCCTCTTTCTCGGTGTCCTGCTGGCCTTCACGCTTCAACCCAACTATCGCCGCTTGCGAGCTCGAGGCTGGCGCGCGGGGCCCGCCGCCCTGGTGTGCGTGCTCGGCGCGATGTCGCTCATCACGGCAGCGATCGCAGGCTTTACGACGTTGTTCGTCGGCCGTGCTCTCACGTGGACCGAGACTCTGCCCCAGATGCTGGAGCGTTCAGGAGAGCTGCGCGTATTCTTCGTCCGCGCCATGGGCGCGATACACATCGACCCAGACGCAGCGCTCGGGGAGATGAACGCCTACGCGGCCACGCTCGGGACGGGCGCCGCAGGTCTCGCGGCGGACGCAGCGGGCCTGACGCTCAGCGGCCTCCTGGCATCGTTCTTCATGGGGCTGTCCGCCTATTACGTGCTTCGCTACTGGGAGGAGATCGTTCGTCACGCCGAGCGGCTCCTGCCGTTTGCGCCCGAGCACACACGAACGTTTCTAGGTGAGCTGCGCGCGGTCGGGCAGTCGGTCCTGCGAGGAACGGTGTTGACGGGCCTCCTGCAGGGCCTCGTGGCGGGCATCGGATACTGGATCACGGGCGTGCCCGATCCGGCGTTCTTCGGAGCGCTGACCTGCTTCGCTTCGCTCATCCCCGTGGTCGGAACGCTCCTCGTGTGGCTGCCGGCAGGCATCTATCTCATCGCGACGGGTCATCCAGCCGCGGGCATCGTCGAGCTGGGATATGGATCGCTGCTCGTGGTGGGGTTGATCGACTACCTCGTTCGACCGATCGTCATCGGACGTCAAGCGCACATCCCGTTCATCTTCACGTTCGTCGCGCTCTTCGGGGGAATCGAGGTGTTCGGCCTCGTTGGCGTCGTCCTGGGCCCCGTGCTCGTCACGCTCTGCCTGGCGATCTTGAGGACGTACGAGCAGCGGGCGATCGAAGAGTGAGCGAATGAACGACGGCTTGGCGACCGCGCCTCGGGGCACGTTGCGGTCGCGCAGGTCATCGCGCGACACTGCGCGCATGCGACATGGGCCGCTTCTACTCGCGCTGATCGGAGCGTCGCTCGCCTTCGCGAGCCCGGCGGTCGGCCAGGCCGCGTCGTGGCGCTACCGGTCGGATTCGGATCTGGCGCTGCGAAGCGCCGACGACGCACGTAGGCTCGCCGAGCACTGCGCGGAGGTCGGTCAGGCCGCCTGCGACCGCGAGCGCGTAGCTGGTCACCTGATCCTGGGTGACGTTGAGGGATTCCAGGATGTCGCGGACTTCGTAGTTGGTGCCGAACCGTTGGTTGACCCACTCCATTCCC
>JBBSAT010000285.1:0-10334 GCA_038252025.1 Polyangiales bacterium | reverse complement strand
GCATGGGCCGAGGCGATCGATCCGAGCGCGACGGTCGCACGCGCGGGCGGTGCGCTGACCCTATCCGTCGACAGCGCGAGCCCTGACGACGTCACGCGCTGGGCGCGCCTGGTCCACGCTCGTCGTTGCGAGCAGGCGCGCGACACCTAGCCGGGCGTTCTTCGAGAGACGTCAGGAGCCGGCGACCTCTCCGCTCAGGATCGGCTATCGTCCGCGCCGTGTTCCCCGAGCGTCTCCGCTCCTCGCCTTCCGTCGCCGTGGGCCTGCTCGCCGCCGTCATGGCGTTCGCTGCGATCCTCCCGCAGCTGCACCAGAACACGTGGCTGTTCCGCGACGGTCGCTTCTACACGAACACGGCCATCACGCTGACGGAGAGCTTCTCCCTCGATCAGCGCGAGTTCTGCGCGAGCTGGTACTCCGGCACGCTCGGCTGGAACCGCGACCTCGATCCGGGCTGGAGCAACGTCGCGCTCGGGCGCAACGGCGAGCACTGGCCCAAGCACACGTGGCTCCTCCCGCTCGTCGCGAGCCCGCTCGTCTACGCCTTCGGACTGGCCGGCACGCTGCTCTTCAACCTCTTGATGCTCGGCGTGATCGCTGCGGGCCTCTTCCGCTTCGCGCGCGCGTTCGCCCCGCCCGAGACCGCGGCGTGCGCAGCGATCGCCTTCGTGTTCGGCAGCGCGATCGTCTCCCAGAACGCGTACGACTTCAGCGCCGACGTGCTCTTGCTCGCGTTCTTCTCTCAGGGCCTCGCCGCGCTCGTGGAGAAGAAAGGCGAGAAGGCCGGCGTGCTCTTCGCGCTCGCTGTCGTGATGCGGCCCACGACGCTGATGTGGCTTCCGCCGCTCGCGTTGATCGCGTGGAGCGAGTCGGGGAAGAAGCCGCTCGGCCGCGCGCTCATGGGCGGAAGCGTCGTGCTCCTTCTCGCAGGCGCAATGAACACCTATCTCTTCGGTCGGCCCTGGTGGACGGGCTACCAGCGCACGCTCGTGACGGTCGGCGGCGAGCCGACGATGACGTCCCACGTCGACCTCTTCTCGGTCCCCTTCGACGAGGGCATCGTCCGCGTCTGGTCCGGCGAGTACGGGCTCCGGCAGGCGTTCACGATCTTGCTGCTCGCGCTCCCGGGTCTCTTCGTGCTCGCGCGCCGGCGCCCGTCGATCGCGCTCGCCGCGGTGACTGCGGTCGGGCTGAGCCTCGCGGTCTTCTCGCGCTACTCGTTCGAAGGACATCGCTTCCACTGGGCCGGGCTCGCGTTCCTCGTTCCGGCGCTCGCGCTCGGGATCGAGCTGGTGGCGCGTCTTCCGCGCGCGCTCGTTCGTTCGCGCGGCACGCTCGATCGGAGGGCCATCCGCGCGTCGATGATCGCGGGCGTCGCGGCGCTCGCCGTCATGCTGACCACTCTTCCGTTCGGGATGCCGCAGGGCCGCCTCGGCGTGGGACCTCTCGCGCATCTCGTCTCGGACGCGCTCGAGGCGCTCGGGACCACCGACCTCGCCGCCGCCGCGATCGCCGTCATCGTGAACCTGCTCCTCGGAGCGTTCGTCGTCGCCATGCTCACGCGCATCGGCGCGCGCATCGCGACGCCCGAGCTCGCAGCCGGCGCCGCGGTCGTCCTCGTCGCCCTGCCCGAGGTGCGTGTGGGCATCGAGGCGGGTGGCGTACTGCTCTGGATCTTCGTGCTCTCCGTCGCTGCGCTCGAGCGGGTCTCGAGCGGTCGGCGCGTCCCAGCCGCCGTCTTCGGAGCGCTGGCGCTGGGCGTCGCGCTCCTCACCGATGACGGGCAGCGCCTCTTCACGGGCGGGGCGCCGGTGTGGAGCGCGCTCACCCGCGCGGTGCAGGAGGCGGGCCCGTCCCGCCTCGCCTTCCCGGCGATGCTGCTCTCGCTCGTGGGCACGGCGATCGCGCTGCTCGACGAGAAGGAGCGCCGCACGTCGGTCGCCATGCTCGGGCTGATGTTGCTGGCCCTCGTCCCCGGGCTCGCGACGACCGACGTCGCCTACCGGCCGATCGCGACGCTCCTGCTCGCGCCTGGGATGGCGGTGGCGTTGAGCGCGATCGCGGGGCTCGTCGCGCTCGGCCTGCGCAGGGACGGATCGCGCCGCATCGCCGCCGGCGCCGCCGTCCTGTTCACGCTCCTCGTCGCCATCGGCTCGGTCCATCGCGCGGACGCGGCGAGCGCCCCGTTCCACGTCGCGAGCTACGAGGGCATCCGCCACGCGCTCGTCTACCAGGACGAGCCCTTCCACGACGACGTGCCCTGCGACTTCCTCGCCTGGGAGCACATGGGCTGGGAGTGCAGCCACCTCGACTCCGGGCTCTTCGGAATGGTCGGGCTCGCTCTGTCCGGCGCCGCGCCGACCTATGGAGGCGTGCCCGAGCACATGATGCTGCTCCCGACGGGCCAGCGCGGTCAGATGCGGCGCGTGATCTGGCCCCACGTGCGCGCCGGCTCGATGCTCGCGCTGCGCTGGGCGGTGCCGGACGGCCACCCCGCCGAAGGAACCCTGCGCGTGCTCATCGACGACGAGGAGCGCGCGGTGATCGACGTGCCCTCGACCGACGACGGCTGGGTGCGCTGGGTGCGCATCGACACGCCCGAGCTCACCGGTCAGGACGCACGGCTCGAGCTGACGTTCCGTAGCAACCAGCGCCGCGCCGCCGTGGTCGGCGTCGACGCCACCTGGTAGCAGCGACGGCTCAGGCCCGCAGCGGTCGCTCCTCGGCGAACATGCGCACCGCGAACCGACCCGCGGGCCGCTCGCGGTTGGCCGTCACCCAGGACTGCATCTCGGGCGCGAGCTGATCGATGCACGGAAGCACGGCGCCGAAGACGTCGGGCCCCGGCAGATAGTGCGAGAAGGCGATCGTGATGAGGTCGAGCACGCGCGACGGCGCTCTAGGAGACTGGCGTTTTTCAAACACCGGTCTCCTAGAACTCGTACGTCATCATCGAGATACCCGTCGTCCCCGGGCTCGTCGGGCTCGTTCCGCCCGCTCCCGCCATACCGGGGTGCAGGACGGAGGTCGTGGCCGTGATCGACCCGCTACCCGCGTGCGCCAGGACGACCGACGGTCCGCCACCGCCACCGCCGCCGTTGCCGCCGCGGCCGGCGGTTCCGCCTTGGCCACCGTTGCCGCCCGCGCTGCTGTAAGGAGGCGAGCCCGCGATTCCCGCAGCGAAGTTGCCGCCGAGACCGCCCGAGCCGCCGCGCCCCCCCGTGCCGCCGTCGCCGCCGCGTCCCGAGGTGAGATCGCCGTTCGTGATCGAGACGACCGCGTCGACCGCGAGCACAGCGAACGAGGCGCCACCGCCCGTGCCGCCACGACCCGCGGTACCAAGGCAGCCGCCGCCACCGCCACCGCCACCGGCGCCGCCGGGGATAGAGGCTGAGCAGAAGGGAAGAGGAGCCCGACCGCCGCCGCCGCCGCCCCCGCCGCCGCCGCCGCGCGCATGGGTTCCGTCAGCACCGATCGTCCCATCGGAAGCCGCCCATCCTCCGCCGAACGCGATCGTACCGGTTCCGGTACCCCCGGTCCCCTCTGCGCCGTCGGTGCCTGCCGCACCCACGATGCCGGATCGCCCGATCGTCGTCGTCTGCGGGCATCCGCTCCCTCCGTTGCCACCGCCGCCGCCGACACCACCACCCGTGCCGGTCGCCGTCAGACCCGTGAGGCCCGACCCCGCCGGGATGCCAGCGCCGCCAGTCCCGCCCGGAAAGCTGCAGCTGCTCGCCCCCGCCGTGGACCCGCTCGCGTTTCCCCCTCGAGGTCCATCGACCCCCGGCACGCCCGCCGTGCCCGCCCGGCCGTTACCCGCGACCACGACCGAGCCGCCCGAGATCGTCAGCGTGCCCGTCGAGCCGTGCGCCCAGACGCCGATGCTCGCGCCGCCCGGTGTCGTCGCATTGGCGGAATGGATGATCAGCCGATCGAGCACGGCGCCCATCGTGAGGCCGGTCGCCTCGACAGCGGTCGTCCCGCCCTCGATGATCGTCATTCCCGCGCCGTCCCGATCCCAGTAGCCCGGGAGCGAGCCCGGCCGGCTGGTGGTGCGGTCGTAGCCGCCGTAGATGCCGACGCCGTCCACCAGCATCAGGCTCTCGGAGTACGTGCCCCGCTCGACGTAGACGTCGCCCGAAGCGGCGGCCGCCAGGCTCAGCGCCTGCGTGATCGTGAGCACGGGCATCGCCATCGTGCCCGGGTTCGCGTCGTCGCCCGACTCCGAGACGAAGATCCCGGTCGCCACGTCGCCGTCGATACCGTCGCAGTTCGCATCGACGAAGGAGGAGTCCGGCAGGTCGGTCGCGCTCGTCGTAGTGCACGCGTACTCGCAGCCATCGGTGGCGGTGCCGTTCAGATCGACGAAGCCCGTCGGACAGCCCGTCGCGGCATCGACCTCGACGAACGCGTCGACCGCGGGCACGAACGCGTCGACCGCGACGAACGCGTCGACGTCACCCCCTCCAGTGTCGGGGCTATCGCCCGCGTCGGGCCCGGCGGCCATGGGCGTCGTGCACGCGGCGATGGCGCCGAGAGAGAGAGAGCCAAAGAACGAGATGAAGCGAATGCGGCGAAAGTCCATCCACGGACGCTACGTTCTCCAACTGCCGGGCGTCAATTGCGTTTCAGGCCCCGCCTGAGGGCGCTCGTGCGCTCGTTCTTGCGTTCGGTGCGCGCTTCGAGGGAAAACGGCACCATGGCCTTTCGCGATCTCAGCCTCACCGCGCTCGTCGTGCTCCTGACGAGCGTCCCCCTCGCCCATGCGCAGCCGGCGGAGTCGCCCACTCTTCCCGAGTGCACGGGCAGCGACGCATCGGCTGCGTACGCGGAGTTCGAGGCTGGCAACGCGCTGATGGCGCAGGCGATCGACCAGCTGACCCATCGCCATCCGGATCGCGCGCACGCGCTGGCCACCGAGGCGCTCGGGCACTTCGACCAGCAGTGCGTCCTGGGCGACAGCGGCGCGTACGCCGAGCGCGGCGCTGCATTCCTCCTTCTGGGCGAGCCGTTGCGCTCGGCGCAGAGCTACGACGCGTACCTTCGAGAGCATCCGCTCGACGGGCTCGACGCTCGGACGCGCCGCCGCATCGAGCCGAACCTTCAGCCTGGGACGCTCACCGTCGAGGTCCAGAACGCGAGCGGGCACCTCTTCATCGACGACCTCGACTTCGGCCCGCTCCCTCGCACGCTTCCGATGCGCCTCCCGCTCGGAGATCACCGTCTCGAGGTCCGCGACGCTGCGGGCACCGTGGTCGCCGCAGGCGTCGAGACGCTCTCGGCCGAGACCCCGGCGACCACGATGAGCCTCTTCGTCGCGACGCCGGAGGCCGAGGTCGCCGAGGTCGTCACACCCGAGCGCGAGCCCGTCCACTCGTCCCCGCCGCCGCCGGCCGAGCACATGGACTTCTTGCCCTTCTACATCACCGCAGCCGCGGTCACGGCCGTGGGTCTGGGCCTGGGCATCGGGGGCCTCGTTGCAGCCGACGAGCGGGCGCGTACCTACAACAGCCTCTGCTTCCCTACGGTCATCCCCGGTTGCGACGCAGCGCTCTCCGAGCGCGAGAGCTTTCTCGCGATGGGCGTCGCGGGCTTCGTCCTCGCGGGGCTCGGCGTGGCTGCGCTCGTCGTGACCTGGGTCATCGAGATCAACCAGCCCCACGAGCGCGTGCGCGTCGCCATCGGACCGGGCGGCCTCAGCCTCTCGGGCAGCTTCTGACCGATCGGTCGATCAGCGCCGGCCTTCGTTCAGATCCTCCGCGTACGTGTAGGCCGTGTACGCCGAGATGAAGTGGCAGATCCAGCCGAGCGTTCCGCCGGTGCCGATCCAGAAGCCCGGCGTGATGATCAGCCAGAAGAGGCCGCGGAGGAACGCGCCGTTGTAGATCTGCCCGACGCCAGGGACGACGAGCGAGAACACCGCCGCGAGACCAGGGTTCTTCTTCTGTTGCTGGGCCATGGCGCATCATACGCCCGGGGCGCCCGAGGTATTTCCCGCGCACACTGGGGGGGCCCCTCGCGGGAGGGGTACCGCGAGCGCAGATGTCGAAGACGAACGGTCGAGCTCTCGCTGCGGCAGCGCTGCTCATCACGTTGGGCGCAGCCGCGGTGGGCGTCGTAGAGAGAGAAGCCCCCGCGAGGGTGCTCCGTTCGCTCGAGCGCGGCGCGGGCGACGGTCCGCTGATCGTGCTGCTCCACGGCTACGGCTCGAGCCCGGAGGACATCGTCTCGGTCGCCGACCGCTCCGACGTGCCCGAAGGGGCGCGCTTCGCGTTTCCTCGTGCCCCCGAGCCGATGCGCGCACCCCAGGGCTCGCCGGGCAGCGGCTTCATGTGGTGGCCGTTCACGACGGATCTGCACGACCTGACGACGACCCACCTTCCGGAGCTTCCCGCGGCACGGCGAGACGTGCTGGCCTTCCTCGACGCGGAGCAAGAGCGCCTCGGGATCGGAAGCGAGCAGATCGTGCTCGGAGGGTTCTCGCAGGGCGCGATCCTCGCGCTCGACGTCGCGCTTCACGATGACAGGCCGCTCGCGGGCCTGATCCTGCTGAGCGGCACGATCGTCGAAGAAGCGGAGCTCGTCCCGCACATCCCGTCGCGGCGCGGGCTCCGCGTCTTCCTCGCGCACGGCACGGCAGACGCGGTGCTCCCATACGCGCACGCCTCCCACCTCGTCGACCTTCTCCGAGCGGGCGGGCTCGACGTGCAGGTACGTACCTTCGACGGCGGTCACACCGTTCCACCGATCGTCAGCGCCGACATGGCCGCGTTCATCCGCGAGGTGACGCACTGAGCTCGAGGATCGCGCCGAGGGTTCAGCCAGCGCCGCTGATCCAGTGCGCGAGGAAGAACATTCGATCGTGGAACAGCACGCCGTCATAGGGGCCGACGAGCGGACGCAGCGTCGTCGTCATCTGCAAGAGCACGAGCACGAAGAGCGTGTGCCAGAGGCCGAGCCCAGGGACGCGCTTGCGGTTCATCGCGCTGAGCGCGCGGTTCACGAGCCCGAGCCCGAAGACGCAGCTGAGGACGAGGAACGCGAGATGAAGCGCGCCCATGAACGCGACCGAGCTCGTCGCCTGCGCGAAGACCCAGCTCACCGGCGCGAAGCCGACGAGCAGGATGCCCATGAGGGCGAGGCCCATCAGCAGCGCGCTCCACGTCTCCTTCAAGCTCTGCTCCGCGCCTGCGAGGCACGAGATGATGTGAAGGCTCGGCAGGCAGATCACGGCGCAGAAGAAGATCCCGACGGAGAGCCGGAGCGGGACGAGGAGCAGCTGCGCGCCGCCGCTGAAGGCCGCCATCGCGAGCCCGGTCAGGATCATGCTGGCGACGAGCACCGCCGAGAGACGAAACGCAGCGCCACGTCCGGACTCGATCTCGTGGAGCACGCTCGCGGGAGACTTCAGGAGCGCTTCGACGATGGCGAAGGGACCTTGGTCGGCGATGGGCTCGGCGTTGCCTCGGAGCGCGCGCTCGCTCCGCATCTCGGCGGGCGACGCGCGGGGCGGAGGCGTGAAAGGAGTGACGTCCCGAGGCGCGTCGAAGGTGCTCGGCGGGTATGCGGGCTCTCGGCCCGAGAAAGGCGGTTGATCGTTCACGCAGCTCTCCGTCGTCTGAGGTTCGACCTGAGACACCACGCGCCCTCCCCCTCCTTCCAGGTGCAGGGCGAGCGGCCGCAGCCGCTGTGCGAGCTGGCGAGCGACGACGGCGAGCGGTCCTCGCGACCGGGCGGCCCGTGCGTCTCGACGGGATGCACACGAACCGGCGGCTCGCCGCGTGCGGAACGCGCTCTTGAGCGTCGCGCGCGAGCTCTCCAGAGAGACGAACGCGAGCCTCGAGATCGCCACGGATCGGCTGGTCCGCCGGCGGGAGTCGATCGCGGACCGCGCGCCCCATTCCAGCTGACCGCGCGAGGTCCGAAGTGGACGTGCCGGGTGGCGGCGGCAATGATGAGCGTCGCGCCGGAGCCGAATGGAAGAATTTCCCGAGTCGATCGAGCTTCGCGTCGGAGTCGCGCTCGTGATCGGGCTCGTGATCGGCGCCGAGCGCGAGCAGCGGATGGGCGAAGGGGCACACCGCGCCGCAGGGATCCGGACGTTCGCGATCACCGCGCTCCTCGGGGCCGTGGCGATCCTGTTCGAACAGCTCATCGCGCTGGCGCTCTTCGGTGCGGCGGTCGCAACCGGAGCGATGGTCTCCTACGCGCTCGGGGATCGCACGGACCCCGGTCTCACGAGCGAGATCGCACTCGTGCTCACGTACGCCCTCGGCGCGCTCGCGATGAGCCGTCCGATGCTCGCGCTCGGGGTGGGGATCACCACCGCGCTCTTGCTGGCGTTTCGGACGCGCATCCACAGCGTGATCCGGGAGGTGCTCAGCCCGTCGGAGCTCCGCGACGCGCTGATCGTCGCCGCGGCGACCGTGGTCGTCATGCCCGTCATCCCCGATCGGACGATCGATCCGTGGGGCGTGCTCAATCCCTTCGTGCTCTGGCGGCTCGTCGTGGTGATCCTGGCGATCCATCTCGCCGCGCACGTCGCGCAGCGAGCGATCGGACCGAAGTGGGGCCTTCCGATCGCGGGGCTCGCCGCGGGGTTCGTGTCGAGCTCGGCCACGGTCGCGGCGATGGGAAAGAAGGCGCGGGAGGATCCGACGCAAGTCGGCGGCGCGATCGCGGGCGCCACCGCGTCGACGATCGCGACGTTCCTGCTCCTGGCTGCGCTCGTGGGGACGGCGAGCCCGGGGCTCCTCCTCGACCTGGCGCTCCCGCTCACGGCCGGCGGGCTCTCGGCGCTCGCCTACGCAGCCTTCTTCGCGGTGCGCGCTGCGCGCGAGGGCGGCGCGAAGATCGAGACGACGCGCAGCGCCGTCGATCTTCGAGGCGCGATCCTGTTCGCGCTTCTCGTCACCGGCGTGACGATCGGAGCGTCGCTCGTCGAAGGTCTGGCTGGTAGCGCGGGCGTCGTCATCGCCGCGGCCATCGCGGCTTTTGCCGACGCCCATGCGGCCGCGGCCTCGATCGCATCCGTGTACGCGGCCGATCGGCTCGACGCCGCGCCGGCTGTGCTCGCGGTGCTCGCGTGCGTCTCGACGAACACCGTGACGAAGGCCGTGCTCGCGCTCACGTCGGGACCGCGCTCCTACTCCGTCCCGGTACTAGTAGGGCTGACGATCGTCGTGGCGGCGACGTGGGGTGCCTGGGTGGCCCACGTCGCCTTCGCCGCGTGAGGGATGTTCAGGGCAGAACGATGCGTCCGGGCGCCATCATGTCGCCGCCTTCGGTGTGGCAGGAGTTGCAGTCGCCGGTCGTGACGGGCGTGACCATGCGGCGCTCGCTGTCACCGATGTAGACGCGGGCAGTGATCGGGAACGTGACCGCGGTCTGCGAGAAGAAGTTGCCGACCGAGTTGGGCTCCATGTGGACCACGCGCCCCGCCGCGTCCGTCACGTCGACGTAGTAGGCGGTCGCGAACCCGTCGGCGCCGTTGCAGTCCGCGAACTCGTGGCCGGTGGCGTACACGGTGCCCGCGAGCGTCAGCGCAGGACGCGGACCGCGCCGCATGTCCGTGTGGCACTGGATGCAGGCGCCGCCCGGGCGCATGAGCGGAGACTCGCGATCTCCCCCGGTCCAGTTCGTGCCGCTCGAGCACTGGGGAGGCTCGGAGAAGGGATCGTAGACGTTGCACGTGCCATCGGGCATGCCCGCGACGACCCACGCCTCGATCGCGGCGATGTCCGCATCGGGCACACGCGGCCCGGTCGGCGGCATCGGCGCGGTCGCAGAGCGCATTCGCTCGACGGCGAGATCACCGACGGTGCGCCCAGGCTGCGTGATGGAGGGACGCATGAAGTCCGTGCGCGTGACGAGCGGCATGAGCGCGCCGGCCGTTGGCGTCGACCCATGGCAGCTCGTGCAATTCGCCTGGATCGGCGCCGAGATCTCGCAGGGCAGCGAGGTCAGGACGGGCCCGGCGTCGCCTGGCACGGCGGCGTCCGCGTGGCGACCCGAGTCCGGAGCACCGGCGGGCCCAGTGTCTGGCGCAGAACAGCCAGCCAACGCGAGCAAGACGAAAAGAACGAGCACGACATCCATGGAACGGTTCATCGAAGAGACCTCCAGAAAGGGAATCAAGAACGACGCTCGGCAGCGAGACAGTAAGGGACGGCGAGGCGCGGGAGCATGCAGGGAAAAGTCATCGGCCTCACTTCCAATCGAGGGGCGGGTCGCCCATCAGTCCGCGTCGCTCGACACCAACCCGCCGCACTGAAGATGCACGCCTCCGAGGCGCTCCGTCAGCTCGTGCACGACCCCGGGCGCGGTGACGCGAT
>JBBSAT010000284.1:0-10407 GCA_038252025.1 Polyangiales bacterium | reverse complement strand
CGCGCTCGTGTTCCGCTCGGGCGACGACGTCTACGTCCAGAGCCGTGATCAGAAGCCGCTCGCGCGCTACTTCCCGGAGCTCCTCCCGGCGCTCCGCGCGGCGCTGCCCGATCCTTGCGTCGTCGACGGCGAGATCGTCATCGCGCGGGGCGGGCGCCTCGACTTCGAGACGCTGCAGCTGCGGCTTCACCCGGCGGCCTCGCGCATCGCCAAGCTCTCCGTCGAGACGCCTGCCGCGTTCGTGGCCTTCGATCTCATCGGCAGTCCGGAGGGCGATCTTCGCGAGAGACCACAGCGAGAGCGCCGCGCTCTGCTCGAGGCCGCGATCACGCCGGGCCCGCTCGTGCGCGTGACCCTGATGACGCGCGATCCAGGCGTCGCGCGCGACTGGTTCGACCGCTTCGAGGGCGCGGGCCTCGACGGAGTCATCGCGAAGGCGGCCGACGGCGCGTACCAGCCCGGCAAGCGCGCGATGATCAAGATCAAGCACGTCCGAACGGCGGACTGCGTGGTCGCTGGGTTCCGCTGGCACAAGGGCGGCGCGGGTGAGCGCGTCGGGTCGCTCTTGCTCGGGCTCTTCGACGCGGACGGGCAGCTTCAGCACGTGGGCGTGACCTCGTCGTTCACGATGCAGAAGCGCGCGGAGCTGGTGACGTTGCTCGCTCCGCTGCGTGAGGGAGCGATGGAGGCGCATCCCTGGCGCAGCTGGGCGGAGGCCGGAGCCACCCGGATGCCCGGCGGACAGAGCCGCTGGAGCGCGGGCAAGGACCTCACGTGGGAGCCTCTGCGGATCGAGCGCGTGTGCGAGGTGAAGTACGACCACCTCGAAGGAACGCGCTTTCGTCACGCCGCCACGTTCGTTCGCTGGCGCGACGACAAGCCGCCGAGCGACTGCGACTACGCGCAGCTCGAGGTCACGCCTCCGTTCGAGCTCGCGAAGATCTTCGGCGGCTGATCTCGGTGGGGCTCGCCCCGGCTCGAGCCCGCTCAGGTCTTCGCGTCGGGCTCTTCCTTCGTCTTGCGGCGCGAGCGCCCGCCTGCGTTCACCGGGCGCGGATCGCCGGGATCGTAGTCGGCATCGAGCGGCTCCTGCGCCGGGCGCTCCGCCTCGGGCACGTGCTCGAGGTTCACGCGGATGCGCGTCCACGTCCGATAGCGTCCGCGCATCGCGTCGACGAGATAGTCCGCGGGCTCCAGGTACGAGAGCAGCGCCTGATGGCGCGCCTTCCAGCGCTCGAGACCGAGAAGCGCGTCCTCCTTCTTGTCGGCGCGCGCGATCTCGACCATCGGCTTCGTCGGGACACGCCGCCCGGTCCCCTTCTTGGCGCGCGAGGGCGCGACGCGCGGAGGCTCGCCGTCCTGCTTCTGGTAGTGCGGCGGCCACGGCGCATCGCCCTGGCCTTCCGCCTGCTGCTTCTTCGACAGCTCGAGCAGGCTCTCGAGGGAGCACGGGTGAGCATCGATGCCGGCGTGGCGATCCCCGATCTCCGCGAACCGCGCGGGCATCGACCGCAGCGTGAAGTCCTCGGGCGCGCAGACCGCGAGCTCTTCCCACGTGACGGGCGCCGAGACGCGCGCGTCGGGACGCGGCCGGATCGAGTAGGCGCTCGCGACGGTGCGGTCCTTGGCGTTCTGGTTGTAGTCGAGGAAGACGCCGTGCCGTTCTTCCTTCCACCACTTGCTCGTCGCGATGCTCGGCGCGCGGCGCTCCACCTCGCGCGCGAAGGCCAGCGCGGCCCGGCGCACCTCCGGGAACGTCCAGCGCGGCTCGATGCGCACGTTGATGTGGATGCCGCGCGACCCGCTCGTCTTCGGCCAGCCCACCAGGCCCAGCGCCGCGAGCGTCTCCTCGACCACGAGGGCGACGTCTCGGATCTGAGGCCACTCGATGCCGGGGACCGGATCGAGATCGACGCGCAGCTCGTCCGGATGATCGAGGTCCTCCGCGCGCACGGGATGGGGATGCAGCTCGATGCAGCCGAGGTTCACCATCCACGCCAGCGCCGCGGGCTCGCGCGGGACCAGCTCTTCGGCGGTGCGCCCCGAAGGAAACTTCAGCGCGACGGCCTCCAGCCAGTCGGGTCGGCTCTCCGGGACGCGCTTCTGCCAGAACGGCGGTCCCGCAATGCCCTCGACGTAGCGCACGAGCACGTTCGGGCGGCCCCCCGCGCCTCGCAGCGCCCCGTCGGCGACCGCGAGGTAGTACCGAGCGACGTCGAGCTTGGTGATGCCGGCTTCCGGGAAGTAGAGCTTGCCGGGGCTCGAGAGCGCGACCTCGCGCTCGCCGACCGTGAGAAGGACCTTCTCGCTCTTGGCAGCCATCTGCCCAAGAATAGCGTTGGTCCCCGATGAGCCACGACCACGAACACGCACACACGCACGATCACGAGGGCGAGGACGGGCACGAGGGCTCCGGCGAGAAGGGGCACGGGCACGGGCACGGGCACGATCATCATGGGCACGGCGACGCGCCCGCTCGCGCGCTCGGCGCCGCCCTCGTGCTCACCGCGAGCGTCATGGTCGTCGAAGTCGTCGTCGGCTTCTGGTCGGGGAGCCTCGCGCTCCTGGCCGACGCCGGGCACATGCTCAACGACGCCGCGGCCCTCGGGCTCTCGCTGCTCGTGACCTGGGTCGCGGCGCGCCCGCGCACGGTGCGGCACACCTTCGGTCTTCGACGCGCCGAGGTCGTCGGCGCCTTCGTGAACGCGGTCAGCCTCGGCGTCGCAGGGATCCTCGTCATCCACGAGGCGGTCCAGCGCTTCGGCGCCGCGCCCGAGATCCGTGGTGTCGGGATGCTCGTCGCCGCGACGCTCGGGCTCGTTGCGAACCTCGCGTCGGCGTGGATCCTCTCCCGCCACGGCGGCAGCTCGATGAACGTGCGCGGCGCCTTGATGCATGTCCTGAGCGACGTCCTGGGATCGATCGCTGCGATCGTCGCGGGCGGCCTCGTCCTCGGGCTCGGGTGGCGCCTCGCGGACCCGATCGCATCGCTCCTGATCGCTGTCCTCATCCTCTTCGGCGCCCTGCGGCTGCTCCGCGACACGGCGCACGTCCTCATGGAGGGAGCGCCGGAGGGGCTCGACGTCGCCGCCATCGAGCGCACGATCCAGCAGACCGAGGGCGTACTCGAGGTGCACGACCTCCACGTCTGGTCGATCGTCCCCGGGGAGCCGCTGGTGACCGCTCACGTCGTCCTGCGTCCGGGGGCGCATGGCACCGGGGTCGCGCGCCTCGTCGGCGTTCAGCTCGAGCACGCGCACGGCGTCCATCACGCGACGATCCAGCCCGAGTCCCCGGAGGCGCCGCTCGTCTCCCTGACGAAGAAGCCAGCGAAGCCGTAGCGCCCCTGTCTCCATCGCGGCGCAACACCCCACGTAGGCGTGCCGTTCGTGCGGCATTGGATCGCGAGCCCGACGCTTCTGGCTGAAGCGCGGGTGGCATGCGGATTGAGTCAGTCGGCTCATCATGAGCGCAACGACCAGCGGAGCCGAAACGAGCACCGGGGGCGCGGGCCCGAGCACGAACGAACGACCCGACGGACCGAGACCGGGGACGGAGCGCATCGTCGGCGGCGTACGCCTGGCGCGCATCGCGGGCGTCGACATCGTCGCCGACTGGAGCCTGATGGTGATCTTCGCGCTCGTCGCGCTGAACCTCGGGCTCGGCGTGTTGCCTCGCTGGCACCCGGCCTGGAGCCCCCTCCTCGTGTGGAGCGTGGCCATCGTCGCCGCCGTGCTCTTCTTCGCGTCCATCGTGTTGCACGAGCTCTCTCACGCGCTCGTCGCGCGAGCGACGGGCACCGAGGTCGACCGCATCACGCTGTTCCTGTTCGGCGGGATGGCGCACCTCTCGAGCGAGCCCCGCTCACCGAAAGCGGAGTTCCTGATGGCGGCGGTGGGTCCGCTCGTGAGCCTCCTCATCGGCATCGCGGCCACGTTCGCCGGGGGCCTGCTCGCGCACGACGCCATGCCGCTCGCGATGACTCAGCCGGAGAACGTCTACGCGCACCTCGGCCCGCTCGCGACGCTGCTTCTCTGGCTCGGCCCGCTCAACATCCTCCTCGCGCTCTTCAACCTGGTGCCAGGCTTCCCGCTCGACGGCGGGCGTGTTCTCCGCGCGGTGCTCTGGTGGGGCACGGGGGATCTGCGCAAGGCCACGCGCTGGGCCTCGGGAGCCGGTCGTCTGGTCGGCGTGGGCCTCATCGTGTGGGGCCTCGTGACGGTCTTCGGCGGAGCGTTCCTCTCCGGGCTCTGGCTCGGCCTGATCGGTTGGTTCCTCTACGGTGCTGCGGCGGGCAGCTACCAGCAGGTGGTCCTCCACGACGCGCTCGACCACGTTCCGGTCTCGCGGATCATGCGCTCGCGCATGGAGTCCGTCTCGCCCGACTCCCTGGTCGACGACCTCGTCGACGACCTGTTGATGGAGAGCGATCAGCAGGCGTTCCCGGTCGTGCAGCAGGGCGCGATGGTCGGCCTGGTGTCGTCGAAGGACGTCCGGCGCGTACCACGGAGCGACTGGCCGACGACGCCCGTCCGCCAGATCATGACGCCGAGCGAGCGTCTGGTCGTGGTGACCCCGCGCGCGCCCGCGTCCGAGGCGCTCGACAAGCTCGCGCACCACGACGTCGATCAGCTACCCGTCGTGGAGGATGGCGTGCTCCTAGGCGTCGTTCGCCGGAGGGACATCCTCAAGTGGGTCGCGCTCTCCGAGCCCGAGATCCACGGCTGACGCAGCGGAGCCGACAGGGTGACGCTCGCCCAACCCTTGGTGCCTCGAGCATTCGAGAGCATTCGAGAGAGTCCCAGCCCACCCCCGAGATCGAAGCGATGGGGAGAATGCCCCACGAAGCGCAGCCGATGCCGTCCTCGAGACGGACATCCGACAATTGACAGGTCCGACCTATCCATCCCGTCGAGCTCCGACCCGAGGGAGCCGCCGCGCCGACCCTGGTTGACCGACGCAGGCGAGGGCGTGCTCGTGGGCTCGGGCGGCGTGGTGCGCACGCGCGGCGACGAGCTGCGCGGGGCGACGGCCGCGGGCTCGCCGTGACGACCGGCACTGACGTCGAACGGAGCACGCAGCGTTCGGGATGTCCCCAGAATAGGCACGCACGCCTCTCGTTCAGCGCTTCCCGAGCGGTCGTATGATCTCCGATCCCGATGACGAGCGCGATCACAGCGGTGCCCCGCACGCTCCGAGCCCCGCCACCGAGACGCCGAACCGATGCGCCTCGCACGCGCTCGGAAACGTCTGGTCGTTGCACCCGCACACCGGTGGCTCGCCGCCCGGGCACTCCGCGGGCCGCGGCCGACACACGCCCGTCTGATCGGCCGCGCCGCAGATCGCGTCGAGCTCGAAGTGGCAGTACTCGGTCTCGGCACAGCCGGGCCCGGGGATCATGCCGCCGCACACGGTCTCTAAGGCGGGCTCGGGCGGGCGGGCTGGTTGGACCGACCGGTTGATGATGTCCGTCGCTTCCCCGATGCGCGCGAGATCTCCTGAAGGAATGCCCGTGACGACGAACTCTCGCGTGCAGCCGGGGGAAGTGACCCGGTGCAGCACCGAGCCGCTGTCGTTGGCCATCACCGGGTCAGTCCGTCCGCAGAGCTCGGCATAGAGGGCCTCGAGCGCGTGAGTGCCTTCGGACGACAGCTGTGCGATCGGATTCCAGTGCGCCGCAGCGCCGGGCTCCTCGGCTAGATAGTAGAGCGCACCGTCGGGATAGACGCGGCTCGTCAGGCACGGACCGCCGGGCGGACAGCTCACCATCTCGACCAGGGGAGGCACAGTCGCGTGGGCTGGTCGGAGCCCGAGGGCGACGGCAGAGAGATGAAGAGGCTCGGGGTGCGGGGCCCCGACGACTCCCGGCTGGCCACATCCCAGGGCGACGAGGAGAAGCGCGGCGAGCGCGACCGTGGGGTCTCCGCGATGCCGCGACCTCGATGCAGTCGCCGGGCAGCACGTCGAACGCGTTCTGGACCTGGAGCGACGGTCTCGTCGCCCGTGCGGGGCGAGCGGCCGCCCGCACTTCGGGCGATCAGCGACGCGCGCGCCGGGGATGCGGTTCTTCGAGCCGCAAGAGGGGCATGTCGCGATCATGAAAACGCCTCCGTGGCCCCATGCATAGCCACGCGCCGAGCGCGCGACCCGTGCCCCGGCCGAGCGGGCAGGGCATCGCGTTCAGGGCGTGCCGCAGATGCGCAGCGCGCTCACGTACGCGCGCGTCGTGCGGATGCTCCCCGGCTCGGTGAGCTCGACTGGTACGACCGCAAAGACGTCGACCATTCCGTCGCCCTCGCTCACGACCACGCTGCGGACGTCCGAGAGCACTCCCGTGTACTCGGTGCCGATGCGACCCGAGCCGAGCGTCACGTCGGTGGCATCCGTCAGGACGTCGACGAAGCCGAGCGTGTCGTCGTGCGCAAAGAGGCGGACCTCGGTTCCGAAGCCCGCTTGCCGAGTTCCCACGACGATCAAGCGGGCGGTGTCCGATACCGCGTGCGCATCGAGCGCCATGACTCGGTCCCCACCGATGGCGAGAGAGGTATAGCCGGTCGCGTCGCTGCAGGAGCTCACCGTCGGGCACGTGCATCCGGTGTTGTCGCAATCGGCGCCTCGCGCGAAGAGAGACGAGCTCGCCATGCCCGCATCCCAGACGCCTTGCAGCAGCAGCTGACCCGTGCTGCGGCTCGTGAGGCCCATCGGCCCGCGCATCACGCCGAGCTGGCCAAAGGCGTAGCCCGAGGTTTCGCCTATCGAGACGACCCACGGGTCGATCATGTCCGCCTCGACCAGCACGAAGGGCCCCTCGTTGCCGAGGACACGCCCGCCGGGGGTGAAGGCCGCTCCGGCGGACACGTTGGCCGGGTCAAACTCGCGCCAGACGTGGAAGCCGTCCGCCGCATTCGCGACCAACACGCGCTCGATTCCGGTTCCGTTCGCGACCACGGCTGCGCCATAGGGAGCGAGCCCAGGCGTGTCGAAGACGACGCGCGTGGTGCAGTCGACCATCGTGCCGATCGAACAGTGCCACCCCATCGTGCCCACTCGTCCATCCGAGCCCGCGACGACCAGGCCGAGCACGCCTCCGCGCTCGCGGATGTCGATGCCGACGATGCTGGTCGGCGGCATGGCGTCGGCCCATGTGACGGGGACCGGCGCGGACGCATCGATCCACGTCGTGGACGCGCGGTCCATCCGATGCACGCGTAGCTCGCCCGCGATCGTCGCGGCGGCCACCACGATCTGGTTGGCACTGCGGTGGTAGGCGATGCCGACGTGGGCGATTCCGTCCGCCAACGGCGCCGAGCCGCTCGGAATCTCGATGTCGGACACGTTGCCGACCTCGAACGCGCCTGCGGTGGAACCGAGCATCGCCGACACGAACGCGGAGCTGGCCGTGCGAATGGCTCCGCCTGGCTCGGTGAGCGCCACGGCGAGGCCATCGCCACAGACTGGCCAGCCTGGCGCCATCGGTGACGCATCGACCGGCGGTGCGTCGAGCGCCGCGTCTGCGGGGCCCGCCTCGTCGAGCACGGCAGCGTCGACGCCCTCTCCATCGAGGCCTGCCCCATCGAGCGCGTCGAGCGCGGGCGCATCGAGCGGCGCGCCGCCGTCGCCGCCGGTGTACTGCTCGCGATCGAACACGATCGCGCATCCAGGCGTCAGAGCCGCGGCCACCAACGCCAGCAACGCCCCCAGGCGCAGCATCAGAAGCTCCCTTCGAGATGGGCGCCGAGCGTCCCGGGTCCAGCGATCGGCGTCACGCGCAATGCGGCGTTCGAATCGCTCGCGTCGCCTGGGAGCACGAGGCCGATGATGCCGACGATCGCGCCCACGAGCGCGAGGCCCGCGAACGCGTCGGTGAGCGGCGCCGTGAGGGCGATCGTGTCGGTCTCGCTCCGCGCGCAGCCGGGGGCGCAAGCGCGGAGGCGCGCGTCCTCGGAGAGCGTGAGGCCGCCCGAGACGCCGAGCCCGACGAGCCCCGCGGCAGCGATGCCGACGCCGACGAAGGCGACCGGAGAGACCGAGCCGCTCGTCTCGCGGGGCGGCGTCGTGACGCTCGGACCCTCGGTCGAGCGAGTCACCACGGTGTCGCCCTCGAGCTCCGGCAGTGCGGCGAGGTCCTCCCCCGTGTGCGAGTCCCCCTCGCTCCCGGTGCCCGTCTCGCCGCGGTGCACACGCGCCCGCAGGTTCTCGAGCCGTCGCTCGAGCGTCCCGCGGTGCGTGTCCACGTCGCTCTCGAGGTAGCGCTCGAGGAAGGCGATGGCCTGCGTGAGGTTCCCCATCCGCTCGTACGTCAGGTAGACGTTGTAGAGCAGCTCGATGCGCCCGCTCGCTTCGTACGCGGACGAGAACTCGTGCAGCGCGTTGTCCCAGTCGCCGACCTCGAAGTACGCGGTGCCCGACTCGAAGTGCTGACGCGCGCGACGGTCGGCGTCGGCGTCGGCGACCTGTGCCTCTGCGCTCACAGCCGAGAGCCCGAGCACCAGCACCACGACGGACGCCAGCAAGCCTGCGAATCGACCCCTCATGGCGGCGGACTATACAGGTCGCCCTGGCGCGCGCACCAACCTCTCCCGGGGAGCGTTCCGCATGAACGGCCTCTCGGCGGTGGTGGCAGGACGGTGATGCGCTCGTCGAGCACGTGGGTCGAGGATCACGGAGCCGGTTCCGGGGGTCAAGCGCGAGGTCAAGCGCGGCATGGAGGCGGCTTTCGGGAGCCACGCGGCCCTCGGGCGCCGGTCGGCCTTCGGCCCGTGCTCTCGCACGGTCGGTCAGGCGCCGAAGTCGAGATCGGCCTGCGGCGGGGCACGCGAACCGCTGGCGACGGCGAGCATCTCGGCATGCGTGGCTTCGTCGCGCGAGCGGCAGAAGGCGTAGAGGCGAGGCATCTCGCTCCGTCGCACGACCACCGCATCGTCCTCCGTGGACACGCCCTCGATCGACGCGAGCGACATCTCGAGCGTGTGACGCCCTTCGGTCAAGGAGCAGCTCGCGCGCGCGTGGTGGCAAGCGAGCGTCGTCGGGATGTGCCGCGAGCCGATGAAGAAGATCATCGCATTCCCGAGCACGCCCAACACGAGGATCGCCCACGCCGTCTTGCGCAGACCGCCACGTGTCTGCGTGAGGCGAATCGTGTCCTGGGTCTCTTCGTAGCGAACGGCCATCCCCGGATTCGAACCCGAGCACGGCGCGAGGTCAACGGCTCGCGCGCTCCGAGCTCACGCGTCTTGCTTGGGCGGGCGCCGCTGCCTCCAGAGCCGCTCGAACGCGTCGACGATCACCGGCGGTGTCATGACGCCCTCGGCCGGTGCGCAAGGTCTGGACGCCACGATCACCAAGCATCGCTGGGTCGTCTATGCGAAGAAGCCCTTCGCAGGGCCCGAGCACGTCTTCCGCTACCTCGGCCGCTACACGCACCGCGTCGGGATCGCGAACAGCAGGCTCCTCGACGTCGCGGACGACCACGTCACCTTCCGCACGAAGGACGGTAAAGCGATCACGCTGACGCCCGTCGACTTCCTCGCGCGCTTCGTTCAGCACGTGCTGCCCAAGGGCTTCGTCAAGATCAGGCACTTCGGTCTCTACGCTGCCACGCACGTCAAGAAGCTGCTCGAACGGGCGCGCGCTCTCTTGCGGCGGCCGCGCGTCGAGAGCTCCGCGTCGCCCGCAACGAGCTTCATCGAGGTGCTCCTCGCGCTCACCGGCCGCGACGTCCGGCGGTGGCCCCGTCGTGATGATCCCGCTCCCCTCGCGCCCAACGAGCCCCAACGCACGAGCGCCACCCGCATGAGCGCGCTCCTCGTCACGACTGCCTCTCGCGAACGCGCGCACTCTGCGTGGCCGCACAGGTCCGTCCATCGCTCGCGCCACACCCTCGGTCACATGCTCGGCCGAAGTGATTGCCACGGTCATGGCCTCGTCTCGTCGCCGAGACGCGCGCGCAATCGTCATGAGACGAGCCCCGCGTTGCATCTCGCCGCGACGGCCCCGACGAGTTCGGCTACGGGAGACCGGGCTCTTTCTCCATAGCCGGCGCCTCGCGCGCCGCTCCGGGCTTGTTCAAGGAGGCTTTCGCGGACCGGGTCCTTTCGGTAGCCGAATGCGTCGAGCGGCGGGCGGAGCCTGTCGCGCTCGATCAGGATCTCTATGAACCTCATCCGCCCGTCGCACGGACACGCGAGCACATCCGCACCGATGCCGTGCCTGCTGAGCTCGGCCCAACTCGAGTCGTGCACCGCCCCGCACTTGGTCATGGACCCCGCAGCGTCGCTGCACCGCAGTGCGCGCGACCACCACGCCACCCGCGGCGCTCGAGTGCGGGGCGCTGCACGTAGCCGCAGCGCGATCTCCCCCGTGTCGAGCTTTCGCAAGCGAGCCTCGGCGAGCGGGGGCCGCAGCAGG
>JBBSAT010000283.1:0-10435 GCA_038252025.1 Polyangiales bacterium | reverse complement strand
TAGCCGCCGCTCGCGGCCATGTCGCCGACCGAGACGACGACGGGCACGCGGTGGCTGAGCAGCTCGACCGACTGCCACATGCGATCGCTCGCGAGCGCGGAGCCGCCTGGGCTGTTGATGCGCAAGACGAGCGCGCGCACCGTCTCGTCCTCGTTGAGGCGACGCATCTCCGCGACGAAGGGCCCGACCGCACCGCTGCCGCCGCCCGAGTTGGACTCGCCGTCCGAGATCTCGCCCTCGAGATACGCGAGCACGATGTGGTCGCCGGGCGCCTCGTCCTCGTCGCGCCCGCCGGAGAGGGCGTCGATGATCTCGAAGAGGCTCATCCGCTCGGGCGGAGGGCCGATCCGCACGACCCGATTTCGCGTCGCGCTCCCGGCCTCGCGCGCGTGCGTGCGCGCCTCGTCGTCGTACTCGACGGCGTCCACGAGGTGCGCCGTGAGCGCCGACGCCGCGTCGTAGGGCCCCGCATCGATGGCGGCCTGCGCGTCGAGCGCGCTCATGTGCCGGCCCTCCGCGATGCCCGACACGAGCGTCGCCTCGAGCGTGTCGAGGAGCGCGCCGAGCGACTCGCGCGTCTCTTCGGTCATCGCATCGCGCGTGAGCGGCTCCGCGGCGCCCTTGTAGGTGCCGACCTGGAGGATGTCGGCCTGGATGCCGAGGGACTCGAGCATCGAGCGCGCGTAGAAGACCTGCCCGGCGACGCCGACGCTGTCGAGCATTCCGGCCGGCGTCACGGAGAGCCGATCGCAGACGGACGCGGCGAGCAGATAGCCGGCGTTGTCGAGCGTCTCGAAGTGACAGTGCACCGGCTTGCCCGCGTCGCGGACGGCCTGGATGGCCTCGCGCAGATCGCCGACCCGGCCCCACGCCGATCCGAGCGGCCCGAGATGGAGGAAGAGCGCGACGACGTGCTCGTCGGTCCGGACGTCGTCGATCGCGAGGAGCACCTGGCGGAGGCTCGGACCGCCACCGCCGAAGAGCGATGGCTGGTTGCCGTCGCTCGGCGCCGACAGGAGCGCGATCTCCGCGAGCTCGCGCCGCGCGGGGTTGGGCTCGGGCTCGCTGTCTCCCGAGCGCCGCATGAGGAGAGCTGCGGCGACGCCGGAGGTCACGAGGAGGAGCGCGAGAACGAGCGCGAACCGCCTCGGCGCCCGTGAGCTCTCTGAGCCCGACTGGGCCAAGATCAGGGCTCCGACTCGATCGCCGGAACGTCGGGCGTGGGTGGAGCGGTCGCGCCACGCGGGGCGGGCAGCTCCGACTCGTGGGTGACGGGTGTGTCCGATGGCGGCGCGGGCGCGGGCGTCGTGTGCTCCGAGGTCGGCGCCGGCGTGGTCGTCGCGGGAGAGGATCCGGAATGCGCGCCCTGTGCCCGCAGCAGATCCGCCTGGCGACGCGCGATGCTCGCCTCGGGCCCGGTCGGAAGCCGCGACAGGTAGTTCTCGTAGGCCTCGAGCGCGTGGTCGAAGTCGTGAAGCTGGCGATAGGTCGAGCCCAGGCCGATGTACGCGTGACCGTAGCCCGCCGTGGAGGCCTGACGGAACTGGCTCAGCGCGGCCTGATAGTTCCTCTGGTCGAGGAGGACGAACCCGAGGCCCGTCACCGCCGCGGGTCCACCGGGGCGTGCACGGAGCGCCGCCTCGTAGAGCGGGCGCGCGCGCTCGGGATGCGCGTTCTCGAGCTGCGCGTCTGCCTGGGCGACGAGCGCGTCGTAGTCGCCGCCGCGCGGCGACGAGCCGCCCTCGGACGGCGCGCGGTCGGCGTGCTCGGTGCTCGCGTGCTCGGTGCTCACGTGCTCGGTGCTCGCGTGCTCGGTGCTCGGCGGTGCCGTGTCGACCGGGGGCGGCGTGACCACCGCGACCGCGACGGTCCCGGCGTCGACCGCTTCGGTGGCGGGGCCGGCCGCGTCGATCTGCTGTCGCAGCGCGAGCGCGATCGGATGATCCGCATCGCGATCGAGCACGGCCGAGACCTGCGCCCGCGCCGAGGACGTGTTGCCCGCCGCGAGCTGTGCGCGAGCCAGCAGCAGGCGTGCGCGGATGAGGCCCGGATCTTCGGCGACGGCGCGCTCGGCGCTGTCGACGGCCGCCGCGAGCCCGCCGGCGCTCTCGAGGAGCGCGCGGACGCGAAGCGCCTCGGCCGACGGCTCCGGAGACAGCGTGAGCGCGCGGTCGAGACGAGAGCTCGCGTGGTCCGCGTCGCCGGAGAGCCGCAGCGCATCGCTGAGAGCCACCTCCGCGTCCGCGCCTCCGCCGCCCTGTCGCACGGCGCTCTCGGCGTACTCGCGGGCGTCCTCGGCCTCGCTCGTGGCCTGACGGCGCAGCGCCGTCGCCTCGCCCGCAGCGGAGGGATCCGCGACGGCACGCGCATCGAGATCGAGCGCGTCGAAGAGGTGGTTCTGCGCGATGAGCGCGTACGCGCGAGAGAGCCCCGTCAGCACGCGCGGGTTGTGCTCGTCGAGCGCGAGCGCCTTCGTGTACTCGCTCGCGGCGTCGTCGTACGCATCGTTGCGATCGAGCGCGAGCGCCGCATCTCCGGCCGCGAGGAACGCGGCGCCGGGCGCATCGGCGGGCGACGCGGCCAGCATCTGCTGGACGACGGGCGAGCCGAAGTATCCACCGACGCCGAGCGCCAGCAGGATCACGACGGCGAGGAACGGCCCCGCCAAGCTACGGGTCGGCGGGCGCGGAACGTCGTCGTCGTCGTCGACCCGAAGCGCGCGCGGCCGATCGCTCGGGCGGGCGTCGGCGACGCGCGGCGCCGTGCGCTGCTGGGGCGCGGTGATCCGCTGCGACGACTCGCCCTCGGCGCGCTCGGGCTGCGCGGACGGGGTCTGGCGCGTGGGCGGCGGCCGAACGCTCGGCGGTCTGCGCGCTGGCTCTTCCACGTGGGCCGGAGGCTCGACGCGAGCCGGAGGCGCAGGCGAGGCCTTCAGCGTCTGCTGTGGCCGCATCGCGGCGGGCGGCGGGTTCGCCGGCGGCGGCACGGCCATCTCGATGGTCCGCGCGCTGCCGTCGATTCGCTGCTCCGGGGGCCGCTGCTCCGCGGAGCGCTGCCCCATTCCGAGCATCGTGCCCTTGCCCCGCTGCGGACCGGGAGGCTGAGGGCGCTGTGCTGGCGGTGGTGCCGGCGCTGCGATCTGGTGGGGCTGGGGGTTGGTCGGATCGCGCCTCGGCGCGCCATCGCGCGCAGGCGGACGAACGGACCGCGGCGCCTCGGCGGCGCGAGCCGCGGCGAAGAACGTCTGCAGCTCCGCGATGTCGCCGAGCCGCTTCCACCCTTCCCCGCTGCGCGAGATCCGATCTTCGCTCGTGACCTCGCCCGCAGTGATCAGGCGCTGGAGCTCCTTCAGCGAGCTGATCTGCTGGGTGCCCCCGTCACGCGTCTCGAGCGTCCAAGTCTTCGTGTCGGCGGCCGAGGGCTCGGAGCCCGGCCGGAACACCTTGAACAAGTGCCCACAGTTGGTGCACTTGACCGTGGTCCCGCGGTCCGAAACGAGGGTCTCGTCGAACTCGTACTCGGTCCCGCAACGCTCGCAGGTTACGTCCATGATGCTCTGGCTGAAGGGAGCGCGAGCCTAGCAGGACGCTTGGGAACCTGCCGCGTTTTGCGGGCTCCGCTCTGGGCGGAACTCCAGGGCGCGCCCGGTTGCATGGCCAGTCTGTCCGTTCACACCGGACCGCTGCGAAAGAGGCGAGAGAGATCCTTCGTCAGGTTCTTCTGGTGGGCCTCGATGGTGCCCCCGCCGATCTCGAGCAGCTTCGCGTCGCGCCAGAGCCGCTCGACCGGGTACTCCCGGCAGTAGCCGGCGCCGCCCATGACCTGCATCGCGTAGTCCGCGCACATCTTTCCGACGGGCGCCGCGAAGAGCTTCGCTGCGTCGCTGCCGAGGCGGGCTCGTCGATCGGGCGCCACGTCGCGCGCCACGTTGTAGGTCAGCGCCTTGGCGGCCTCCATCGCCGCGTAGCCCTCGGCGATGTAGCGCTGGATCTGCCCGTACTCCGCGATGGGCTTGCCGAAGGTCTTTCGCTCGTTCGCGTAGCTCACCATGATCTCCACGCAGCGCTCGGCGATCCCGACGCTCATGGCCGCCAGCGTGAGGCGCTCGATCTCGAGGTTCCGCATCATGTGGGTCACCCCGCCGCCGACGTCGCCGAGGAGGTTCTCTCCGGGCACGCGGCAGCCGTCGAACACGAGCTCCGACATCGTGGAGGCTCGCATCCCGAGCTTCTCGATGTGGTTCGACGTGCTGAACCCCGGACACGTGCGGTCGACCAGGAACGAGGTCACGCGCCCATCGACCTTCGCGTAGACGAGGAAGCAGTGCCCCTCGACGCCGTTCGTGATGTAGGTCTTCGTGCCGTCGAGGATCCAGCTCGACCCGTCGAAGCGCGTCGTGGTGCTCATGCCGAGCACGTCGGTGCCCGCACCCGGCTCGGTCATGCCCATGCCGCCGACCCACTCGCCGCTCAGCGTCTTCGGGAGATACTTCTTCCTCTGCGCTTCGTTCGCGGAGTGGAAGAAGTTGTTCACGAAGAGCATCGAGTGCGCGAGGTACGCGAGGCAGAACCCCGGGTCGGACTTGCTGAGCTCGTGGTGGATGATGACCGCCGCCACGGCGTCGAGGCCCGCACCGCCGTGCGACTCGGGGATGCTCACGCCGAGCACGCCGAGGTCGCCGAGCTTTCGGAAGAGCGGGAGGTTGAGCATGCCCTTCTGGTCGAACTCCGCCGCCTGCGGCTCCACCTCGTTCTTCGTGAACTCCGTCAGCGTCTTCCGGAGGAGTCGATGCTCCTCGGTCGGGTGAAACAGCTGGTCCGACGTGGGCGTGTTCGACATGGACGCTTACTCTCCCGAATCCGGTGGCCGAAGGATACGCGTCGTGTGCGCTTGCGCAGTCGCGATCTTCAGGCCTTGGATGCGCGGCCGCGGTCGGGCTACACCCGCCCGTCTCGTGGCTCGACTCGCTTCCATCTTCCTGGGTCTCTGGCTCGCGACCGTCAGCCTGTCCGCCGTCGCGCAGGACACGGCCGCGGCGGAAGTGCCGCGCTATCTGGTGAGGCCGCTCGGTGGTGATGCGGCGCCCGAGGTCGGCGCCGAGGCCTGCGACGCCGTGCGCGCGACGCTGGCCGCCGAGGGCTTCGGCGTGATCGAGGACGCGGACGTCGCCGCGCAGATCGCGCCTGCCCGGCTCGAAGCGGTGCATCGCCTGGACGACCTCCGGCCGATCGCGGCGGAGCTCGGCGCGAGCGCCGTGGCCACCGTCGCGGTCTGGACGAGCGACGGCGCAGCGGACTCGGTGACGGTCTCGCTCGCAGCCTCCGGACGCAGCTTCAGCGCGAGCGAGACGCTCGGGGATCGCGCGCTCGGCGAAGCCGCACGCGACGCCGTGCGGGGCGCGCTGGCCCGCCAGCGAAACGCGCTGCTCGTGTCCGGAGCCGGCTCGGTGACGACGCGCGGCGACGACGCCGACGATCGAGAGGCAGGGCCGGACGTGCACGACGGCGAGGCTCCCGCCGCGAGCGGGCCGACGCTCTTCGGGATCATCGGCCCCGGCTTGATCGCCGCGATCGGCGCCTCCGGCGTGGGGCTCGGGGTCTACGCGTCCCTCGACGGCTACTGCACCGCGCGCTCGCCCGTCGCACCGAACCGATGCCTCATCGGTGAGGACCCGAACGTCGGTCTGGGCGTGCTGTTCATCATCGGCGGGGTCGTCGCGCTCGCGGGCGCCGTCGTCTGGTGGGTGACGGGCGCGTCCGACCCGGCGCCGGCGCCGCGCATCGACGTGGCGCTCTTTCCCGGCGGCGGCGGCATGACGACGAACGGGACCTTCTGATGCGGACCCTCCTGCGCCTGGTCGCCTGCATCGCTGCGCTCACGTGCACCAGCTGCCTGCGCACGACGTACAACCACTGCACCGAGATGCCGCCGGACCGGGAGTGCGAGCTGCTCGACGCCGGGACCGATGGCGGCCCCGACGGCGGAGTCGACGCCGCGGTCGAGAGCGACGCGAGCGCGGACGCTGCCTCGGAGCCCGACGCCGGCGAGCCGGACGCTGGTGAGCCGGACGCAGGTGAGCCGGACGCGGGCACGGACGCTGGTGAGCCGGACGCTGGTGAGCCGGACGCTGGCACGGACGCCGGTGCGGCCGACGCGGACGTCGACGCGGACGTCGACGCGGCCTGAGCAGACGCGCGGGCTCGGCTCGATGCGCGTGGTAGACAACGCCATGCGGATCGAACGCTTCCTCGACGAGATCGCCCAGAACGCCATCGAGAGTGCCCTCGGCACCCGTGCGCCGGCGATCCTGCGTCCGACGACGGACGCGAAGCTGGGCGACTACCAGATCAACGGGCTCATGGGGCTCGCCAAGCAGCTGAAGAAGGCGCCGCGCGAGCTCGCGGAGCCCGTCGCAGTGAAGCTGCGCGAGCACCCGGCGATCGCCAAGGCCGAGGTCGCTGGGCCGGGCTTCGTGAACATCACGCTCGCGCCGGCCTTCCTCTCCGAGCGCCTCGTGGCGATGCTGGCCGACGCGCGCGACGGCGTGCCCGAGACGGACACGAAGCAGCGCATCGTCGTCGACTTCTCGAGCCCCAACATCGCCAAGCAGATGCACGTCGGGCACCTGCGCTCGACCATCATCGGGCACGCGATCTCCGAGATGCTCGCGTTCGTCGGGCACGAGGTGATCCGCGACAACCACGTCGGCGACTGGGGCACGCAGTACGGCATCCTGATCGCCGGCCTGCGGCGCGATCACACCGACGACGCGGCCAAGACGCTCACGCTCGAAGACCTCGAGGCCATCTACAAGTCCGGCAGCGAGCTCGCGAAGAACGATCCGACGTTCGCGGACGCCGCCCGCGCCGAGCTCGCGAAGCTCCAGAAGGGCGACCCGGCCAACCGCGCCCTCTGGGAGCGCTTCGTCGCGATCACGAAGGTCGAGCTCGACGTGATGTACGAGCGCCTCGGCGTGCGCTTCGACGTCTGGAACGGCGAGAGCTTCTACGACTCCATGCTGGCGGGGGTCGCGTCCGATCTCGAGGCGCGTGGCCTCGCGCGCGAGGACGCCGGCGCGCTCTGCGTCTTCTTCGGCGACGAGGTGTGGGCGAGCGCCCCGGAGAAGCTGAAGAAGAAGAAGGAGCCGTTCATCATCCGCAAGAAGGACGGCGCGTTCCTCTACTCGACGAGCGACATCGCGACGATCCTCTACCGCGAGAAGCACTACCGGACCGAGCGCGCCATCTACGTGGTCGACAGCCGTCAGAGCGATCACTTCGAGCAGCTCTTCGCCGTCGCGGCGAAGCTCGGCATCCCGATGCAGCTCGCACACGTCGGCTTCGGAACGATCCTCGGCAACGACGGCAAGCCGCTGAAGACGCGCGATGCGAGCGGGAAGACGATCCCGCTCGCGGCGCTCCTCGACGAGGCCGAGAAGCGCGCGCTCGACGAGCTGACGAAGCGCGGGGTCGACCTACCCGAGAGCGAGCTCCCGTCGGTCGCGCGGGCGGTGGGCATCGGCGCGGTGAAGTACGCCGACCTCCGCCAGAACCGGATGAGCGACTACCAGTTCGACTGGGCGAAGATGATCGAGTTCATGGGCAACGCCGGTCCGTACATGCAGTACGCCACGGCGCGCGTCGGCTCGATCTTCAAGAAGGGCGACATCGACGAGAGCGCGCTCGCGCCGCTGTCCATCGCGCTCGAAGCGCCGCAGGAGCTCGCGCTCGCCCGCGCGCTCGCCCGCTTTGCGGACGTCGTGCACCTCGCGGCCGAGACCTACCAGCCTCACCTGCTCACCGATCACCTCTACGCCGTCTCGCGCGAGTTCAGCTCGTTCTTCGAGGCCTGCCCCGTGCTCAAGAGCGAGGGCGCGACGCGCGAGTCCCGCCTCGCCCTCACCGCGCTCACCGGCCGCCAGCTTCGCCGCGGCCTCTCCTTGCTCGGCATCGAGGTCGTGGAGCGCATGTGACGGACGAGCCGAGCGATGTGACCGTCCAGCCGCGCGAGAAGCGCCCCGAGCGCACGGAGCGCGAGATCCTCTCGTCGTTCTTCGTGACGGCGGCGCGGGGAACCGAGCTCATCCTCAAGGACGAGCTCCGCGAGCTGGGCATGCGGAAGGTTCGCGCGGACCGCGGCGGCGTGCGCTTCCTCGGCACGATCGACGACGCGTTCTTCGTCTGCCTCTGGAGCCGGCTCGCGATGCGCGTGCTCTTCCTCGCCGGCGAGTACGAGGCCAAGGACCAGCACGCTCTCTACGAGGGCGCGAGAGAGATCGCCTGGGAGCGGGCCCTCGACCCGAAGCGCACGCTCGCCGTCACCGCGATCAGCAAGGACGAAGCGCTCCGTCATACGGGCTTCGTCGCGATGAAGGTGAAGGACGCGATCGTCGATCGGCTCCGCGATCGCTTCGGCACGAGGCCCGACGTCGATCGAGACGACGCGGACGTCGGGATCTTCGTCCACGTGAAGAAGGGCCGCGCGAGCTTCTATCTCGACGTCTCCGGGCGCTCCCTCCACGAGCGAGGCTGGCGCCGGCTCATCGGCGACGCACCGCTCAAGGAGACGCTCGCCGCGGCGATGATCCGCCTCTCGGGCTGGGATCGCGAGACACCGTTCCTCGATCCGATGTGCGGCGCAGGGACGATCGCCATCGAGGCCGACCACCTCGCGCGCGGCGTGGCGCCCGGGCTCGGTCGAAAGCGCTTCGGCCTCGAGCGCTGGGCCGACCACGACTCGGTGCGCGCTGCCGCCTTCGAGGCGCTGCGCGCCGAGGCCCGTGCGCGGGCTCGCCCCACCGGCCCGACGATCTTCGCCAGCGATCGTGATCCGCGCGCCGTGGACGCCGCGCGCGGGAACGCGGACGCAGCCCGCTCGACCATCCAGGTCTTCAGCGCGAGCGCGAGCGAGGCCCCGCTGCCGGGCGAGCACACGTTCATCGTCGTGAACCCGCCGTACGGTCAGCGGATCGACGGCGCCGAGCCCGCGATCGAAGAGCTCATCACGCTCGGTCGCCGCGCGCGTCCGGCCCGCATGGCGATCCTCAAGGAAGGCCTCGCCAAGCTGCCGTTCACGCCGCTGAGCGCCCACGATCTGTCGAACGGAGCCCTGCCGGTGACGCTCTCCGTGTTCGACATCCCCGGCTGAGCCCAACCCTGCCCTCGACGAGGGCCCAAGCCCGCCGCCCCGCCGAGGGTCGGTCGAGCCGGGCAGCGAATATGGGAAGTACCGCGACTCTGGTATCATCGCCGTTCACTCGATGAATCTCGCCTCGAAGCAGGTCGCGATCGATAGCGCCGCCTCGCTGGTCGGGCGGACGCTCGACGGTCGCTTTCGGATCATCAGCGCGATCGCGCGCGGTGGGATGGGCGCCGTCTACCTCGCGGAGCAGCTCCCTCTCGGGCGCTCGATCGCGATCAAGATCCTCTCGCTGCGTCAGGACGAGGATCAGGATCCGGAGTTCCGGAAGCGCTTCCTGCTCGAGGCGTCGACGGCAGCGAAGCTCACGCACCCGAACACCGTGCGTGTCTTCGACTACGGGCACACCGAGGACGGCCTCTACTTCATCGCGATGGAGCTGCTCGAGGGGCTCACGCTGAAGCAAGCGATCGTGCAGGAGGGGTCGATCGCGGCCGAGCGCGCCGTCGAGATCACGAAGCAGATCGCGCGCTCGCTCCGCGAGGCTCACCGCATGGGCATCGTCCACCGGGACATGAAGCCGGGCAACGTCATGCTCGTCTCGCGCGGCGGCGACGAGACGGTGAAGGTGCTCGACTTCGGCCTCGCGAAGGACACCACGCCCGCCGAGGGCGAGGTCGAGGACATCACGCAGACCGGCGTGTTCATGGGCTCGCCCAAGTACATGTCGCCCGAGCAGATCCAGGGCGAGAAGCTCGACGGCCGTTCGGACATCTACTCCGTCGGCGTGATGCTCTACGAGATGCTGTCGGGGCGCCCGCCCTTCCTCCGCGACCAGCCGATGCAGGTCCTGATGGACCACATCCGTGAGGCGCCCCCGATGGTGGTCGCGCCGGCCGGGCGCGAGCCGCTTCCCCACGCGCTCGCCGTCGTGACGATGCGCTGCCTCGCGAAGCGCCGCGAGGATCGCTTCGCGGACATGGAACAGCTCCTCCTCGCCCTGAAGGAGTGCCTCGGCGGTCCCACCTCGTCCTCGGGGCAGATCGCGGCGATGACGGGCGAGTTCGACGCGATGAGCTCGAGCTCGAGCCTCTCGTCTACCGGCAGCGGGCCGTCCGTGGTCCTGAAGAGCGAGCCGAGCGCGTCCGACCAGGCGCCCGGCACGCCGAGCGCGGTCACGACGCTGGACGACGCGGCGCCGACGGCCGAGCCCAGTCGACGCAACACGTACCTCGGTCTCGGGATCGTCGCGGTGGCGCTCGGCATCGTCGGCGTCGGACTGACGCTGATGTCGAGC
>JBBSAT010000282.1:0-10466 GCA_038252025.1 Polyangiales bacterium | reverse complement strand
GCAAGACCTCGCGGTTCGGCGCGAGATCGATCACCGCGCGCAGCTTCTCGGCTGCCTGCGCCCACTGACCATCACGTCCATAGAGATTGGCGAGCGCGAGCAGGATCGGCGTGCTCCCAGGAGCCGAGCGGAGGGCGCGGGAGAGCGTCGCGATTGCGCCGGCCGCATCCGACAGCATCTCCGCCTGCATGCGCGCGACCTCCAGCGAGAGGTCGGTGATCCGCGCGGGAGATCGCGCTGCGAGCGCTGCACGCCCGAGCCGATCGACGGCGCGTCCCGCTTCGCCCTTGGCCAGCAGGATCTCGAGCAAGGCCGACGACGCGGCCTCCTCTTCGGGATCGAGCTCGAGCGCGCGCTCGAAGTCGAGGTAGGCGGCGGCCGTGTCCTCGTTGACGTCCTGCGCGAGCGTCCCCGCGCGCACGAGGAGCGCTGCCTTCGCCTTGTCGTCCGTCGCGAGGTGCGACTCGAGCCGGAGCGCGTTCGCGAGGACGCGCGGTTGCGAGCTGAGCTCTGCGGCGCGTCGAAGCCCGCGCACGGCCGCGAGGCTCTCGGGGTCTGCCTCCACAGCGTCCACGAACGCCGCCGTCGCGCGCGGGTCGCCCGCGTCGAGCAGCGTCTCGGCCAACCGGCCCTTGTGGGCCGCGACGACCGCCGGATCGGTCGCGTACTGCGCGATGCGGGCGTCGATGCTTGCGAGGAGCGCGCGGTCTCCCGTCTCGATCGCGATTCGCTCCAGGCTCGAGAGCGCGGCAGCGTCGTCGGGGGCGAGGGCGAGGATCGCCTCGTGCGTCGTCCGGACATCCGCCGGCTTCGTCGGTAGCCGCGTCTCCTGGAGCCGCGCGAGCTCGCGGAGCGAGGCGACGCGCGCCTGCGTGTCCGTCAGCGTGCGCGAGAGCGATGCGAGCACGCGCGCGAGCGGCTCGAGCGCTCCGGCGCGACGCGTGAGCTGCTCGAGCGCGAGGAGCGCTGCGAGGTTTCCCGGATCCTGCGAGATGACTTCTTCGAAGCAGCTGATGGCGCGCTTCGGCTCGCCGAGGTGCTCGGCTGCGATCTCACCCGCGCGAAGCCAGGCCGCGATCGCGATCTGTTCGTCGGTCGCGCCGCGCGCTTCCTGCTCGAGCTCGTCCGCCAGCTTTCGGTACGTGCTGTCGGCCGCGCGCAGCCTCGTGATCGCGTCGATCGCCGGGCGGTACGTCGGATCCGCGTCGCGCGCGAGCTCGTAGAACGCGAGCGCCTTCGACGGGTCGCCGAGCCGATCTTCGCGGACCTCGGCGATGCGATGCGCAGCTCGGGCGCGCGCCTTCGGATCCGTCGTCCCTGCGTCCGTCTTGCCTTTCGGCGGCTCGAGGCCCGTCAGCGCCAGCTCGAGCACCTGCGCCAGCTCCTCGTGCGCGCCGCGCTCCTTCAGCTTTCGCGCGAGCGTGTCGAGCGCACGACCGTTCCTCGGGTCGGCCGAAGCGGCCGCGTGGTAGTGCTTGAGCGCGTCGTCGTCGCGACCGATCCGCACCTCGCAGATCTCTCCCATCTTCAGGCGGAGGCCCACGACGACCTCCGGGCCGCTCGCCAGCTTCAGCTCGCGCTCGTAGAGATCGAGGAGATCCTCCCACCGTCCTGCGCGATGAAGGAGCCGTCCGAGGCTCGCGAGGGTCGGCGCGTAGGTTCCGTCGATCGCCAGCACCTTGCGGAAGCGCGTGATCGCACCGTCGCGATCCCCGAGCACCTCGTCGAGCACCTCGCCGGCGCGATGGAGGATCCCGAGCGTCGCCTTGGGGCCCTTCTCCTTGTTCTGCGTGACGAGGGTCGCCTCGAGCTCGAGCGCCTCCACCAGATCGGCGGCGCGCCCCGCGCTCTCGGCGGCGCGCTGCATCGCGTGGATCGCGCCCAGGTTCCGCGGGTCCGTCGCGAGCACGCGGCGATAGGCGAGGACGGCCTGCGCGGGCTCGCCGAGCGCGTCCTCGTAGAGCGCGCCCATCTTCAGAAGAAACGCGATGGCCGCCTCGCCGGTGCTGGTCTCGTCGACCGCGCGCGCGTAGAGGGCCACGAGCTCACGCCACTTCTTCGCTCCCGCATAGAGCCGACAGAGCGCCTTGAACGACGTCGGATAGCCGGGGACGATCGTCAGCGCGCGAGCGTGGTGATCGATCGCGAGCTCCGGCTTCTTCTCCTCGATCTCGTAGATCTCGCCGATGCGCGCGTGCGTCGCCGCGCGTCGCCGAGGCTCGACCGATGCGTCCGCTTCGGCGAGCAAGATGCGCAGTAGAGAAGCGTGATCCTTGCGATTCTGATGGAGCTTCGTCAGCGCCTGCAGCGTCGGAAGGTGCAGCGGATCGAGCGCCAGAACGCTCTCGTAGGAGACGATCGCTCCGGCTTCGTCGTTCAGCTTCTCTTCGCGGAGCGAGCCGATGCGGTGCTTGAGCGCGATACGATCGAATCGTGAGGCCGTCGGGAGCCCGGCGAGGCGCTCGAGGATGCCGGCGAGCTCGGTCGGTCGATCGGCCGCGTCGTACAGGCGTGCGAGATCCTCGAGCAGCAGCGGCTCCAGACGGGCGATCACGAGCGCCCGCTCGAGGGCGCCGATCGCCTCGTCCCGATTGCCGAGCCGCTCCGCGTGGAGCCGGGCGATCCGGTAGAGCGCCATCGCACGAACGCTCGCGTCCGTGGCGCGCACGACCTTCCGCTCCAGGACGCCGATGAGATCGCGGTATCTCTTCTGTCCTTGATAGAGCCGCTCGAGCGCCTCGAGCGCGAAGGCGGCCTCCGGGTCGAGGCGAAGCGCCGTCTCGTAGAGCTCGATCGCGGCGTCGCTCTCCTTCTGACGAAGCTCGAGGATGCGCGCGCGAACGACGATGAGCGCGGCGCGATGGCGCGTGTCGTTGGCGACCGCGTTCGCGGAGCGCTCGTACGTGCGCGCCAGCTCCGGATACGAGCCGGCCTCGGTGTCCGACTGCTCGAGCGCCTTCAGGATGGTCGGATCGCTACGGTCGAGGTCGAGCGCGATCGCGTACTGCGCGCGCGCCTCGACCTTCAGGCCGAGCAGATCTTCCAGCACGCGCCCCTTGGCGAGGTGCAGCGCAGCCCGTCGCCGCGCGTCGCTCGTGATGCGCGCTTCGGCGTCGAAGAGGGGGAGAGCGTCGCGGTAGGCCTTCTGGGCAAGCAACGCGCGCCGAGCGCCCTGGATGCTGGGCACGTGCTCGGGCATCCCCGTGAGCGCCTCCTGGTAGTGCACTCCGGCCTTGCGGAAGTCTCGCGCGCGTAGCTCGTGAAGCCGCGCGATCTCGAAGTGGAGCCGGCCCTTCCGAGCTGGGTCCGTGACGACCGTGAGCTCGCGCTCCCACATCTCGACCGAGGTCGCGCTCGCCTCGGCCGAGACCGGCGGCGGCGCCCGCGGAGGCTCCCTGCGCGGCGGCGCGGCCGTCTTCGGGATCGGACGCGCTGCCGGAGAGGGCATTCCAGGCGCCGTCGCCGTCTTCCCGGGCATGGGCGGCGGCACGACGGAGGCGGAGCGGGGCGCTTGGGTCGCCGGCCGAGGAAGCGGCATCGGGGGGACCGAAGGGCGTCGTACGGGCGGCATCTTCGGCGCCGCCGTCGAATCTCGCCGCGGGGGCGCCGGCGGCGCATCGCGGTCGAGCTCCTCGAGGAGCGAGTCGATGGACGAGTCCTTCGGCGCTGCGGCGGACGGCCTGACGGGGACGGCCTTCGAAGCGGGCTTTGCCGCCGGCTTCGCCGTGGAAGCGTCCTCGAGCTCGTCGAGCAACACCTCCATCGTCGAGTCTGCGCGCGCGCGCTTCTCTTCGTCGCCGGCCATCGGGGTGCATCATGCCCAAGCCCGAGACCGTTCGGGCATCCCTTTTTCGAGGCGGCATTCCCCGCTGCGACGAGAGCTCAGGCCACCATGTCGAGCGCCAGGTCGTCCAGCTGCTCCCGGAGCTTCTGCTTCGCACGCGCCTCGAGCTGCCGCGCGCGCTCCCGCGAGACGCCGAGCTCGCGTCCGATCTCCGCCAGCGAGACCTCTTCGTCACCCATGTAGCGCTGCTCGACGATGTATCGCTCCCGCTTGTCGAGCCGCGAGAGGGCGACCGCGAGACGCGTCTTCACGCGGTCCTGAGACTCCACGGATGCCGTTCGGGTCTCCGGATCGGCGGAGTCGTCCTCCAGCAGATCGATCATGGACAGGCCCGAGTCGGCGACGACCGGCGCGTCCAGCGACACGTCGCGCGCGTCGAGACGGCGGAGCATCTCCTCCATCTTCTCCGGCGTCGTCTCGAAGCGCTCCGCGAGCATCGCCATGCGCTCGGACGGGTCGAGCGCGAGGTTCCCGACCCGCGCACGCTCGCGCCGGAGCCGGAAGAAGAGCTTGCTCCTGAGCGGGCCCGAGCCGGCCCCGACCATCGTCGAAGACCGAACGATGAGCTCCAGGATGAGCGCCCGGACCCAGTAGCCGGCGTAGGTGACGAAGCGCGTCCCACGCTCGGCGTCGAACTTCCGCGCGGCGATCATCAGGCCCAGGTTGCCCTCGGCGATCAGCTCGGAGACTCGGATCCCGTAGCGTCGATACGAGAGCGCGATCGATACGACGAACCTCAGGTTCGCGCGGACGAGGGCCTGGATGGCCTCGAGGTCGCCGCTCGCTGCGCGCACCGCGATGTCGTGCTCGGTCTCGCGGTCGAGGAGCGGGATCTGCCGGACCATCTGGATGTAGTGGTTCGTCCCGGAATCATCGAATCGGGTGTTCATGTGCAGAACATGACGTACCGTGATGTACGTTGCAATCCATAAATTATCTGGACACGAAATGAACGTTCCGCCTTTTCTGGTTCAAAACGAAAACGGGCGCGGCCAAGTGGCACGCGCCCGTCATGAAACTTCGTGTTTGGGCTAGCCGATACGTCAGGCTGCTACGCGCTGAAGCTCGATCCGCAGCCGCAGGTGCTCTTCGCATTCGGGTTCACGAACTTGAAGCCAGCGCCGTGCAGGCCCTCGACGTAGTCGATGTCCGTCCCTTCGAGATACTGGTAGCTCATCATGTCGATGAACACGCGGATGCCGGCCGTCTCGAAGACCTGATCGAGATCCGTCGTCTCGTCCTCGAAGAAGAGGTCGTACGTGAACCCAGAGCAGCCGCCGCCGATGACGCGCACGCGTAGCCCCTGGTCGCCGAGACCTTCCGCCTCGCGAATCTCCCGAACCTTGACTGCCGCCTTCTCCGTCAGGTTGATCATCTCTGCTCCTCGTCCTTGTCTCGACTCGCGAGGAGTATAGGGGCGAAGGGCCGGGACAGCCAAGGGCATCATGACGTTACGGAACCAGCCTTCTGGACAGCCCCCATCGAAGGTGGCCCTCGTCACGGGCGCGGGCCGGCGCGTCGGCGCCGCGATCGCGGAGGGGCTGATGGCGCGCGGCTGGACCGTCGCCCTGCATCACCATTCGTCGCCTCAGGAGGCGGAAGCCCTCGCCGCGAAGGCTCCGGGGCGCGCGCGTCCGTATGGTGCGGACCTCCAGGATGCTTCAGCGTGCGGAGACCTCGTCGATCGCGTCGTCGCGGACTTCGGCGGGCTCGACCTCCTGGTCTCGAGCGCGGCGATCTTCGAGCGCGTGAGCCTGGCAGACGTCGACGTCGCCACCTGGGATCGCGCGATGGCGCTCAACGTCCGCGCTTCGTTCTTTCTCGCGCAGCGGGCCCGCGAGTCGCTCGCCGAGCGTGAGGGCTCGATCGTGATCCTCACGTGCACCAGCGCGACGCTCCCGTATCCCGACTTCCTCCCGTACGTCGTGTCGAAGGGCGCCGCGCGCCAGCTGATGCGTGCGCTGGCGATCGAGCTCGCGCCGCGCGTGCGGGTGAACGCGGTCGCTCCCGGCACGGTGCTCCCGCCGGAGGCGACGGACGCAGCGGCGCTCCGCACGCTGGCGGGCCGCACGTTGGTGAAGCGGCTCGGCTCTGCGCAGGACGTCGCAGACGCCGTCCTCTACCTCGCCGATGCACGCTTCGTGACGGGGCAGGAGATCCTGGTCGACGGGGGCGTGGTGCTCGCGGGGAATCACTCCGGCGAGGGCTGAAGCTCGTCCGCGGGGCGAGCGGCGAAGCGCTCGAAGCGCTGTCCCAGCATCGCCGCGATCGCCTCCAGCCGTTCCTGATCGAGCGCCGTGAAGGCGGCGGGCTCGTTCGAGTCCACGTCGAGCACGGCGAGCACGCGTCCGTCGGGTGTCAGCACGGGGACGACGATCTCCGATCGCGTCGTGCTGCTGCAGGCGATGTGTCCGGCGAACGCTTCGACGTCGGGGACGAGCTGGGTCGTCTTGGTCGAAGCGGCCGCTCCGCATACCCCGCGCCCGAAGTCGATCCGCAGACAGCCATGGGTGCCCTGATAAGGGCCGACGACGAGGAGCCGATCGCTCACCGCCCGATAGAACCCGGTCCAGTGGAAGTACGCGAACGCGTGCGTGAGCTCGCAGCTCACCGTCGCCATCGCGGCGATCCAGTCGTCCTCGCCCTCGAGCAGCGCGTCGATCGAGGCGCGAACCTCGTCGTACCGGCGTGCGCGATCGGTGAGCGGCGCGTCGACGGGGAGGGGCAGCGTCAGGCTCATCGTGCGGTCTCCCGGGGGAACGGCGGCGCGAGGCCGGCGCTCGCGAGGATCACGGCGACGAACGGACGCCGGAGATAGAACGCGCGCGGCAGGGCGCGAGTCGGTGCGCCGTCTCCATCGCGCGCCACCCAGCGCGCGGCTGCGTTCGCGGCCTTGGGGCGCACCTGCAGCGCGCGGCCGAGGCGGGCTGACACGTGGCCTTGCCCGTGCGTCGCGAGCAGTCCGGAGAGCTCGTCCCAGTCCTCGCGCAGCACGTTCTCGTCGGCCTCGCTCGGCGACCACAGGAACGCGGTGCCCACGCGTCGGCTCGCGAGAGGCCCCGTCGCTTCGATCGGGATGAACAGGACGCGCGCGAGCTTCCCGCGCGGCGAGGACTCCATCCATGGTCGATCGAGCCCTTCGCGCGGGACCATGCAGACGAAGGTGCTCTCGCGCGGGATCCCGCGAGGGTCGATGGGCGTCGTCTTGATCTCGAGGCCGATCGACGGCGCGTCGGGGCCCGGCTTGCTGCTCGGCAGGATTCCGAGCGCCCGCTCGACGAGCGCGCCCACGAAGCCCTTGTGTCCGTTCGACGGAAGCGGGCGACCCACCGATCGCGCGACCTCTTCGATCGATCGCCCCGCCAGGGCGCGCGCCGCATCGAGGAGGCCCTCCTCGGTGACCACGGCGAGACCGCCCTCAGTGCGCAGGCGCGCTCTCGGGCATGGGCCCGGCCTCGATCGGATATCCCTGCTCGATCCACCAGGGGATTCCTTCGTCGAGGATCGCCGTGTGCGCGAACCCGTGCGCTCGGAGCGCATCGACGACGTGACCCGAGGCCGCGTGCGGGCACGCGCAGTACGCGATGATCCACGTGTTGTCGTCGTTCGGGAGGTGCGTCGCGAGATCGTCGACGCTGTAGAACGGGAAGGGCGCGGCCCCGCGGATGTGCGTCGTGGACCAGTCCGACGCAGCTCGCGCATCGAGGATGACCATCCGCGCTCCGGCCAGCATCGCGTCGTGAACGGCGCGGCCCGGGACGAAGCGATCCTCGCGGAGCTCGAACCCGGGCGGGGGCCCATCGGGGTTCATCACGAGATGATCGAGATCGGGCGGCGGGCCCCCCATGGGCGCCGTCGGCGTGGCGGTGTGGGGCGCGAAGCTCAGCACGAACGCGACGAGATCGTCGATCGACGCGGAGTCGAGCTGCTCGCCGTAGCCGCTCATCGGCGTGTTGCGTCGACCGTGCTCGATCGTGAAGCGCACGAAGCCCTGGCTCGCGGTGGCGAGGAACGCGGGGTTCGAGAGCGCGGGCGCCGTCACGCCTTCGCCGCTCGCGCCGTGGCAGACCGCGCAGCGCGACGCGTAGACGTTCGCCCCCATCTCGCGTCGGCCGTGGACCGTCACCGACGCGAGATCGATCGGCGGCTCGGTCGCCCAGCTCCGCAGGAACGCGAGGAGATCGTCGATCTGCTCGGGCGAGAGGGGCCCGCCGGCGGTGCTCGCCCAGGCCGACATCGGAGTGCCGGGCCGGCCGCCTTCGATCGCGCGCCGCAGGTACGTGTCCGAAGCGGCCGCGAGGAAGTCGGTGTTCGCGAGCGCCGGCGCATTGTCGGCTACGTATCCTTCGCCGGTCGCCCCGTGGCAGAGCGCGCAGTACGTGGCGTAGACCTCGCGTCCTCGCCCCGCAGCCTCGACGTCGACGCTCACCAGCGCTGGTGCGCTCGAAGCGGGCTGCTCGGGCTCGGCCGACCCTCCGCACGCCGTGAGCAGGACGACAACCAGAGCGAACAGCCGACGCATCGCGCGCGAACCTATACCGCGCGTTCGCTCAGGACAATGCTCGACGCGACCCGGGGTGGGTCGTATCTTCCCGGAGTTCTCGTCCTTCATTTCTCAGATCCAAGGGGGTGTCACGGTTTCGACGAGGGCAGTGAAACGTGAGGTTGCGTGCCGCTGGACTCGGAGACGGCGTCAAAAACATCCGGGAACCCGTAAGTGCGAACGACAGCACCTACGCTGTTGCGGCCTGAGTAAGGCTTAGCGACGGCCGTCGAAGCGAAGAGCCTGCCCGTGCTCTCGTGGAGGCGTAACTGAACTGGCTGGCTCCTCCTGCGCGACCTCAGGAAGGGGTGAGAAATAGGTCGCTAGCGAAACAGGAACCCCGTCCGTAGGGGTCCTGGATCGCGATTCAAAATGCGGACTACGCACGTAGTAGCCTCACCGGATCGCTCTCGGACCCGGGTTCGACTCCCGGCGCCTCCAACGCACGACGGTGCCTCGCTCGATCGAGGCACCGTCGTATTTCTTCCGTCGCCGTCGTGGACACGAGCGGCCCGCTGTCGACCGATTGCGGGTAGCCTGGGCGCATGCCGATTCCCGAGGCTGTTCTGCGGCCGTTCCGAAGTCTGCGCGCGGCCTGGCCCCACCGAGGCTGGAGCTTCGACAACCGCTTCGAGTGCGTCGCCTCGAGCTTCGAGGGCGACTTCGCTCCGCAGGCGAGGTTGTTGATCGCGCCGCTCTTTCCGCATGCTTTCAGCGAGCGGACGCTCGCGACGGCGAGCGCGCCGCTTCGTGAGGCCGCGACGAGGACGGGCGGCGTGCGCTCCACGCAGATGATCTTCGGCGCGGCGAGCATCGGTCACATGACGCCGTACGCGCTCTGGTGGCCGTGGGAGGAAGCGCAGACGATCTCGCTCCGCGTCGGGCTCGAAGGCGCATCGAGCAAGGAGCTCGTCGAGCTCTGCGCCTGCTTCGGCATCGAAGAGTGAGCGACGAGCGGTAGCGGGCCGCGTCAGAAGCCGAACGTGTTCCGGATCCAGTCGCGGTTCGCTCGAAACAGCACGATGGCGATCCCGGTCGCGACCGTGTTCGCGACGAACGCGACCATGAGGTTGTCCGAGAACGTCAGGACGATCCCGAGGACGAGACAGAACAGCGCGGTCGGCAGGAGGACCCAGTTGCGGATCTCACGCATCCGAAGCGCGGCGGCCTGCTCTTCCCGCATCTGCTCGAGGATCCGAGCCTGCAACACCGGGTCGAGCCGAACCTCTGGGCGTTCCTTCCGGGGCTCGGCGGGCCGATCGCTCATGGCCCATGATGCACCGGGCGCGTCGCGGAAGCTTCGAGATCGGGAGACCCCAGAGCGCGGTAGGATCTGCGGGTGAGTCGCACCGGCGCGGCGCTGTTGCTCTCTTCTTTCGCGCTCGCGTCGTGCTTCGCCGCGCACGAGCGCGCTCCGAACGACGCCGGGATCGACGCCGCTGCGCTCGATGCCACCCTCGTCGACGCAACCCCCGACGTTCCGGATGCGGGGCATGACGACGTCGGCTTGCCTGATGCCGCAGAACCAGACGCCGGCACGTGCGAACGACCCGGGGTGAGCGCTCCACGGATCGCTTGCGTTCCCACGGCGACGGGCGCGATCCCCGCTGGCGAGCCGTACTCCCTGCCGATCACCTTCGCGGCGTGCCAGTGCCCACAGACGCGCGCCTGCAGCGTTCGGATCGACGGCGCCGTCATCTCGCTCACCACGAGCGCGTGCGACGACCCGGTCGCGTGTGACGAGTGCGAGCTCGAGCTGGGTTGCGATCTACCGCCGCTGGCCGTCGGTCACTACTTCGTCGATGTCGACGGAACGCGCACGATGGAGGTCGACGCCGCGCCGCGAGTCGTGCCCATGGTCGCGCGGCCGATGTGCGCGCCGATCCTAGCGCCGATCGATGCCGCGCTGACTTGCGACGTCGACGCGCGTCCGGCGCCCGCGCGCCCGCTTCGGGTGTGTCGTCCCGTGCTCGAGGACGTCGGCCGCAACGTCCGGATCGAGGTCGTGCTCCCGTGCCCGTCCTGCTTCGACATCGATGCGGGCTGCGAGACGAGCCTCGACGGGGCTCGCGTCGTACT
>JBBSAT010000281.1:0-10686 GCA_038252025.1 Polyangiales bacterium | reverse complement strand
CGCGCTCGGGCTCCCGATCCCGGGCCTCGGGCTCCTGCTCACGCTCGTGATGATCTTCGCGTTCGGGTTCCTCGCCTCGAACGTGCTGGGCCAGACGGTGATCGCGCTCCTCGAGTCGGCGATCGGACGCCTGCCGGTGGTGAGCCTCCTCTACTCGTCGCTGAAGGATCTCCTCGGCGCGTTCGTGGGCGACAAGAAGAGCTTCGACCGTCCCGCGATGGTGTCGCTCGACGACCAGGGAAAGGTGAAGGTCTTCGGCTTCGTCACCTGCCAGAGCTTCGACGACCCTCGCCTCAAGGGCAGCGTCGCGATCTACCTGCCGCAGGCCTACAACTTCGCAGGGAACGTCATCATCGTCCCCAGGGAGCGGGTCGAGTTCGTGGACGCCGACCCCGCGCAGTTCATGGCCTTCGTCGTCTCGGGCGGCGTCAGCCAGATGAACGCGGCAGGGACCGTGATGGATCGTTCGCGCGACAGCCTCCTCGGCCTCAACAACACCTCGCGCTGACCGCCGCGATGGACATAAGCGCTTGACCCAAAACGACCCGGGCGCTATCGAACGCGCCCAATTTCAAGCCGCCCTAGCTCAGGGGTAGAGCAACGGTTTCGTAAACCGTAGGTCCCGAGTTCAATTCTCGGGGGCGGCTTTCAGATTCTCCTCGAAAACAGCGCGTCTTTCGTCCGCGTCGCGCCTTTTGCCCCGCACGCCGACGAGGCAGAGTCGCTCGCGTGAGAGCCTTCACCGAGCAGCCCGAGGCGTTCGCGCCCGCCTACACGAAGGGCCTGCGCAAGCAGATCGTGGGATCGCGCTACTTCGCGGTCCACACGCTCAACCGCGACTTCGTGGGCACGCGCGGCTTCTCGATCGTGTTTCGCCGCGACTCGATGGCCACGCTGCGCCGGGAATTCTCCTACCTCGAGCCTTACCTCGACCTCGCGCTCAAGCCGGACTGCAACGCGTTCTACCTGAACCCGTTGATGCTCAGCGGCGGCTCCCGCGTCGATCCGCACATCGACCGGAGCCTGCGCTCGTACTCCGTCCACATCGACACGCCGGTCTGCGTGACGGTGCTCTACGTGGACGTGCCCGCCGCCATGCGCGGCGGTGAGCTCGTGCTGGCGCGCGGCCGAAAGCACCTCGCGCGGATCACGCCCGCCACCAACACGCTCGTCACGTTCGACGGTGATCTCCTGCACTCCGTCGCGCGGATGGACGGCGAGGGGGAGCGCCTCAGCCTCGTCTGCGAGCAGTATCGGCTGACGGAAGCCGAGCTCGAGTCCATCCCGGCGCTCAACATCGAGACGCGGGCCAGGCGCTACGCGTGAGCTCGAGCCTGCCCGTCCGCGCGGCGCGCCCAGCGTTCCTCGAAGCGCTCGGCCGCGGGCCCGTCGTGCTCTCGTCCCCGACGGGCTCGGACAAGTCCACCGAGGTGCCGCGCTGGTGCGAAGGGCGCGTGCTCGTGATCGAGCCGCGCCGCATCGCGTGCCGCAGCCTGGCTGTGCGCGTCGCGGAGCTCGAGGGCACGAAGGTCGGCGAGGGCTGCGGGTACGTCGTCCAGGGCGAGCGCGTCTTCGGCGACGCCAGCCGCATCGTGTTCGCGACGCCAGGCATCGTGCTGCGCGATCGCGCGCTGCTCGCGTCCGCGAAGACGATCGTGCTCGACGAGTTCCACGAGCGCAGCCTCGACGTCGACCTCCTGCTCGCGCTCCTCGTGAAGACGAAGCGGGCTGGGCTCGTGGTGATGAGCGCGACGCTCGACGGAGAGCGCGTGGCCGCGCACGTCGGCGGAGTCCACGTCACGGCGGAGGGGCGCGCGTTCGCGGTCGACGTCCGCCACGTCGAGGGCCAGGAGGTGCTGCCGAGCGCCGTCGATCTCGCGGCCCGCGTGAGGACCGCGCTCGACGCCACCCTTCGCGACGCCGGCGACGTGCTCGTGTTCCTCCCCGGCAAGGCGGAGATCGAGGCGTGCGCCCGAGCCCTCGACGGACGCTCGCTCACGATCGTGCCGCTGCACGGCGGCCTGTCCCTCGACGAGCAGCGGCGCGCCTTCGACGCCGCGCCGCGCCGAAAGGTGATCCTCGCGACCAACGTCGCGGAGACCTCGCTGACGATCCCCGGGATCGGCGTCGTCGTGGACTCGGGCCTCGTGCGCCAGACGCGCTACCACGATGGGCGCGCGTTCCTCGCCCTGGTCCCCATCGCGGACGACAGCGCGGCGCAGCGCGCAGGTCGAGCAGGCCGGACGGGACCGGGCGTCTGCTACCGGCTCTGGAGCCGGAGCGCGCGCCTCGAGCCGACGACGCTCCCCGAGATCCATCGCGAGTCGCTCGTGCCGCTCGTCATGGCCGCGGCGGCGTGGGGCGAGCGCGCAGAAGATCTCCCGCTCCTCGACCCACCGCGGCCCTACGCGCTCGAGGCCGCGAGGACCGAGATCAGCGCTTGGGGCGCCCTCGACGCCGCGGGCGCGCTGACCGAGCGCGGGCGGGAGCTCTTCGCGCGACCGGTCGCGACGCAGCACGCGCAGCTCCTCGCCCTGGCGCGGCGTGAAGGCTGCCTCGAGTCGGCGATCGATCTCGTCGCGGCGCTCTCGGTCGGACGCCCGCTCGTCACCGCGCTGCGCGCCGACGAAGCCGGTGGCCCCGACGACCTCGCCACGTCCGGGTGCGACGCCACCGCGCTCGTCGCTGCCGTTCGCGCAGAGCGGCCGTCCGATCACGGCGTCTCGAGCTTCGTGCTCGCGGAGGTGAAGGCGGCGCGCGCGCGGCTCAGGCGGATCGAGGGGCTGCCGGACGGGGCGAGCCTCGGCGCCTTCGATCGCGAGTCGCTCATCCGCGCCGCCATCGCAGCCGATCCCCGTGTCGTGCACGTCGCGCGCACGCGCGGACGAGACACGTTCTTCAGCAACGGCGGGACGGAGATCGAGCTCGCGCGCGAGAGCGCCGTCCGGAGGCTGAAGGGCGTGGAAGCGCTCGTCGTGCTCGACACGCGCGCCTTCGGAGCCGCTCGCGACCAGCGCGTTCTCGTCACGTGCGGCATGGCGGTCCCGCTCTCGGTCCTCGCGCGCGCGGGCCTCGGCGAGGATCGCATCGCGGGCGTGTCGATCGAGGGGAAGCGCGTCGTCACCTCCATCGAGCGCGTCCACGCCAAGCGCGTGATCAGCACGCGCGAGGAGACGCCGACGGGAGCCCTCGCGCACGAGGCGTTCGCGACCCTCCTCGAGCGCGGAAGCCTCTTCAAGCAGGCCATCGCGACCTCGCGCGCGCGCTTGGCGCGGTCCGCGCTCGCCGCGAAGCTTCACGCCCTCGGACATCCCGCGGGGGTCGCGCCCGAATCTCGGGTCACCTCGTTCGAAGCCTGGGTGCGCGCCCGCCTCGAGGCGCTCGGGGTCTCGAGCGGAGATGATCTCGCGATGCTCTCCGCGAGCGACTTCCTCGCAGCAGAGCTCCCCTTCGAGTCCCAGGGCGCGCTCGATCGCGAATTCCCCGAGACCGTCAGCGTCGGCGACGCGGTCTATCGCGCCGACTACGATCTCGATCGCGACGAGGTGGTGCTGCAGATGGTGAAGGGCAGTCGCAGAGAGCCACCGCCGCTCTCGTACCTCCCGAAGTTCACGGGACTGCGCGTCTCCGTCGCCAGCGCGCGCGGCACCACCGTCCTGCGCGAGCGAGGGCGCTGACTACGCCGCGAAGCCGGCAGCGGCGGCGACGAGCAGGAAGAGGAAGATCGGCACGCCGAACGAGAGCCGCAGCGTGATCCACGCGATGGACGCCGCGATGGCAGGGTGTCGCGGGCGACCGAGCCCGAAGAGCGGAACGCCGAGCAGCCGTAGCGCCGAGAGCCCGGCGAGCACCACGGCCGAGGCCAGCGCGACGGCCTCGCCCTGGAGCGCGAGCGTGCGCGCCGGGAACTCGGCGCCGAGCGTGCTGAGCGACACCGCGGCACTGACCAGAACGCACAGCGCCCAGACGTCGAGCTCCACGAGGTGGACGCGGCGCATGACCTCGATCCCATCGGTCGTGGGGTGCATGTCCGCCGACGTTACGGCGGACCCGCGGTCCCGCTCGTGACGTCTCGGTGTCGGAGAGAGACCCTCGTGATCTCCAATACTTCGACCAGGTCGACCGGCCCTCGATCGACCGCGAGGGGTGCGCTAGACCCCCGCCGTGGACGACTCGCCGCGGCTCGCTCGCTACGCCTGGGGCGTCGTCGTCTCGAACATCCTGGTGATCCTGTGGGGCGCCGTGGTGCGCGCGACGGGCTCGGGCGCCGGCTGCGGCGCGCACTGGCCGATGTGCAACGGCGAGGTCGTCCCGACGGACCCCGCCATCGAGACCGTCATCGAGCTCGCTCACCGGGCGACGAGCGGCGTCGCGCTGGTGATGGTCGTCGCGCTCGTCGTGCTGGCGTACCGGTGGACCCCCGCCGGCCATCCTGCGCGGGCTGCCGCGGTAGCGAGCCTCGTGCTGATGTTGCTCGAGGCCGCGATCGGAGCGTCTCTGGTCCTCCTTCGCTACGTCGCGCACGACGCGTCGGCCCCGCGTGCCATCTGGGTCGGGCTCCACCTCGTCAACACGTTCCTGCTGCTCGGCGCGCTCGTCGCCACCGCCATGCGCGCCAGCGGCGTGCACGGCCCGGCCGTCCTCTCGCGCGGCCGAGCGGCGCTCCTCACGCTCGCGGTGATCCTGACGCTCGTCGTCGGCGCCAGCGGCGCGATCACCGCGCTCGGTGACACCCTGTTTCCCGCGGGCTCGCTCGCCGCCGGGATGGAAGCCGACCTCTCGCCCGGCGCGCACTTCCTCGTGCGCTTGCGCGTGATCCATCCCCTCGTCGCGACCCTCGTCGCGCTCCTCCTCATGGGGCTGGCCGGCCTCGTCACCTTCGAGCGCCCCTCGCCGGCGCTCAAGCGCGCGGCCTTCGCCGTGGCCGCTTCGCAGCTCGCGCAGATCGGCGTGGGCCTCTCGAACCTCGTCCTCCTCGCTCCGATCCCGGTCCAGATCGCCCACCTCCTCTTCGCGGACCTCGCGTGGATGGCGCTGGTCGTGTTCGTCCTTCGCGCGCGCCTCGAGCGGCCGAGCAGCGCTTCGGCGCAGGCCGCGGTCGAGCGCGTGATAGCCTGACGACTACTCGTGGCAGGGCTCGCGTCGCTTCCTTCTCTCGGCCGCATCGGCCGCTACGACGTCCTCGGACGCCTCGCCGAGGGCGGGATGGCGGAGATCTTTCTCGCGCGCGCACCGGGCGCCGCCGGGGTCGCGCGCACCGTCGTCGTGAAGCGAATGCTCGCCCGCGCGCAGGCGAACGCCGACGCGACGGGAGCCTTCGTCACGGAAGCGCGCCTGCTCGCGCGGCTGACGCATCCGGCGCTCGTGTCGATCGAGGAGTTCGGCGAGCACGAGGGCGCGCACTTCCTCGTCATGGAGTGGGTGCGCGGCGTGTCGCTCCGGCGCCTCCTCGATGCGACGAAGGATCGCGGCGGGATCCCATGGCCGATCGTCGCGCGGATGTTCACCTCGCTCGCAGGAGGGCTCCATCACGCGCACCAGGCGAAGGACGAGCGCGGCCGCCCGATGCGGATCGTGCATCGCGACGTCACCCCCGAGAACGTCATCGTGCGCTTCTCCGGCTCGCCCACGCTCCTCGACTTCGGGATCGCGAAGTCGACCATCGACCCGCAGAAGACGCAGGCGGGCGTGCTCAAGGGCAAGCTCGCGTACATCTCGCCGGAGCAGTACCAGGGGCGTGAGCTCGACGCGCGCAGCGACGTGTTCGCGCTCTCCGTCTGTCTCTACGAGGCGCTGACGGGCGAGTCGCTCTACCAGCGAGCCAACGAGTTCGAGACCGTCGCCGCGATCGTCCTCGACCCGAGCGTGCCGAGCGTGCGCGACATCCGGAAGGACGTCCCCGAGGCGCTCGCTCGCATCGTCCAGGAAGGCCTGACGAAGGACCGCGACGCGCGCACGAAGAGCGCGGACGCGATCGGCGAAGCCCTCGAGAAGCTCCTCGTCGAGCAGGGCGAGCGCATCCGTGATGCCGACATCGCGTCCTTCGTCGCGACGATCTTCCCGGGCGAGGCCGACAGCGATCCGAAGATCGAGCGCAAGGGCTTCGAGACGCTCCTCGGCGCGGCCCCGCGCAAGCGCTCGAAGAGCGGCGAGATGGAAGCGCTGTTGATGAGCGCCGAGGCCGACCTCGACTCGGAGACGTACACCGCGAACGCGGCGGGCAAGGGCCGATCGACCCTGCTCGCGTTGCTCCTTCTCCTCGCGCTGGCGGGCACCTTCCTCGCATGGGCCGTCGTGCGCAGACCTCCGCCCGCGGAGCTCGCGCCGCCGGCGGCCGCGCCCTAGCGGCGACACCCGAAGCTGGGATTCGGATACGATGGCGAGATGACCTGCATGTCTCGCTCGTGGGCGCTGTCGTTCGTGGCCCTCGTCTCGCTCGCGGCGCCGTCGCTCTCGAGCGCGCAGGCCACGTGCGTCGACGGGACGGGGCTGATGTGCCTGAACGTGCTCAGCGCGGCGCGACCGGATGGCGTCGTGGACGACATCTTTCAGACTCGCGACGGCCTGTTCGCGCCGCAGCTCGGCTTCGCGCACTACATCCGCGGCGTGAACGGGTGCATCGGCGCGACCGGGATCCTCGAGTGCCCGTCGCTGCTCCCGGCGGGGACCGATCCGCGCTTCTGCCGCCGGTTCTACGAGGGCTATGCCTGCGGCTCGCCGGGCAGCGGCCCGCCGGGCGGCGACGACCCGGCCTTCCAGGCGAACTCGCTCGACTGGTACTGGACGCAGGTCACGCGAACCCACGACGACGGCAGCGGCGTGGCGGACGGCGAGGCGGGCTTCTACTACCCGTGGCGCGGCCGGATCATGGACATCGGGGGCGAAGCGAACCGCGTCGTCCTCTTTCCGATCACCGACCACCCGCCGCTCCCGTGCGAAGCGTTCGAGTACACGGTCTGGCTCTCCAACAACCCGGACGCGACGAGCATCGCGCCCGAGAGCGCGCCGGACCCGATGCAGTGGAACCCCGCCCGGCTGATCCGCGCGTTCACGCAGGGCTGGACGCGCAACGTCCTCTCGGAGGGCGTCGTCGACAGCGGGCGCGGCGACCTGGCCACCTACCTGCGCGACACCTCGAGCGGAGACGCGATCGCCGACGCGCTCGCCACCGTCTGGTCGCTCCCCTGCGGTCTCTCGTTCCGCTACGTCGCCATCCAGGGCGGCAACAACGGCAACCCAGGGCCGGAGTGCGAGTTCAACTCCAGCGAGGACGAGCTCGACGCGGTCGCCGGCCTCAACGAGGACGACACAGCCATCTGCCTCGACATGGACGGTGACGGCCATCGCGCTGCCGACTGCGGCGGCGACGACTGCGACGACACCGACCCGGCCGTGCACCCCGGCGCGTTCGAGCCTTGTGACAGCGCGCGCGATCTCGACTGCATGCCGCCGGTCGCCTGTCCGAGCGGAACCATGTGCGACAGCTCGAGCGGCCTCTGCGCGACGGCGTGCTTCGAAGGCGCGTGCGCCGCGGGCTTCGCCTGCACGCCCGCCGGTCTCTGCGCGGAGGCGGCATGCGCCGCACGCACGGAGCCCTGCCCCGCCGGCACGATCTGCCGCGGCGGCGACTGTGTCGATCCCTGCGCTGGCGTCGTCTGCCCGGGCCGCCTCGCCTGCATCGGCGGGGCGTGCATCGATCTCTGCCTCGGCGTCCTCTGCCCCTCGATGCAGATCTGCGTGGCCGACCGACCTGGCGCCCTCACGCTCTGCGGGCCTGCCTGCACATGCACGGATCTCGACACCACGACGCTCTGCCCAGCCGGCACGGCGTGCGACTCGAGGGCGGGCAGCGGGTCGATGGGCCTCTGCCTCGACGCCGGCTGCGAGACGCTCACGTGCGGAACGGGCGAGGTCTGCTCCGCGGGCGCGTGCGTCGACGGCTGCGCGGGCGTCACCTGCCCGCTGGGTCAGACCTGCCGGCTCGCGGAGTGCATCGTCGATCGCTGCGCGAGCGTGACCTGCAGCACCGGCCAGGTCTGCCGAGAAGGCGCCTGTCTCGACGCGTGCGAGGGCGTGAGCTGCGCCGCCGGCATGCGATGCCGGAACGGCGGCTGCGAGGCCGACCCGTGCGCTGCGGTCGACTGTGGGCCCGGCAATCGCTGCGTCGAAGGCTCGTGCGTGCCGGATGGAACCGGCGACGCCGGCTCGACCGGGTTCGACGGCGGCCGGCCCGATTCCGGTCGCGGCGGTGGGGTCGTGACCCAGCCGGGCTGCGCCTGCCGCGTCGGGGGCTCGACCTCCTCGGCGGCGAGCCTCGCCCTCCTCGCGCTCATCGTGCTCGGCCTCGTCGTTCGTCGACGTCGTTGAGCACGCGCTCGGCTATCCTCGCCGCGTGATCGGGCGACTGACGGGATCGATCGTCGATCGAGCGGTGGACGGCTCGATCGTCCTCGACGTGGGCGGCGTGGGCTACGAGGTCTGGGTGCCGCTCGGAACCCTCGGCCGGCTCGGCAACGAGCGCATCGTCCTCCACATCCACACGCACGTCCGCGAGGACCTCCTCGTGCTCTACGGCTTCGGCTCACAGGAGGACCGCGCCGCCTTTCGCGCGCTCATGGGCGTCTCCTCGGTCGGCCCGAAGCTCGCGCTCTCGATCCTCTCTCACCTCGACGCCAAGCAGCTCGCCGCAGCGATCGCGCGTGACGACCGCGAAGCGTTCAAGGGCATCTCGGGCGTCGGCAAGAAGATCGTCGAGCGGCTCGTGCTCGAGCTCAAGGACAAGCTCGGCTTCGTCTCGCCGAGCAGCGTGGGCAGCGTCGCGTCGCCGATCACCATCGTGAAGCCGACCGGCCCGCTGGCACAGGTCTCGAGCATGCTCGTGTCGCTCGGCTTCAGGCCGAGCGAAGCCGAGCGCGCGATCGCGGCCATCGCCGAGCACGCGGCCACCAAGGACACGAGCGCGCTCCTGCGCGAAGCCCTCGCGGCGCTCGGCTGAGCGCGAGCAGATCCATGGCGAAGGCGAACACCCCCACGGCCAAGAGCGAGCGGCCCGAGAACCTGCTCGACCCCGCGCCCGAGTCACGGACGGACGAGGGCCGGTTCGAGCTCTCGCTGCGCCCCAGCCGCTTCGACGAGTTCGTGGGCCAGACCCGCGTGAAGGAGAACCTCACGGTCTACGTCGACGCGGCGAAGCGACGCGGCGGCGCCCTCGATCACGTGCTGCTCTTCGGGCCGCCGGGGCTCGGGAAGACCACGATCGCGTTCATCCTCGCCGAGGAGCTCGGCGTCACGATGCACGTCGCGCACGGCCCAGCCATCGAGCACAAGGGCCAGCTCGCGGCGATCCTGACGAAGATGAACGAGCGCGACGTGCTCTTCATCGACGAGATCCACCGGCTCTCCGCCGTCGTCGAAGAGAACCTCTACACGGCGATGGAGGACTTCCGCATCGACGTGGTCCACGGCGATGGGCCGATGGCGAGCACGCTCCAGATCCCGATCGCACCCTTCACGCTCGTCGGCGCGACGACGCGGACCGGTCTCCTCACGGGCCCCCTCCTCTCACGCTTCGGGATCGAGGCGCGTCTCGACTACTACGACCCCGAAGAGCTCGCCCGCATCGTCCGGCGCAGCGCGGGGATCCTCGATGTCACGATCGACGACCCGGCGGCCCTCGAGCTCGCGCGCCGGGCACGCGGAACGCCGCGGATCGCGAACCGGCTCCTTCGTCGCGCGCGCGACTTCGCGGAGATCCTCGGAAACGGTAAGCTCGACCTCGCGGCGGCCCACGAAGCCCTGCGTCGCCTCGAGGTCGACGAGGCCGGTCTCGACGAGATGAACCGACGCTTCCTCCGCGCGATCATCGACCTCTACGACGGCGGCCCCGTGGGGATCGAGGCGCTCGCGGCGACGCTGAGCGAGCCTCGCGACACTCTCGAGGACGTGATCGAGCCCTACTTGCTGCAGAACGGCTTCCTCGCGCGAACGAACCGTGGCCGAGTCGCCACGGAGCGCGCGTTCGTCCACCTGGGGAGGAAGCGACGCACCCCCCAGGGGTCGCTCTTCTGAGAAGGTCCGAGGTCGGCTACCATCGACCTCGGAAGGGGCCACCGCATGCGCCACGTCGCTCTCGGAATCGCGCTCGCATCGGTCTTGCTGAGCGCCGGCTGTGAAGGCCGCCTCGGCGCCTCGGGGCCTCCCGTGCTGAACCCGGACACCGGCCGCTTCGACGGCGGCGGCACCCCGACCGACTCGGGCAGCCCGACCGACGCGGGCAGCGCGACGGACGCGGGCACCGGCATCCCCCCCGACGCTGCGGCGAGCGACGCCTACGTGGCGCCCCCCGTGGACGCTTACGTCGGGCCCGATGCCTACGTCCCGCCCGATCCGACGTGCACGACGGGAACGCCGCTCGCTGCCCCCATCGCCGGCTGCATGCCGGCGGTGATGGCGAGCACCGGCGATCCCCACGTGGACTGCGTCGCGCGCATCAACCAGTTCCGGTGCGAGTGCCAGCACCTCCCGCCCCTCATGCGCTGGACCGCCGGCGAGGCGTGCGCCGACATGATGGCGCAGTACGACCATGATCATCGACCCGACGCGCACGCCGCGTTCCGCGCCGGGATCTGCGGCGGCGGCTACGGTCAGAACGAGTGCCCCGGCTGGCCGAGCGTCTCGAGCACGGTG